>JANRLG010000072.1:0-8012 GCA_033762835.1 Thermoanaerobaculia bacterium
TTGGTCCCCTGCTCGGACGGCGCCGGAGTCGTCGAGGCCGTCGGCGCGGGCGTCACCCGGTTCGCCGTCGGCGATCGCGTGATGCCGAACTTCGCCCAGGGTTGGCTCGCCGGGCGCGAAACCCGCGAGAAGATGAAGACCACTCTCGGCGGCCCCCTGGACGGCACCCTGCGCGAGCTCGGGGTCTTCTCCGAAGAGGGTCTGGTAGCGATTCCGGAGCACCTGACGGACGAGGAAGCCGCCACCCTGCCGTGCGCCGCCGTGACCGCCTGGAACGCCCTCGCCGGCAAGGGCTCGGTGCGCGCGGGCGACACCGTGGTGACCCTCGGCACAGGTGGCGTGTCGATCTTCGTGCTGCAACTGGCGCGGCTGTTCGGAGCGCGGGTGATCGTCACCTCGTCGTCGAACGAGAAGCTCGCCCGGGCCAAGGAGCTCGGTGCCTGGCACGGCATCAACTACCTCGAACGGCCGGAGTGGGCCGACGGAGTGCTCGAGGTGACCGGCGGCGCCGGGGCGGATCACGTGGTGGAGCTGGGCGGAGCCGGCACGCTCGGCCAATCCCTGAAAGCGGTCCGACCCGGCGGCGAGATCTCGATCATCGGCGTGCTCGCGGGTGCCGTCACCGAACTCAATCTCACCAGTGTCTTGATGCGCGGCCTGCGGCTCCAAGGCGTGCTCGTGGGCAGTCGGGAGCACTTCGAGGACATGAATCGCGCGCTCGGTCACCATCGCCTGCGGCCCGTGCTCGACCGCACTTTCGACTTCACCGATGCTCCCGCGGCCTTCCGCCACCTCGCCGGCGGCCGCCACTTCGGCAAGGTCGTGGTGTGCGTCTCGTGAAGCCCAAAAATTTCGTCACCGAGCTGTCTCACTCTCTGTCCCGAGAACACCGAGACCTGTAAGACCAACTTTCGTGGATCTCGCCGGGTTGCGGACTGAAAACCGGTGGGGGGCCGGGGGTGGAGAGTGATCTCCCCCCCGGAGGCGGGCGGGGCTCCGGGCTCCCGATCAGGGGGAGCTCAGAGCCGACGGTGGGCGAAGCTCTGCAGCAACCCCACCATGCCGGTCAGGCCCATGGACTTACCCATCGAAAGCTCTCGCCCGAAAATCCGGTAGACCACTTCTCGAGGCACCACCGCCATCACCGCGGGGGCTTCGCCCTCGAGCCCTTCCTTCAGAATGACCGCCAGGGCTTTGGCCGAAATTCCCTGAGGGTTTTCAACCGCGAAATGCACCCCGAGGGTACCGTCCGGGTGATCAGTGACGAAGGCGAAGGCCTCGGACTCGCAGGCCGGCACGCGATTCTCTTCCGGGAACGGCCGCCGTGCCACTTCCGGCGACACTTCCTGGAAACGCTCGGCGATGTCGATCAACGCCTCGATGCGGTCGGCACGGTCAGTGAGGAGATCGAGATTCGCGAGGAAATTTTCAAGGCGCGTCGGCAAGCGGGTCATAACCAGCATTGTATGGCGGTCTTCCGAGGATTCGCGTCCCGCGCACCCCGTGGCGATGCAGGCGGTAGCGCGCGAGCACGCCGAGCACGCCGAAGCCGTACCGGACGCTGGCCCAAAAGCCGATCTGGGAGGCCTCGGGGAAGTAGCGGGTGGCGATCGGGATCTCTTCGATGCGCAGGCCGAGCCACAACCCCTGGGCGATGATCTCGCTGTCGAACACGAAACCGTCCGCGTTGGCAGCCAGGTCTACCGCCTCGAGGTAACGCCGGCTGTAGGCGCGCAGGCCCGAGTGGTACTCCGTCAGGTGGACGCCGAAGGTGCGGTTGGCGAGGGCGGTGAGCAGGCGGTTGGCGACGTACTTCCAACGCGGCATGCCGCCGGCCAGGGCTTGGCCGCCGAGGATACGACTGCCGAAGACGGCGTCACAGCGGCCGGCGACGAGCGGCGCCACGAGCTCGGCCACGGCGGCCGGGTCGTACTGGTGGTCGGGGTGGACCATCACACAGATGTCGGCGCCGCGGGCCAGCGCCTCTCGGTAGCAAGTCTTCTGGTTGGCGCCGTACCCCCGGTTTTCCGGGTGAACGACGGTGTAAAGGCCAAGTCCGTGGGCGACTTCGACGGTGCGATCGGCACTGGCGTCGTCCACCAGCACGAGGTCGTCGACCCACTCGGCGGGCAGATCGGCCACGGTACGCGCGAGCGTCCGTGCCGCGTTGTAGGCCGGCATGACGACGCAGATGCGGCCGCGGCTCTCGATTTTGGCTGGGGGGTTCACGATAGGCGGTACTCTACCCTCCCGCGGGGGGGCCGCGCGGGGAGAAGGGCGGCACGAGGCCGCCCATCCATCCAGTCGGCACTATGATCCGCGCTCGCCATGGCCTTGGCCCGACACGTCCTCCTTCAGTTGCTCGCCCTCGGGGTTTTCAGCGGCGTCGTCTGGGCGGCGGGGCGTCCGCTGGCGCGACGGCTCGGCGCGGTGCCGGCGGGCCTGACGGCAGCTCTCGGGTTGGCCGCGGTGGCTCAGTTCCTACAGCTCGTCGGCCTGGTCGGGGGCCTGCGGCTCGGGGTGCTGCTACCGCTGGCCGCGGTCTTGGTCTGGGTGTCGCGGCCGTGGCGGGACGAGCCTCGGGCGACGCTTTCGCCGGCACTCTGGATCGCCCTCGCGTTCCTCGTCCCGGCCTTCGCCCTGACTCTCTACCCGCCCCTCGGCTTCGACCAGACCCTGTACCACCTGCCGTTCAGCCAGGCCTTCGCCCGCACGGGCGGTCTGCCGTTCCTACCCGATCTGCGCTATCCGGTGTTTCCCCAACTCGCCGAGATCGTGGCGACGCCGCTGCTGCTCGCCGCCGGGGACTCGGCCACTCAGCTCGTGGGGCTCGTGGCCCTCGCCGGAAGCGCCGCCCTCGTTTTCCGCTGGGCCCGGGAGCTTGCTCCGGCCAGCGCCTGGATGGCCCCCGCCGTCCTCGTCGGCAGTCCGGGCGCGCTTTACCTCGCGACCTGCGGCTACGTCGAGCCAGTCCTCGGCCTGTGCGGGCTCGGCGCCCTCTACGCTGCCGCGCGGGGCCGGCGCGAGGGCGGGCTCCGCTGGGTGATCGCGGCGGGTTTCCTCGCGGGCAGCGCGGCAAGTTCCAAGTACTCGGGGTTGTTGTTCTTGCCCGCGGCAGCGTGGCTGCTGGCGCCTCCTCGGGGAGGTTCGGCCGACTTCGAAAAGAACCGTGATTTCCGGGGTAGCGGCCGGCCTTCAGGCTGGCCGAGATGGGTCGTCTTCGGCGCCGCGACGTTCCTCGCCCTCGCTCCGACCTACTGCCGCATCGTCATCCACACCGGTAACCCCCTGTTTCCGTTCTTCGGGGAGGTCTTCGGCTCGAGCCCCTGGGCAGCGGACGAGTTCCTGGGGCCGCGGGGCCGCGAACGCCTTGCGAAGGCCGCGACGCTGCTTTGGGACTTGACCTTCGACCGCGCCGCGGCGGGCGGCTTCCCGCCCTTCTCGCCGGCCTTCGCCCTCGCCGTTCCGATGCTTCTGCTGGTGGCGTGGCGGCGGCCCGACCTGCGCCGGCTCGCCGCCGTGGCGGTCGGGTTCGTGGCGCTCTCCCCCACCCATGGCCACTACTTTCTCGCCATCGCTCCGCTCTGGGTCCTGATCATCGCCGTGGGGATCGTAGAGCTCGGCGTCCGTCGGCGTGGAATTGCCGTGGTGGCCCTCGGCCTCGCCCTCGCCGGCCCGGCTTGGGTGGTCTACCGGGTCGGGCGGCTCGGACCACCTCCGGCCACGAGCGAAGAAAGAGAGACTTTCTTGGGCCGTCACCTACCCCACTACCCGGCGCTCCGCTGGGTGAATCGCGAGGCTCCCGGCGAGCCCATCTACGCCCTGGGGGCCGAGAGCCTGGTGGCCTTCGCCGAGACGCCGCTCTTGGGGGACACCAACGGCCCACACAGCTTCACCCGGCTCGAGCGGCGGGCGGCGGAGTTGGGCAGCCTGGCCGCGGCGCTCGACGACTGGCAGCTCCGCTACCTCTTGGTCAGCCACGACTTCACCTCGTGGCAGCGACAGGCGGAAGCCGACCCCGGCCTCGAGGTGATCTACCAGGATGCCTTCAGCACGGTTTACCGGATCCTACTTCTCGATCGGCACGCCCACGAGATTGCCCCACTCGGTCCAGCTGCCATCGTAGTTCCGAACCCGCGGGTACCCGAGCAGGTAGGTGAGCACGAACCAGGTGTGGCTCGAGCGCTCGCCGATGCGGCAGTAGACGACGACGTCGTCCTCGTGCCGTAGGCCGCACTCTTGTTCGTAAATCGCTCGCAGCTGATCGGCCGGACGGAAGGTGCCGTCGTCCGGATCGACGGCGCGCGCCCAGGGCACGTTCTTAGCGCCCGGAATGTGGCCGCCGCGCAGAGCACCCTCGTTGGGATAGTCGTCCATGTGCAGCCGCTCGCCGGTGAACTCGAGTGGACTGCGGACGTCGATCAGCGGGCGCCGGTGAGCCACGTGCGTGAGGACTTCATCCCGGAAGGCGCGCAGGCTATGGTCGTCGCGCGGCGGCGCCTGGTAGGCGACCGGCTCGCGCCGCGGTACCGCGCGCTCGAGCGGGCGCCCTTCCTTGAGCCACTTGAGCCGCCCGCCGTCCATGATGCGGGCCCGGGTGTGACCGAAGAGCTGGAACACCCAGAAGGCATAGGTGGCCCACCAGTTGTTCTTGTCGCCGTAGAACACCACCGTCGTCTCGCGGCCGATGCCGAGCCGGCCGAGCAACGCCTCGAAGCCGGTATTGTCGAGATAGTCACGGCGAATAGGATCGTTCAGGTCCTGGGTCCAGTCGATTTCGACCGCACCCGGAATGTGTCCCGACGCATACAGCAGCGGGTCTTCGTTCGACTCCACGACGACGAGATCCGCGTCGCCAAGGTGTTCGGCGACCCAGTCGGTCGAGACGAGCACCTCGGGCTGGGCGTAGCCGCGCTGGGGGATGGGACTGGCCATGGCTCCTCCTCGCAAAAGAGACCAAATGTTAGCACTTTGGTCCACTTTAGAGGACCGGCGCTCCGCCAGCTAAGATCCGCGGCGATGCACGGCCCCCGGCTGCACCTCCTCGGCGACTCGCGGTTCGGCCCCGCGGGTTGGTGGGTTTTCGACGCGCCCCACGCGGAGCTCGTGGCGTCGACCGTCCAGGAAGTCGTCGAGGTGATGGCCGAGGTCGACAGGGCCACCCGGGCTCAAGGCCGGTGGGCGGCCGGGTTCGTGGCCTACGAAGCGGCACCCGCCTGGGAGCCGCGGGCCGCGGTCCGGAAGGCCAGCGACAGCCGCCCCCTGGCCTGGTTCGGGATTTTCGATCCCCCCCGGCCGGCCGCGCCGCCGCCGATCCCGACCGCCTTCTCGCCCCTCGAACTCGAGCCCGAACTCGACGGCGACGCCCACGGCGCGGCCATTGCGGCCATCCACCAGGCGATCGCTCGTGGCGACACCTACCAGGCCAACTTCAGCTACCGCTTGCGCGGCGCCTTCCGCGGCTCAGCGACGGAGCTCTTCGGCCAGCTCGTCCACGCCCAGCGCTCGCCTTACTCGTGCCTCCTCGAGCACCCGGACTGGGCGCTGGTTTCGGTCTCCCCCGAGTTGTTCTTCGAGCGACTCGGCACGGCGATCACCTGCCGCCCGATGAAAGGCACCACGCGGCGCGGACGGAACCTGGCCGAGGACCACGAGCTCGCTCGGGTCTTGACCCGTTCCCCCAAGGAACGCGCCGAGAATCTGATGATCGTGGACATGGTGCGCAACGACCTCGGGCGCATCGCTCGCCCGGGCTCGGTTGCCGTCCCCCGGCTGTTCGCCGTCGAACGGTTCGCTACCGTGTCGCAGATGATCTCGGAGGTCACCGCCGAAACCAGCGCCGAGCTGCCCGAGCTGTTTCGCGCGCTGTTTCCCTGCGCCTCGATCACCGGCGCGCCGAAGCTCGCCACCATGGCTCTGTTGGCCGAACTCGAGCGCTCGCCCCGCGGGGCCTACACCGGCGCCCTCGGCTTCGTAGCCCCGGGCGGGAATTGCCGGTTCAGTGTCGGCATCCGCAGCGCCTGGCTGGACCGCCGCACGGCGACCCTCGAGTACGGTACCGGCGGCGGCATCGTGTGGGACTCGCGGGCCGACGCCGAACTCGCCGAAACCCGGCTCAAGGCCCGCGTGTTGGCGCCCGCCCCGCCACCCTTCGAGCTGCTCGAGACGCTGCGCTGGCAGCCGGGCGAGGGGTTCGTGCTGCTCACCCGGCACCTCGACCGGATGACCGAGTCGGCCGAGTACTTCCTGCGTCCCTTCGACCGCACCGCGGCCCTGGGAGCCCTCGAGGCGGCGGTGACGCCCCTTCCCGATCGAGTCCTGGTCGTGCGCCTGTTGCTCGACGCGGTCGGCCGCCTGCGCACCACCACCCAGCCCCCCACGGGGAGCCCGCGACGCTGGCGGGTCCGGTTCGCCCGCGAGCCGGTGGCGGCCGACGACCCCTTCCTCCACCACAAGACCACCCTGCGCGATGTCTACGAGGCGGCCCTCCACAGCGCTCCCGGGGCCGACGAGGTCCTGCTGTGGAACGCCGCCGGGGAGGTCACCGAGGGCACGCGCACGAACCTCGCCGTGGAGCTCGACGGCCAACTGTGGACACCGCCGCTGTCCTGCGGGCTGCTGCCCGGTTGTCTGCGGGCCGAGGCCCTGGCGCGAGGCCGGCTGCGTGAGCGCGTGCTGCATCGGGAGGACGTCCTGGGCGCTCGCCGGGTGTACCTGTTCAATTCCGTGCGCGGTTGGCGGCGGGCCGTCGTGACACAATGACGGCGGCCCCCGGGGCCCCGAAAAGACTCCCATGCGGCGCTTTGCCTGGTTCGTCCTCGCCTATTTCGTCCTGGTCGCCCTCTGGGGTGCCTACGTGCGTGCCACCGGCTCCGGGGCCGGCTGCGGTAGCCATTGGCCCCTGTGCAACGGCGAAGTGCTGCCCCAGTCACCGAGCACCGCCACCGCCATCGAGTTCTTCCACCGTGCCACCAGCGGGTTCGCGGGCATCTTGATCGTGGGGTTGCTGGCGGCCCTCGGTCGGCGGGTCGGCTGGCGCCACCCCGCGACCCGCGCCGCCGTCGTCGGCCTCGTGCTGACCGTGGTCGAAGCCCTGGTGGGCGCCGGCCTCGTCAAGTTTGAGCTGGTCGCCGACGACCCCTCGGCCCTGCGCGCCTTGGTGATGGCCGTTCACCTGCTCAACACCTATCTGCTGCTGATCTACCTGACCCTTGTGCCCCTGCGCCTGGGCCCTCGGCCGACTCGTTCGTGGCTGCCCGACGGCGCCTTTCGGACCGCCTTCGCCGGCATGGCCCTGGTGGGTGTGAGCGGCGCCATCGCAGCGTTGGGGGACACCCTGTTTCCCGCCGGCAGCCTGCGGGAAGGCCTGCGCCAGGACCTCACCCCGGGCGCCCACTTCCTGCTCCGTCTGCGGATCTTCCACCCGTTCCTGGCGGTCGGCCTGGGTATCGGCCTGGTCTGGTTGGCTCGGCAGCGCACGGAAACCGCCCCGAAGCCGGCCGCGTGGGTGACCGGCCTCGTCTTTACCCAGCTGCTCGCCGGTTTCGTCAACCTCGCCCTGCTGGCGCCGGTGTGGATGCAGATCCTCCACCTGGCCCTGGCCTACGGCCTGCTCGTCAGCCTCGTGGTCTTCGCCAGCCGCCCGCCGGCTCAGTTCGACAAGTAAGCGTAGAGGTCGACTTCCGCCGACTTGTCCGTCGAGTTGTAAAAGTAGACCCGGTAGCGGGGGAAACCCAGCACGAGGCGCTCGCCGCGCTCCGAGGCGAAGTAGCCGCGATGCTCGCGCAGGGCCTCGGCGCTCGTCTCCAGGGGGAACTGGAGTTCCCCCGCCTCGAGGAGCGCGCGCACGATGGGCTCCTGATCCGGCACCAACAACACCCCCACCCGCCCTTCCCGGTGCAACGCCGACTGGACCTCGCCGCGCAACGACAGAGCCGCCTCGGCATAGCCCGCGGCGTTCAGCGTCCCCGCCAGCACCAGGCTGGTGGTTTCGTTGCGCCCAACCGGAGCCA
>JANRLG010000073.1:0-3230 GCA_033762835.1 Thermoanaerobaculia bacterium
ATGCGGTAGTCGAGCACGAACCCCGGAATGTGCTTGCGGATTTCCGCCGCGAGCGTCTCGGGGGTGAAGTTCATGGCCGTGACGTTGAAGGAGTTGCGGTGGACGAGTCGGTCCGGGTCCGCCTCCATGACGCCGATGGCAGCCTCGATGGCGTCCGGCATGTACATCATGTCGAGGCAGGTGTTCGGCTCGAGGAAGCAGGTGTAATGCTGATGCCGGATCGCCTCGTAGAAGATTTCGACGGCGTAGTCCGTGGTGCCGCCGCCCGGGGGCGCGCCGTGGGAGATGAGACCCGGGAAGCGCACGCCGCGGGCGTCGACGCCGAAGCGGTGGAAGTAGTAGTCGCCGAGCAACTCGCCGGCCACCTTGGTGACACCGTACATGGTGGTCGGCCGCTGAATGGTGTCCTGGGGCGTGTGGTCCGGCGGCGTACCCGGGCCGAAGGCGCCGATGGAACTCGGGGTGAAGACCGCCGCCCGGTATTGCCGGGCCACCTCGAGCACATGGAACAGGCCGCCCATGTTGATTTCCCAGGCCACCTGGGGTTTGTCCTCGGCGGTGGCGGAGAGCAACGCTGCCAGGTGGTAGATGGTGCCCACCTGCTCGCGGCGCACGACCTCCGTCAACTGGCGGGGGATGGTGCAGTCGATGAACTCGAAGGGGCCGTCCCCGGCGCCGCGCGGGGGCATGCGCACATCCGAGGCGATCACCTGATCAATGCCGTAACGGGCGCGCAAGGCGGGCACGAGCTCCGAGCCGATCTGGCCGAGCGCGCCGGTAACGAGGATTTTGGTCTTCACGGGTGGTTTTCCAAGAGGATGGGGGGTAACGAGAAGGCCCGATCTTAGCAGTTCCCGCCTGGTGTACTCTCCGGCTCAACTATTCGACTGGAGGTCTCCCATGGACTCGTTCGTCGGCCAGATCGCGATCTTCCCGTTCAGCTTCGCTCCGACCGGTTGGCTGCTCTGCGCCGGCCAACTGCTGCCGATCAGCCAGTACCCGGCTCTGTTTTCCTTGATCGGGGACAGTTTCGGCGGCGACGGCCGGACCAACTTTGCGGTACCCAACTACCAGAATCAAGCTCCCAAGGGGAGCCAGTACTACATCTGCCTCCAAGGCAACTTCCCCCCACGGTGAGCGGCCGGTTTCACCGCACCTGCAACCGCAATTCGATCCCCGGACACTCGGGGCCGAAGGCACCCAGACCGACGGCTTCGAGGCCCAACCCCAGGCGGTAGTCGCCGGGTTCGGGGAGCTCGGGGAGCTCGATCTCGACATCGAGGCGTTCCCCGGGATCGAGATTCCGCGGCAGGGCGAGACCGTGCCAGGGCACCATCCGCTCGATGGGGGCCTGGGCGTGGCCGAGGCGCAGGGTGACGCGCGTGGTGCCCGGGGCGCTGGCGGTGGGCTCGCCACCGAGCCAGCGGGTATCTCCGAGGTTGTGGAGCCGGCAATGGAGACTGGCGACGGTGCCCGTGGTGGCTTCGAGCCAGAGCGGTTCGTCGCCTTCCCGGCGGGGGGCCACCTCGAGGCGACCGGCGAGCTGGCCGGGGCGGCGGGTGGTGGGTACGAAGACCCCCTTCGACAAGACGACAACGTGCGCCGCGAGCAACGACGCCGTGAAGCCGCGCCAGAACGCGAGCAGGCCGCGGCCGCGCAGCAGGCGGCGCAGGCCGAGCGCCGGGACTTCCGCGGCACCGCGGGCCACGGGCACGACGGTCGTGGCCGTGAACCCCGCGCGTTGGGCTTCGCGGGCGAAGCTCTCGAGCCCCGTGGTGCCTCGGCGGGCCGGCAAATGGCAAACGACGCGACCGCCGGTTTCCGTGATCCGGCAAAGCTCGGCGAGCACCTCGGCCGGCGGGGCATCCGGTAGTCCCGTGGGCAGGAACACGCGGGAACACGAGCCGTCGGGCAGGGGCAGGCGTCGCCCATCGCTCGACACGAACCGCGGGTCCAAGTCCCAGCGCGTCCCCGGATGGCGCCGAAAGAGCACCCGCGTGGTGTCGAGGGCGCCGGGGTCGAGGTCGATCGTTACTGTGGGGCAGCCGTAGAGGTTCAGGAAGTGGG
Organism: Thermoanaerobaculia bacterium; assembly: GCA_033762835.1. Lineage (GTDB taxonomy): Bacteria > Acidobacteriota > Thermoanaerobaculia > Multivoradales > DATKCC01 > JANRLG01. Next base: position 2,068 of record JANRLG010000073.1, read on the forward strand.
AGCGCCAGCCGGCGCCGCCGGTGCCGATTTCGACCACGCTGTCCCCTGGCGCCAGCCGCAGCACCTCGAGCAGGACCCCGAAGTCCGCGAGCTCGCCCGGAAACCCACGCCCGTCGCTCCAGGGCAGGCGCAGAGCGTCGTCGCGTTCCTGGGAACGGAGCGTGGGGGCCGGGGATTCGGCACGGGGGGCCGGCAGGGCCGTGCGCAGGCCCCAGCCCGCCACGGTTTCGACCGTGAACCGCCCGATTGCTCGGGCCGCTCGGCCGAGGGACCGGGCGATGACCAAGACCAGATCCGGACGGGGGTCGCTGGCACTCACCGGGCGAAGGAGATCACGTAACGACCGTCGCGCATCAGTGGGTGCGCGAGGCCCTCGGGGTCGATCAGGTCGACGGCGAGGACATGGACTTGGGGTTGGATCGCCGGCAGATAGACACGGTCGAGGTGGACGACCGCCCGTGGCGAGCTGAACTGAGCCGGCCCGACCTGGCCGCCGAAGTGGTCGCTGCGCCCGAAGGCGATGTGCAGGCCGAGTTTTTCGTCGAGCAGCACGGCGCCCACGGGCTCGACTCCGAAGTCCGCAAGCACCCCCAGTCCCAACTCTGCCAGGTTGCCATAGGCCGGCTCGGCGTGGAGCAGGGCCGCCTCCCGGCCGGCCGCTTCGCCGCCCGGCTCGACCGCCACGGCGCGGTTGGCGGTGATGTCGTAGACCACCACCTCACCGTCGAATTCGACGGGCATTTTGCCCTCGGTGCGGCTCGGTTCGCCGGGAACCTCCCCTTCGTAGGGCACGATGTAGGCCTCGCCGGAGGGCAAGTTGCCCGCCGTCCCCGGCGTGGGGATCAAGCCACCCGAGACGTGGGCTTTGCGGAATCGCAGGTCGAGAAACAGCTCGAGCCGCCGGCCAGCGACTTCGAAGCGCACGGCGGCGCCCTCGGCGGCGTCGAGCAGACCTGCCAGGCGGCGGACGCGGGCGTCCACCTCGCCGTAGTCGAGCCGCAAAGCCGGCACCATTTCGGGCAAGAAGCCGGGCAGGGTGGCGGCGCGGAAGCCGTACTTCGGCGCCTGGAGCTTCAGCGGTGCCGTGGTCGACAGTTCGGTCGGCGCGAAAATCAACGGGTGGGATTCGAAGATCGTCGCGAAGGCGATCTCCGGGCGGCCCA
>JANRLG010000074.1:0-15972 GCA_033762835.1 Thermoanaerobaculia bacterium
CAAACGAGCAACGATTCGACTTCCTCGTTCACAGCCCGCGCCGCCTCGGCGACGAGGGCGTCGGCGACGCGCTCCCGATGGCTGAGGACCTTCAGGTAGTGGTAGTCGCTGATCCAAGACTCGGTGGCGCAGTAACTCATGATGTCCCCGGCACGGTCGGGCGCGTAGGCGCGAGAGACGAACACGTCGTAGCCGGGGCGACCGATCTTGCCGTCGAGGTAGGGGTAATTCCGATCCGGCCCGACGGCCCCGCCGCAAGGGGTGTGGGACAGCCCAAGGTTGTGCCCGAGCTCGTGGGCGAAAATGGATTCGCGCACGCTCAGGCGGCCGAATTCCACGAGCAGGGGGTATTCGGCCGACACCGAGGCTTTACCGGGGATCCAGCCCATCCCGGCGATCGTCGTGAAGGCGGGGTTGATCAGACCGGCGTAGTAACGCTCGGGGGTACGCTCCAGCAGGCGCAGGGCGTCGATCTGGTGCACCAGGCGAGTGAACTCACTCGGGTATTCCACGTAGGTGTCGGTCGTAAACACGCCGTGGACGACGACGTCGAGCTTCTCGGGCACCGGGTACAAACGGCGCGCGAAGCTCACGTAGCTCTCGATGTTGCTCGTCGTGGCCTCACTGGTGCGCCCGTCCGGCAGGCGAATGGGCACCAGCGTCAGCTTCCAGGGGCGAGCCTTCCGCACGTCTATGGCTTGCCCGGACCGGCTCGGCCAACGGTTGTTGCCCTCGTTCGACTCGCGCACCCGGCGGTCGGGGTCCACCTCGGCAACGAGCTTCAAGCCCGGTTGGATCCAGCCTGCCGGGACCGTCACGTTCCAGCTCTTGGCGTGGTCGTGACGGGCGAGCTCGATCGGCACGCCCGCGAGCCCGCCGGGCGCCGAAACGATCGTCTGATGGCGCGCCTTGCGCCCGTAGAAGAACTGCAAGCGCACTTTCGGGCGCGCCTGGTTCTCGCCGTCGGCGAGCACGAACACCCGCACGTGGGCCCGCCGATCGGCGATAAGGGGAACCGATTGGTCGTCGGTCTGGGTGGCCTGGGTTACCGTCAGGCCGGCAACGTGGAGGTCCACGGCGTGGCCCGCGGCGGGCACGGAGAGGAAGCAGAAGAGCGCCGCGGCGACTGCGCGGTGCCAACGAGGAGGGGCTGAGAACACTCGAAACATGGGCGTAACTTCCGCCCTCCGGGGTTCAAAACAAATCAAAACGGCTCGACACGGCCGAAGCCACTCGGTGTGGCAGAGCGAGCCGAGATGTTTCACCTCGGCTCGCCCGCGCCCGGGAGCGCTGCGATCAGGGGACGTCGAAGTCGCGTTTCACGCTATCGACACCGTTCGACAACAGCACCTCGAGGCGTTCCGCGCGGGTGGCCAACTCGAGGCGGCCGCCGCGGGCGAAGCCGAGCACCTCTCCGCTGTCGGCGTCGCGCAGGAGGGCCACCGGCTGGGCGTCGGCGTCCCAGGCCACGAGCACCGTCTCGTCGTCGGTCCGGAACGCGCGCGGGGCAGCGGCGAACCGGCCACTGGCCTCGGCGCGGGCCGCCCGGCGCTCGGCCACGACGCGGCCCTCGACCTCGAGGCGAAGGCTCGCGACGTCGGACTCGACCGGCACCAGAGCGGCGAAGACGCGACCGGGGCCGTGGTCGAGCTCCTCGAGCCAGACACCGTGGCGAGCACGCACTCGGCCCTGGGTGTCATGCAAGGTGATCTCCGCGCCGGTGTCCGCGAGCCTCGGGGTCACTCCCTGGACCCGGAAGGCCGGCTCCAAAACCCAGCCGGTCGCGGTCTCCCGCCCCCAGACGAGCAGCGCGTCACCAGGCTTCTCGCTGGCGCCCGTCTCAGCTTCGGAGCGTCCGGTGGCCCGGCCGCGCCGGTTCATCACCCTGACGTAGTTGTAGTCGCTGATCCAGGGCTCGGTCCGGCAGTAGGACATGAGATCGACGCCACCGGCCGCGGGGTCGTAAACGCGATTCAGAAAGACGTCGAAACCGTGCCGGCCGATGTTGGCCTCGGGGTAGGGGTACAGCGGATCGGGTCCGCCGGGATTGCCGCACGGCGCGTGGGGCAGCCCGAAATTGTGCCCGAGCTCGTGGCCGACGACGAATTGGCGGTAGGTCAGCCGACCCTCGTCAACCGGGCGTCCCCATTCGCTCGACACCGTCGACCGGCCGCCCAGAAAACCGAGTCCACCGATGGCGGCGGGCGCCCCCGGATTGATCAAACCGGCGTAGTAGCGCTCCGTTGCCCGCTCGGCCAGACGCAGGGCCTCGATCTCGTTGATCAGCTGCGCCCAACCCTCGAACACCTGCACATCCGCGGAGGTGCTGATGGCCTTGTGGACGGCGACATCGAGCTTCTCGGGCAGCGGGAAGACCCGCCGGGTGTAGCTGATGAAGTCCTCGGTGTTCTTGGTCGTGATCTCGCTGACCCGACCATCGGGCAGCCGCACGGGCACGAAGGTGACCTTGAGAGTCGGCGCCGTGCGCACGTCGAAGGCCTGGCCGGACTTGTTCGGCCACAGGTTGTTGCTTTCGCTGGACTCGCGCACACGGCGGTCGGGGTCGACCTCGGCGACGATCTTCAGCCCCGACTTGATCCACAGGGCCGGCACGGTGACGTTCCAGCTCTTGCCGTGGTCGTGGCGGTTGACCGCGGTGGGCACGCCGGACAGCTCCCGGGGGGCATCGAAGGTGACTTGGTGGCGGATCTTGCGGCCGTAGACGAACTGCAGCCGGACCTTGGGGCGCAGGGTGTTTTCGCCGTCGGCGACGACGAAGACGCGGATGAAGGCGCGGCGATCCGCGACCAGGGGAATTGCCTGGTCGTCGGACTGAGTGGCCTGGGTCACGGTCAGCCCTTCGACTCGCAGGTCGATCGCCGACGCCGGCGCGGCCAAGCCGAGCACGGCAGCGAACACGAAGCAGCATCCCCAAACGATCTTCATGGCGGACTCCTTGGGCGAGTGCCGCCAAGAGCGGCAAGCTCGAGGCGACCTCAGAGAAGTAAGCGACGGCGGGAGAGGTTTGTGATCAGGCACGGGCGGCACGAGCGGGCCAGCCGGCCCGCGGTAGGGTGGGAAAGCAATCTCGTGGGCCGAAAGCACGGGCGAAACCTCGGGTTTCCGCCCCTCCTGGATCCAAACAAAGCAAGAAACCTGCGCCCGAGGATACACCAGGACGCGCTCGGCCGTCAGCGCGGCGAGCGCAGCAAAAAACGCCAAGCCGGACCGAAGGGGTGGACCGCCGTCGTCGGCTGCTCCGCGCCATCGACCAGCGGTCGGCCTTCGTTCGCCCAGCGGAAAATCGAGCCACTGAGATTCTCGACCCGGCCCGCCCCCGCCTGTCGCAAGCGCCGGGTGGCTGCCGCCGAGCGCCAGCCGACGGAGCAGTAGACAACCATCGGCTGCTCGAGGGGCAACGGCCCGAGGGCACCGAGTTCGGCCCCCGCCGAGCCAATCCAAATCGCCCCCGGCAAGTGACTGACCTCGAACTCCGCGCGCTCCCGGGCATCGAGCAACAGCACCGGCTCCCCCGCCGCCCGCCGCGCCGCCAACGCCGCGGTGGTGGTGCGCGGCACGTCCGCGAAGCGCCGAGCCACCACCCACTCCGCCACCGCGAGCGGAGCCCAGAGCACCCCGGCGACCGCCAGAGCGAGCAGAAAGACGGCAGCGGTGAGCAGTCGACGTTTGGTCACGGGCGTCAGATCGAGCCTAGCCTTCTAACGACCATCCAGCGCCAGGCTCTTGACTTCTCCGCTCTTGATCTCGCCGGTCAGCGAGCGGCCCGGAACTAGGCGGCGGAAGTCGTTTTCGTTGGGCACTCGGTAGGTGAAGGTGCGGCCCTTCTGGTCGCGCAGTTGGACTTCGAGGCTTTCGGTCTGGGCACCCAGCTGCTCCCCCGAGCCGAGGCGGGCGTCGGGCCAGCGGAGGTCCGGGGTCGAACCCTTGGCCGTCTCGGTGCGCACGGTGACCCACTTGGTGATGACGTAGCGCAGGCGGTTCTTGAAGATCTTGCGGTCCTCGTAGACCGGCACCGTCTCGGTCACCTGGCGGCGCTCGTCGCGGTAGACGGGCCGGTCTTCGTAAATGTCCTCGAAGTAGCCGTTACCGAGGTCCCGCGAGCCGGTCTTGACCCGCTCGGTGCCCGCCTGAACCCGCTCGGTGACCGTCTTCGACTCGCGCCGGGTGCCCACCTGGACGCGCTCGGTGCGATACAGCTCGCGCCGGGAGGAGAGCACGCGGGCGTTCGACGGAATTTCCCCTTCCCAGCCTTCCTCTTCGACCGGTCTCAAGGCCTGGACCTCGACCGCGCGCACCCAGGAGTGGGCAATCGGCGTCAGCTCGACCTCCCGCGGGCGACTGCACCAGCTTTGGAGAGCGAGCAGGGCCACGAGGACGACGATGACGACCAGGCAGCCCTTCTTGCCACGGCCCTTCTTCGGCCCGAGGGACTGGACGGGGGGCGGCGGTGGCGGCGGCGCGATCGGGTGGTCGACCACCGGCCGCGGGGCCGAGCCGTCCTGACCGGCTCCGCACTGGGTGCAGAACGCCCCGCTGCCGCGGTTGTCCGAGCCGCAGTAGCCGCAGGTCCAGTCCGGCCCAACCCGGGCGGCCGCCACTGCCGCGGCGTCGGTGACTTCCGCGGCGTCCGGCGGCAGGTAGAACCGCACGTCCGCGCCCCGCGGCGCCCCGCAGCCGGAGCAATAACGCTCCGGACCCCGGTTACCGACCCGGCCGCAGCTCGCACAATCCCATCGACCTTCCCGAATCGCCATCGCGGCGTAATGGTAGCCGAGAACCTTGGGTCACTTTGACCGTACCCTGCCGCGAAAGGAGTTCCTATGCCCCGTGATCTTCGCTCGTCTCGTTGGACCCGCCTGAGCCTGCCCCTCGCCCTCGCCCTGCTGCCGGCTGTCGCCACCGCCCAAGTCTTTCCTGGTCTCACCCTGCCACCCTCGGGAGGCAATCAGAAGTCCGCCGTCAGTCAGTGGATCGGCCCCGTCGAAGTGCGCATCGAGTACTCGAGTCCCGATGTCCACGCCCCGAACGGCGACGATCGCCGCGGCAAGATCTGGGGCGAGCTCGTGCCCCACGGCCTCACCGACCCGGGTTTCGGCACCTGCAAGGCCTGCCCTTGGCGGGCCGGCGCCAACGAAAACACCGTCCTGACGGTCTCCCACGACGTCGAAATCGAGGGCCAGAAGCTCCCCGCGGGCCGCTATGGCTTGCACTTCATCACCGGCCCCGAGGAGTGGACGCTGGTGCTGTCGAAGAACTCGACCTCTTGGGGCAGCTTCTTCTACGACCCGGCGGAGGACGCCCTGCGCGCCGCTGTCAAGCCCCGCAAGGCGCCGTATCGCGAGTGGCTGAGTTACGACTTCGTCGACCGCGACGCCGACCGCACCACGGTGGAGTTGCAGTGGGAAGAGCTGGCGGTGCCGATCCGAATCGTGGTGCCGGCGATCGACGAGGTCTACTACCAGGCCCTCGCCCGCGAAATGCGCAACGCCACCGGCTTCGCCTGGCAGGCGCGCACGAACGCCGTCCAGTACCTGCTCGGCCGCGGCATCCACCTCGACACGGCGCTGGCCTGGGCGCAGGAAGCCGCGACCCCGAGCTTCACCGGTACCGAGAACTTCACCACTTTCTCGGTCCTCGCCCAGGCCCAGGAGGCCAACGGCCAGGCCGACGCGGCCAAGGCCACCATGGCGAAGGCGATCGCCCACCCCACCGCCGGTGCCCTCGAGATTCACGCCTACGGCCGCCAGCTGCTCACCCAGAACCGCGCCGCCGAGGCCCTCGCGGTCTTCGAGCTCAATGCCAAGAGAAACCCCGACGCCTGGTTCGTCGACTTCGGCATGGCGCGCGGCCTCTCCGCTCTCGGCCGCTACAAGGAAGCCCTCGCCTACGCCAAGAAGGCCCTCCCCAAGGCGCCGGACGAGGTCAACAAGGCCAGCGTCACCGCTGCCATCGCCAAGCTCGAGAAGGGCGAGGACATGAATCGGTAGACTGCGGCGGCAGCCGAGCCGGCGACGGAATTCGTCTCCGGCTCGGCTCGAGCTTGGTCTCAGGGGCGATCGATCTCGTCTTCGTCGAGATCGCGGACCGGAAAACGCGGCGGACGGGGCCGTTGACCCGTGGCAGGATCGACGACGATGACCTTGACGACGGCAGAGCGCGCCGCGTTGTCACTTTCGTCGTAGACCACCACCTGGCAATCCAGGAACTGCCCCATCGGCAGGCCCGTCACGACATCCGAGAAGTACGCCACGTCACCGACCATGGCGGTAGGCGCGAAGTTGAGGGGAACTTCGCCGCTTTCGCCGTCGTCCGAACTCCACTGGAAGGTGGCGGCAACCGGCATGGTCGCCGCGTCGCGCGCGGAAACCTCGATGCGCAAGCCGGAACCCTCTTGCCGGTTCGCGACGGTCAGGATTTCCGGGGCAGCGGTATCGTGAGTGTAGAGGTACGAGACGCCGTACATGAAGTCGTCGAACTTGTAGATGTCCCCACTGTCCGTGGCGTAGACATTGCCCCAGACACTGGTCGTGGCTCCTTCGGCAACCTGACTGCATTCGCCCTCCGGGAAGCCGATATAGATCTCGTTCGAGGCGACCTCGGGAGTGATCGTGAACGGCTCCGAAATGTCGAGCGGCAGGCCGACGCAACCGCCATCGGGTCCTGCCTCCACCTTGTAGACGGGACCGGCGACTCCTTGGGTTACGACCCTCACCTGCGTACCCGCGGGCGCGCCTTCGACCACGGCCTCGAGGACCGACGGGTACGTCCCCGGGTAACCCATGGTCACCCAGTTTCCGACCGGCACCGACGCAACGTAGGTCGCCTGGAAACCCACGGTAGCCGCGGTGGCGAGAGTCGTAGGACCACCACCGCCGCCCCAGATGTTGGCCCAGTCGCTCGTATTCCCTGCCGGGCTGCTCGGATAGAGGAACTTGTTGGCACCGACGACCGCGCCGCAGCCACCACCCGACGGCAGGCTGCCGTAGGTGAGCAGGTCGAAGTAGACGCTCTCGATGTCTTCGTTGGCGAAGGCCGTCGAGAAAGTCACCGTGCGGTCGAAGACGTTTCTCGAGCCGCCCCCCGACAGCGTCACCGTCTTGCAGCCGAGGTGGAAGCTCGGCGCCATGTCCGCACAGCCCGTCTTGGTGCACTTGTAGCCGCCGCGCCCGTCGGGCTCGATCTTGTAGAGATCGTGTTTGGCCGTACCGTGGCCCTTGAGGTTGATCATCGCGCAGATGACGAACTTCATCGAGCTCGAACCCGGGTTCTTGACGTCGATCCACACCTGGGCGGACTTGGAACCGTTCTTCTTGGCGGTGATCTTCCACTTGACCTTCTTGCCGCCAGTGCCCGGAACTTCGCTTTCGCCCTCCTTCTTGACCTTGCCGTTGGGCCGAGTCATCGCCAGAGCGTCGAACTCATCGAAGACCGCGCCGGCGGAAACCGACTCTTCAGAGCTTTCGGCCTGAGCACCGCCCACCGACGCTCCAGTCAGCAAGAGTGCCCCGAGCAAGGCCACGGGTAGAACGGTTCTCGGCTTCACGATTCCCAGTGTCATGAAATCTCTCCTCTCGAAGTTGGCGGCACTTCCAGAAGTGCCCCTAGCTGAGGGTGCGGATTTCCTCGCGTCGAGCGATAAATCGGTCCGCTAGACTTGGCCGCCATGGTGCTCACCGCGAAGTCTCCCCTGCGCCGGCGGCTCGTCCGCTGGCTCGCCTCCCCCCGGCTGCCGCTCTACGCCGCCCTGGTCTCCGTCCTGCTGTGCGCCCCGTCGCTCGGCATCGGGTTCCAACTCGACGACTGGTTTCAGCGCAACATCCTGCTCGGCGAGTTCCCGGTGCCGGTGTCGCCGTTCGGGATGTTCTCGACCGCGCTCGACGCCACGGACGGCGCGGCGGTAGGGGTGTTCCCGTGGTGGGTGACACCCGACTTCAAGCTCGCCTTCCTACGGCCCGTTTCGGTGCTGACCCATCTCGCGGACTACGCCCTGTGGCCGAACTCCCCTGTCCTGATGCACTTGCACAGCCTGCTGTGGCTCGGGGCGGGGGTCTGGGTGGCGGGTGGGTTCTATCGACGCCTGCTCGGCGTCGGTTGGGCCGCTGGGCTGGCGGCGTTGTTCTTCGCCCTGGACGACAGCCACGGCCTGCCGGCGGGCTGGATCGCCAATCGCAATGCCCTCGTAGCCTTCTTGTTCGGGCTTCTGGCCGTGCTCGCCCACGACCGCTGGCGCCGCGAAGGCTGGCGGCTCGGCGCCTGGGCGGCCCCGGTTCTTCTCGGACTCGGCCTTTTCGCCGGCGAAACCGCCGTCGGTGCCGTCGCCTTTCTGGGGGCCTACGCCTTGTTCTTCGACGAGGCCGGAGCGCGCCGGGGCCTGCTGGCCCTCCTGCCCTGCGCCGTCGCCGGCCTGGTCTGGGCCGCGGTGTACCACCTGGGTGACTACGGTGCCGTGGGCTCGGGCATGTACGTCGAACCGCTCGGCGCTCCCGGCGAGTTTCTCCGAGCGCTCTTCGAACGGGTTCCGATTTTGACTCTCGGCCTCTGGACGCCCTTGGCCGCGGACTTCGCGGGCATCGCCCCGCCGGAAGCTCAGCCGGTGCTGTGGGGCCTGGGCGTCGCCGTGCTGATCTTCGCCGTGGGGCTGTTCGGGCCGCTGGTGCGCCGGGACCGCCTTGCCCGGTTCTTCGCAGCCGGGACGCTGTTCGCCCTCGTCCCGGCGAGCGCCACCCAGGCCTCCAATCGCCTGCTGTTGTTCGTCGGCCTTGCCGCCTTCGGTCTACTGGCGCGCTGGCTTCAAGGCCGCTCCGAGGCGGCCGCCTGGCTGCCCACCGGGAGCCTCTGGCGGCGAACTGCCGGCGCCGCCGCAGTGGGCGCTTTCGCCACGCACTTGGTGCTGGCGCCGCCGAGCCTCGTCCTCCACTCCCTGGCCGCGAAAACGCTCGGCGCGCCGACCCTCGCCGCCACCGAGGACTTGCCGGCGGACGCCGCGCTGCCAAACCAGACCCTCGTCTTCATCAACACGCCGGACTACCTGATGTTCGTCGCCTACCTCCAGCCCTATCGCCAGGCCGAACGCAAACCCGTGCCGCGGGCCCTGCGGGCGCTCTCCCAAGGGCCGACGCCGGTCGAGCTGGTGCGTCTCGACGACCAAACGCTGCGCATCGACGTCCCCGCCGGGCTCTACGGCGGTCAGCTGGGGGGCCTGTTCCGCGGTCCGCGGCAGCCGTTCCGGGTGGGCGAAGAAGTCACCGTGCCCGGCATGACGGTGACGATCGACGCCGTCGACGACCGCGGGGTACCCCAGCGGGCCACCTACCGGTTCACCGTGCCGCTCGAAGACCCGAGCCTGCGTTGGGTCGCTTGGCAGGGCGGTCGTTTCGTCGCCATCACCCCGCCCGCGGCGGGTGAGGTGCTGCGCCTGGAGCCGGCCGTGCTGAAATTCTGAGTCCGGCCTCACAACCCGAAGTCGTACCCCACCTTCAAGAAGTAGGTCCGGCTGGTGGTCGTGAGGTCGAGCGATTCGCTGCCCAGGGCGGTGTCCGAGTAACCCAGAAAAAGCACCGTCTGGGCGCTCAGTTTGTAGGAAAAGAGCCACTGGGTGAACAGGTCCTCGGACTTGGCCGGCACCGGGCTCCGGTACAGGCTCGGGTCGCGCACGAGGTCGAGCCGTTGCACGACGAGCCGCAGGAAGGACCGAACGTTGATGTTGTAGACCACTCGCAGCTCGGTCAGGTGGGCGTGGAACAGCTCGCCTCCGGGCACGTCCAACCGGTCGAAGGTGTGGTTGAACTGGGTGTTGACGTGGCGACCGGCCTTCCACTCGAGGTACGGGCTCACTCGCAGGCTCTCCCCCACCTGCCCGTTGGCGAAGTCGAGCGCATCGCCGGCCGACAGGTTCAGGCCCGCCCGCAGCGCTCCCGAGGGCTGGAATTCGCTCGACAGGAGGCCGCGCCGGAGCCCCTCGAACATCACCCCGGCGAAACGTTCGTCGCGCTCTTCGACGGTGACGAAGACGTTCGACTGAAGCGGACCGAACAGGGCCAGATCGAAGCGCAGGTTCGAGTCCGACCGCCGGCCGGCCTGGTTTTCGATCCGGCCACCGCGCAGAGTGAGATTGACCCGGTGAATCTTGGCACCCTCGCGGTAGATGTTGCGCCCGAGGGTCACCTGTTGCTGGCGGTGGTCCACCCGCGGCAAGAACCCGCTGTCGGCCCGGAAGTCCTTCCCGAGGTCGTTGTGGGAGGCAGAAAAAAAGGTGTTGCGGCTCGAGTGGGTGAATTGCACCCGGAAGGCGTCGTCGTCGAACTCCCCCAGGGGCTGCCGAAAGCGCGTGGCGAGGTCCTCGCCGTAGCGCGTCTCCGAGCGCAGATACTGCGCCGACAGGGTGTCCACCGGCCCAAAACGCAGAAAGAGGTCGGCCCCGGCGACGCGGTTGAAGTAGTCGTCCTGCCCCTCGCGGCCGGCGTACAGAACACCGACCGAGGAGCCGCGGCCAAGATCCCGCCGGTACCGCAACACCGAGGCGACGACGGACTCGCCTGCCAGCGACACCGCGCGCGAGGCTTCATTCGAAGGAATCAAGAACTGGTTGCTGGCGTCCCGGGTAGCGATCACTCCGACGGCGTGGACGCCCTGCTTACCGGTCAGCTTCAAACCCCAATCCGGGTCCACCACCGTGCGCGTGAAGACCGCGGAGATCGGGGTCGAAAAGTAGTCCGCGCCTTCGAGAAAGAACGGCCGTTGCTCGGGAAAGAACAGAGCGAAGCGTTCGTTGACGTCGAGCTGGGCGGCGTCGGCCTCGACCTGGGAGAAATCCGGATTCGCCGCCGCCGACAGGGTCAGGTTCGAGGTCACCCCCCAGCGTAGAGAAAGGCCCGCCTCGGTGTCCTCGTCGCCCGCTCGAAACGGCCCCGTGGGGCCACCCTGCCGGGCGTCGGTGCGCACCGCGGTGACGGTCGGCGTCAGTTCCAGGTTGCGACCGGCCTCGAGACCGTTGAACCCCGCGATGCGGTCCACCTGGCAAAGGAGACAGGAGTTGTCGCGATCCCGGGGCGCCGCGGTCAGGCGATGGCGCACGTTGCGCGGATAGGACCGGCCGACGTCGAACAGCCAGGTCTGCGGATCGCTACCGGCCGGGAACCGCAGTTGGGCGAAGGGAATGGCGATCTCGACCTCGTAGCCGCCGGCAGTGATCCGCCCGGCCGCCTGCCACAGCAGATCGAACGACCAATCTTCGATGCCTTCGTTCTGGGAAAAGATGGCGTCGGCCTGGACGCCCAGGGGGTTGATGCGGAACTGGAAGCCCCGGCGGCCGTCGTTGAAGGGGTCGACCATCAAGACCACGTGGTCGTCCTGGACCAACGTGTCGATCTCGTCGCGATCCATGAAGTGAGCGCGGATGTCCCCCGGCATCGGGTCGTGGCAGCGCCAAGCGACGTACAACCGGCGCTCGTCGTAGGTGACGAACACCTCGGTTTCGACCGGCGCCGGCACGTTGTCGCCGGGATTCCACTCGTAGGGCACGTCGAAGGTCAGGGCGGAGGCCCACGCCGCTTCGTCGACGGCACCATCGACGGTCACGGGGCCAGTGGTGCGGGAGATCGCGAAATCGCGAGCGGCGAAGGCGCATGGCGTACCAAGAACGAACACCAAGAAGCCGACGGGGAAATGGGGGCGCATTCCCGATTTACGTCGCAGATCGACTGATTGTTTAAGCCGCACACCCGCGGTACCGGGTGGTCAGCCCGCGTCCGCCAGCTCCGCTCCAGCGCCACGGCGAGCCGCCGCCACCGCGGCGGTGAACAAGCCGCAGACGACTCCGAAGACGAGGAGGCCCAGGAGGCCGAGCCACTCCTTGCCAGTGGCCGGCGCCAGCAGGCGTTCGAGGGCGGCGACGAGATCGAACGGCCCCGTCTTGGCGGCCTCGAGCGCTCGCAGTCCGGCGCGCATCAGGAGCCCGAACAGGACTCCGACCACGGTACCCACGGTCCCCCGCCAGAGGAGCTCCCGGGTCGTCAGCGGCGGCTTGCCGTGAGGCGGCTCGACGGTGAACTCGGGCTCCCGGACGCCGATCGGCACGAACCGCGACAGCAACACCAGGCCCGGAATGCCCGCTGCGAGCGTGGACCAGAAGAAGGTCGTCCAACCCACGGCGTGCACCAGGTAACCGCAAATCGGCCCGGCGAGCAGGCGCGGCAGCCCGAAAAGGCTCGAGAAAAGGGCGTACTGGGTGGCCGAGAAGCGCTTCTGGGTCATGCGCAGGAGGAGCACCGAAAACGCCCCCGTGCCCATGCCCGACGTCAAGGTCTCGAAGCCCATGGCCCCATACATCAGCGCCCGCTCCGGCCCGGTCTGGACGGCGAGCAGGACGTAACCGAGGTTCGAGACCAGCTGAAGCAGGCCGAACACCCACAACGCCCGGCCCAGGCCGAGAAACGGCGTCATGGCCCCGCCCAGGAACACCCCCACGAGGTTGCCGAACAAGCCCACGGTGGCGAGAGCCACGCCGCGGTCGAAGTCCGAATAGCCCATCTGCACGAGAAACGACCGCTGGAGCGTTTGGGCCAGCTGATCGGCGAACTTGTAGAAGAAGACGAAAGCGAGGATCTCGAGCGCCCGGTGCCGCCCGAGAAACCCCAGGAACGGAAACCAGACGGCCTCGCGCAAGGACTTGGGCGCCACGCTTGGCACCTCGGGCTCCGGCGACTTCCAAGTGATGACCAGCAGAGGCAGATAGAGCACCGCGAGCACGGCGTTGACCAGCGGCCACGAGAACTGCCCCGCCGCGGTGATCGCGAAGCCGCCCGCCAAGTACATGGCGGCGCGGTAGATCGCCGTGCGCGCCCCGACCGCCACGGCCTGCTCGTCGGGCCGCAGCACCTCGACGGCGTAGGCGTCGATGGCAATGTCCTGGGTCGCCGCCGAAAACGCGATCGCCAACGCCAAGGCGCCCACGATCCACGGCGTGTCCGGGTGGTCCCCCACTCCCGCCAGGGCCAACGTGGTGACGAACAACGCCAGCTGCGCCAGCGCTGTCCACCCCCGCCGCCGCCCCAGCCACGGCGGCACGAAGCGGTCCATGAGCGGCGACCACAGGAATTTGAACGTCCACGGCGCCTGCGCCAGCGTCACCAGCCCGACCACCCGCAAATCCACCCCGGCCTTGGTCAGCCAGTCCGGAATCGCGATCCACACGAGCCCCAGCGGCAACCCCGAAGAAAACGACTGCAAAGCCACCGACGCCGTGCGCCACGAGGACAGCGCGGCGACGAGACTTTGCCAGGTGGAGAGCTTCTTCGCTGGGGGGGCGGGCACGGCAAAAGCCTACCACCCCTCCTCTTCGAACCACGGCAAGGCCGCTCGCTCGGGCCGCTCCAGATCGACGATCAGGTTGGCGAGGCCGAGGTCGCCTTTCCACAGGGCGTGGCGGTAGGCCGGGTCTTGGCCGGCGCGGGCGACGCCGGCACGAGCCAGCTCGCGGGCGCGATGGAGCCAGCGCTCGTCGCCGGTGGCGCGGTAGACGGCGAGCAAGGCGTAGCCCCGGCCGGCGAGGCCACAGCAGAGGGTGGTGAGGGTGTGGCGGGAGGCTTCCCAGGTGTTCCAGGCGGCCCCGAGAGCGAGCGCGAGATGGCGCGGCTCGCCGGTGAGCCGGTGCGCGAGCGCCCACAGCAGCGTGTGGCCCGCGGAGCCGTTGCACCAGCCCGGCATGGCGAGGCGTTCGCCGCGCAGTTTCCAGCGCCACTCGAGCCCCCGCCCGGTGGGTTCGGCGAGCTCGGCGAGCTCGTCCAACCGCCGGAGCACGGCACTCGGGAGGGCGTCTCCCGAGGCGCGGTGCCATTGCAGCGCGGCGTAGGCGAAGCCCGCCCAGCCGTGGGCGATCCCCAGGTTGTCGAGGGCGGACTCGGAGATCGGCGGCTCGCTCTCGAGGTGCGCCCAGACTTCGCCCAGAAGCCGCCGCCCGAGCGCCAGCAGGGCACTGCGACCCGTTTCGTCCTGCGCCGGCAAGGCATCGAGCATCAGCGCCGCTCCGAGCACCGTGGCCGACCGGCCGAGAGTGAGGTCGTCCCCCGCGGGAGGCCGTTCGGAGGCCGCCACGAAGGCCGCCACGGCCGCGGCTTGGGCGGCGCGGTCGCCCGCGGTGCGGGCGAGGCGGGCGCGCACCGCGGCCACGCCGGCCGGTGAGTGATACGGCGAGGCCTCCCCGACGACCTCCGGGGTGATCTCGATTTCCGGGTTGAAGAAGGCCTCGGGATCGTCCCCGTGGCGTTCGGCCCAGGAGAGCCAGGCCTCGGCCCGGGCCAGAGTCAGAGCGTCGCCGCGGGCCTCAGCGATGCGCAGCAGACCGAGGGCGATGCCGGCGGCCCCGTAGTTGACGGAAACGCGGGGGGCGGGCAGCCCCTCCGACATCCACGGCCCGTCGGGGGCGGCCTCGGCCAGGAGACCGTCGACGAACGAGGCGAGGTTCCGGGAGGCCGCGGGAAGCTCCCGCGGAGCCGGTGGCTCGAGCTCGGCGATTGCCGCGGCCAGGTCAGCGGTCGAGCCGAAGCGCTCCGCCGGCACCTTCGACAGCGCCCGGCCGAGCACCGCTTCGAGCGCGGGCCACGGCGCAACGCCCCGCGCGGAGAACGGCAAGGGCGCCTCGGCAACGATCTGCCCCAGCAGCTCGTCCCGCCCGAGCCGAAAGTCCAGGTAAGGCCGCCCCGTGGCCGCTTCGTACAGGAGCGTGGCCACCGAATACAACTCGCCCAGGGGAGTCGTCGGGGGCGGAGACTGCCCCGCCAGGATGGCTGACGCATATTCGGGCTCGAAGTAGAAGCCGACCCCGCCCCGTGGCGCCGCCGCGGTGGCCCCCGAGCGCGTGGCGAGACCGAAGTCGATCAATCGAACGTGACCGTCGGCGTCCACCAGGAGATTCCGCGGGTGGATGTCGCCGTGGTGAACTCCCGCCGCATGGAGCCGTCCGTAGGCCTCGGCCACGGCCGTCAAAAGCGCCAGCACCTTCGCCGGTCCCGCCGCTCGGGCCTCCTCCGCGGCCTGGTGGAGATCGACGCCCGGGCACCAAGCGAGCGCCAGGAAGTCGCCATCGCTCCCCCACGGCTCGGGTGCGAGGCCCGGGGCGACAGCGGCGAGGTGGCTCAAGATCTCGGCTTCCGCCGCGAGGGTGCGCCCCGCCATGCCGGTCGTCGAGCGGGCGACCTTGAGGGCAGCCCAGCGGCCGGTGGCGTCACGGGCCTGGACGACCTCGACATCTTCCATCCGCGCGACGGAGCGCACCACGCGCCACGGGCCGATCTCACGGCCTGGCGCCAGTTCGGGGGGCCCCTCCGGCGCGACTTCGGTTTCCGCCGTTTCGAGCACGCGGCTGGCGAAGAACCGGCTGACCAGCGGGTAGGCCCCGGTCAGGACCGTGTCGGGATCGAGTTGGCGCGGGCGTGAAAACTCGATCACCACGTCGGCCATCGTGCGCGGCTGCCGGAACAGCTCGAGCAGAGCCGCGGCCTCGGCGTCGATCACCACCGAGGGCTGCCGCGAGGCGGGCCGCGTCACTGCCACGTCGCCGTCCTCCCCGGCGATGGCGGCGCGGGTTTCCGAGTCGAGCTCACCGAGCGGGATCAGCAGCACGTCGCGGGCGAGGACGAGGGGGGCGAGCAAGCTCATGAGGGGCTCCGATCCGCGTTGTGCCAAAGGGAAAGAGACGGGGTCCAACGTTCGACATCGAGGCCTTCGAGACCGAGCCGGGCGAGGGCGAGTTCCACCCGCTCCGCCGCCGTGCCGGAGGCCGTGGCCAGCACCGCGGCCAAACGCTGGGCCAACCACAGGCGCCAGCTCTGGCGGCCCCACCACGGCAGCGTCTCGGAGTCCGGGGGATCGACTCCCCAGCTGACGAGGGCCGCCGAGTCGAACGGAGCGGTGAACGGCACACCCTGGGCGGGCACGTCGGCGAGGCGCTCGGCG
>JANRLG010000075.1:0-6533 GCA_033762835.1 Thermoanaerobaculia bacterium
GGTGGTCGCGGGCGGCTCCCTACGGCACCAACCGCAACGTCTTCTCCACCGCCCCCGGCAGAAACGGCGTGGGTCTGCCCTCGGCCCAGGCCCCGTGGCCATCGTGGTAGTGGGGCGAAAACGGATGACCACTCTGGCCGACAGGCATGTGCCCGAGGGCCATGGCCTCGAAACCGGGGGCCATCACGAAACGCTCCGAGGCGCCGAATCCCGGACCCTGAACCCGCGGCATGTCGTTGTCCCCGGGCAGCGGCCGTGGCGGCACGTCGAGGAACCGTGGCCCGAGGGGGATGAATGCCGACATCGGGTGCCGCGGCGCCACGCGGTTGCGTTCACCCCAAGTGCGGCCGGCGAGATCGGAACCGAACTGGCGCCAGATGTCGAGCACGCCGTCCACCGCGGCGAGCAGCGCGGCGTCCCAACTCGGATACCGCGGGTCGAGCAGGTGGGCCGGTCGCTCCGTCACGAGCTGCCACAGCGGCCCCTCGAACTGATTCGTGGGCGAGATCGTGCGGCGCTCCCGCGGCACGCCGGCTTGCCCGGTGAGACTGCCCCAGACTTGTTCGCTGACGTTCCCGCGGAACCCCCGCACGGCGCGATAAGCCACCGAGTCGACGCTGGCGTGGCCCGTCCAGGTGGTTTCGACCAGCCGCCTCAGCTCGGCGCGCCTCGGGTCCGCGGCGGTGGCCTCTGGGGTCAGCGTCGCGAGCAACAGGTCTTTCCAACGCTCCAGGAACAGAGCGCGGTCGTCGAGCTGGATCGCCAGCAAGTCCTCGGGGCGAGCCTTTTCGAGCCTGGCGAGGCCGTCCCGGATCTGCCGGGCGCGGGCGCCCAAGTCGTACCCGCCATCGCCGATCACCGCGAGATCGGCACCCGAGACCACCCGTGCGTTGGCCGTCCAGATCCGACCGCTCGGAGGATCGACGACGCGGGGAATCTCCTCCGGTGCGAGCAGGCCGTTCCACCCGCGGGTACCGTCCGCCCAGGACTCCGGCAGGCGGCCCGAGAAGCCGTAACGACGGGGAATCTTGCCCACGATCGTCCAGGCGATGCGCCCGCTGCGGTCGCCGACGGTGAAGTTCTGCGGCGGAATGCCCGTGCGGTGGGCCACCGCCATGGCCTGTTCCACCGTCCGCGCGGACTCCAGGCCCAAGAAGGCGAAGCTCACCGCCTCGGGGTCGTGGGCCGTCCAGGCCAGGGCGTGGGGGGCTCCGTCCGGCCCCTGGCCGATGATCGGGCCCCAGATCGTTTGCTCGATCTCGAACTCCTCGGGCGCCTGCCCCTTGACCCGGATCGTCTCGCGAACGAGTTCGATCTTCTGCGGCCCGAGCGGCGAGCGGTAAGTCCGCGCATCGTCCGGCGCCGAGGCGTCGCGCTCGAGCACCACGCGGTCCGTCCAGTCGCCATAGCTGTTGGTGAACCCCCAAGCGACGTGGCCGTTCGAGCCCACGGCCACCGCCGGCACCCCGGGCAACGACACGCCGGTGATCGTCACCGGCTGGCCGTCGGCACCCTCGGGATGGTGGATCGCCACCCGATACCAAGTGTTCGGGACAGCGATGCCGAGGTGCATGTCGTTGGCCACGAGGGCGCCGCCGTGGGCCGTGTGGGCACCGGCCACGGCCCAGTTGTTGGAACCCGGGAGGAACTCGTCCGCGGGCTCGGGTCTGACGCTGTCCGCGGGCGGCAGCCCTCGGAGGGCAGCCTTCGAAGTCCGCAGATCGAACACCTCGGGCCCCGGAATCGGCCGCGGGGCGACCGGGTCGCCAGTCATCGGAGCGTCCCACTCGGTGCCGGTCGGGGTCAGGAACTCGAATAGCTCCGCCGGCAGCTGGGCCTTCAAGGCACCGAGTTCGGCCTCGTCGCTGCCGTCCTCGTCGTGGAGCTCGAAGAACATGGCGAGCACCGCGAGCACCGAATCGGCAGCCACCCAGGGCGCCGGCTCGACACTGGCCACGACGTACTCGAAGGGCTTCGCCTCGAGATCGGCGAGGCCGGCGTTGACCCCCTCGGCGTAGGCCGCGAGGATCGCCCGTTCCGGCGCCGGAGCGCGCTCGACGATCTTCACCGCCAGCGGCCGGAAGCGATGCCGCCGGTGCTGACGATCGAGCGGCAAGGCACCGGGGCCGAACAGCTCGGCCAATTCGCCCGCCGCCTGGCGGCGCAGCAGATCCATCTGGAAAAAACGGTCCTGGGCGTGCAGGAAGCCGAGCGCACGATAGGCGTCGAGCCGGTTCGTGGCCCGGATCGTCGGGATCCCGAGACCGTCGCGCTCGACCGTCACGTCGGCGCCGAGCCCCGCCACCCGGGTCGATCCCTCGAGCCGCGGCAGGCTCGCCGACAAGCGGTGATGGAGCCAGAAGCCGACGCCCACCACGAGTATCAGCAGGACGAGAGCGCCCCAGCCCAAGCGGCGGAGCCAACGGCGACGGGCGGGGACAGGCAAGGACGGCGTGCGACTCATGGCGGGTCTCCCGGAGGCTGGATTCGAGGCCGTCAAGGGTACCGCGATTGCCCTCGTCCCGGCTTCCCCGAGCGCCACTCGAGAGCCGCCAGCGACGGCAATCCGAGCCCGAGCACCACGGCGTAGTGCAGGCCGCGGAAGAGCAACACCGCGCTCGCCGCCTCGGCGCGGCCGACCCCGAACAGGCCGAAGCCCGCGATCATGGCGGCCTCGGTGGCCCCGAGCCCGCCCGGGGTGCCGAAGACGACCCCCGCCGCTTGGCCGAGGGAGACCGTCACCGCCACCGCCAAGGGATGGACCGCGACCCCGAGGGCGCCGAAGACCGCCCATTGAGCCAACACCCCCGACAAGAACACCGCCAGCCCGAGAACCAGGCAGGGACCGTGGAGCGCGCGATCGGCGCCCAGCTTGAGCACCATCCGCGCCGCCGTCTTGCCGCCCTCGACGGCCTGACGGCCCAGGCCCTGGGCGGCGTCGGCGCGGGCTTCGAGGCGCCGCTCGAGCCACTGGCCGACCTGCGCCCGGTGCCGCTTCCACAACCAGAGGCCGAGCCCGACGAGGCCCGCCGCGGTCGCTAGCAGGCCCCCGAACAGCACCCAACGGCCGAACCACCCGGCGATGGCGATGAGACCGGCGCTGGTCACCAGTGTCATCACCACCAGGTGCGCGAGTTGCTCGTAGAGGACGACGCCGAAAAAGACTCGCTTGCCCAAAGGCGGATCGGCCGCCTGGGCCAGGTACCGGGCGCGCAGCAGCGACGCCACGAGGCGCGCGAAGGGCAACAGCAGGTTGAGGGTGGCCGTGCCGACCAGCGCTTGGAAGGTCGTCACGAAACCCGGCGCCCGCGCCAAACGCGCCACCACGACCCGCAAACGCCAGGACCAGATGACCATCTGGAGGGCGAGCAGCAGGGCCGCCGCGGTGACCCCCCAGATGCTGGCGCGACCGAGCCGGCCGAGGACCTCCTCCCAGCCCACCACCACCACCAAGCGGTGGACCAGGAAGATCGCCAGCCCGAGGGCGGCCAAGCCACCGAGCGCCCGCAGCACGGCCCGCCGCCGAGCCGCGCGGCGGGATGGGGAACGGACGACGGTGCTCGACACAGCCGGCGAACGATACCCGAAAGCGCTTTCGGCGGTGATACCATCCGGAAGCATTCACCCATTCCTGCGAAGGACCGAGCCGTGGCCCGTGAGCGATCGGCTGAGCGGCATTCGACGACTCCTCCGGCCGTTTCTCCAACGGCCGAGGCGATGCCCGTTGCACTCGAGAGTGACCAGCTGCGTCGCTTGGCCGATCTCGCTTCGGCGGCCATTCTCGTTTATCAAGGCGGCCGCTTCGTCTACGTCAACGAGGCCACCTGTCGCCTCTCGGGGTACTCGCAGCGCGAGATGCTGGCCCTCGATCCAATGACCCTGGTGCCCGAGGACTTCCGACCGGCGGTGCGGGAACGGATCGCCCGGCGGCTGCGCGGCGAGGACGTACCCAGCAGCATCGACTTCATGTTGGTCACGAAGTCCGGCGAACTGCGCTGGCTCCACGTCCAGGCAACGCTGTCTGAACTTCAAGGGGAGCGGGCGATTTTCGCCACCGTCACCGACATCACGGAGCAGCGCAGGGCGATCGAAATCCTCGCCGCGCGCGACAAACATCTGCTGCTCGCGCAGCGGGCCAGTCGCAGCGTGACCTGGGAGTGGGACCTCGAAACCGACGAGCTGCGCAACTCGGAGCTGATGGCCGAGCTGTTCGGGTTGGGACCGGAGGATCTCGGAGCGACCGGCACGGCGTTCCTGACGTTCGTCCACCCCGCGGATCGCGGCGTCCTCCACGACGGCATCGTGGCCTGCCTCAAGGGCGAGGCCGATCTCGCGGTCGAGATCCGGTGCGCCCTCCCGGACCGCGAGCTGTGGCTGACCGAACGGGCCATCGCGGTCCGCAACGAAACGACCGGGCGCGCCCGCAAACTGGTCGGGGTCGCCTCCGACGTCACCGCGCGCAAACACTTCGAGCAGGCCCTTTCGCGCGAGAAGGAACGGGCCCAGGTGACCCTGGCGTCGATCGGCGACGGCGTCATTCGGACGGACGAACACGGGCGGATCGACTATCTCAACCCGGTGGCCGAGCGGCTGACCGGCTGGAGCCTCAAGGAGGCCCTCGGGCACTCCGCCGGCGAGGTGCTCGTGGTCGTCGACGAAGGCACCCGGCGGCGGCTGCCCAATCCCGTGGAGCGCTGCCTCGAGGCCGGCCGGAGCATCGAGCTGCCCAGTCGGTCGGTGCTGATCAGCCGGGACGGTCGCGAGTACGCCATTCGCGACACCGCATCCCCCGTGCGCTGCGAGAGCGGTCGTCTGCAGGGTGCCGTGGTGGTCTTCAAGGACGTCACCGAGCTACTCGACATGGAGCGCGAGGTGAGCTTCCTCGCTCGCCACGATCCGCTGACCGGTTTACTCAACCGGCGCGAGTTCGAGGCCCGGTTGTCGGCGTTGCTCGAGGCCCCACGCTCGGCGGGAGAAGTTCACGTCTTGGCTTACCTCGATCTCGACGACTTCAAGGTCGTCAACGACACCTGCGGCCACGTCGCCGGTGACGAGTTGGTCAAACAAGTCGCGGCACGCTTGAAAAGTTACTGCCGCGGCTCGGACACCCTGGCTCGGCTGGGCGGGGACGAGTTCGCCGTGCTGCGCGAAGGCGCTTCGCCCGGGGACCTCGAATTGTTCGGCGACACCCTGCGGCGAGCCATCCGCGGCCTGCGATTCAGCTGGGACGGCCAACGCTTTTCGGTCGCCGCGTCGATCGGCCTGGTACCGCTCGTGCCGCGCGGGATCCGCACGTTGACCCAGGCGCTTTCCGCCGCCGACGCCGCCTGCTACGTGGCCAAGGAGAGCGGCCGCAACCGGGTCCACGTCCACCATCCCGGGGACAACGCGGTGGCGGCACGCCATGGCGAAATGCAGTGGATCTCGCGCATCCACGAGGCCTTCGCGGAAAACCGGTTCGTGCTCTACCACCAGCGGATCGAACCGCTGGTGCCGGCGCTCGGCGGCACCCGCAGTCTCGCCGAGATCTTCCTGCGTTTGCGGGAGAAGGACGGCACGTTGGTGTCCCCCGCCCTGTTCGTCCCGGTGGCCGAGCGGTATCACCTGATTTCGGCCATCGACCGCTGGGTGGTGGACAACGCCTTCTCGGCCCTGTCGCGCTTTCGCCGGGAGCGGCGAGAGCCGCCCTACACCTTCGCCATCAACCTGTCGGGCTCGTCGCTTTCCGATGCCTCGTTCCAGCACTTCGTGTCGGAGCTCTTCGCCCGCTGGGACATCCCCGGGGAGTGGATCTGCTTCGAGCTGACCGAGACCGCCGCGGTGGGTAATCTCGTGCTGGCCTCGGAGTTCATCCGCCAGTTGAAAGGCATCGGCTGCCGGTTCGTGCTCGACGACTTCGGCAGTGGCCTGTCGTCCTTCGCCTACCTGAAGAATCTCCCGGTGGACTTCGTCAAGATCGACGGCGAGTTCGTGCGCGGCGTGCGGGATCAGCCGGTGCAACGGGCGATCGTCGAAGCCATCGCTCAGATCGCCCACGTGCTCGGCCTGGCAACGATCGGTGAATCGGTCGAAGACGGGGCCACGGTCGAGATCCTCCGAGAGCTCGGCGTGGACCACGCCCAGGGGTATTGGCTGGCCCTACCGGCCCCCCTCGAGGAGTGCCTCGGACCGGAGGTCGGCGCCGGCCTCGCACCGCCCGCCGTGTAAGATCGGCGCCGTCGTCTGCATTCGCAACGTGTTCCGCACCATGAAAGGAGTTTCCATGTCCGTCGCCAAAGTCACCGAAATCACCGCCGGCTCCCCCAAGAGCTTCGAAGACGCCATCTCCCAGGGCATCACCCGCGCCGCCGAGACCCTCGAGAACATCACGGGCGCCTGGGTCAACGACCTGAAGGTCGTGGTCGAGAAGGGCAAGGTCACCGAGTACCGGGTGAACATGAAGGTCACCTTCGTGCTGAAGGAGCGCAAGAAGGCTAAGTGATGAAGAGGGCGGCCACGGAGGGCCGCCCCTACGGCAGGTTCGCGCCCATCGG
>JANRLG010000076.1:0-17922 GCA_033762835.1 Thermoanaerobaculia bacterium
GACGATCCCGCCCGAGGTTCGCAGCGAGCTCCAGTCGTTGCTCGCCAACGCCTCGACCGACCTCGAGAACAGCGACACCCGCCCCACCACGACGGAACCGGAGGTCGTCGACCGCTACCGTTTAATCGAAGAACTCCTGCCCCGCGGTGGCATGGGCCTGGTGTACCGGGCTCGCCGGGACGATGAACACTTCCACAAGGAAGTCGCCCTGAAGCTCCTGCGTCGCGAGCTCGTCGGCAGCGACTGGATCGAACGTTTCCGCCTAGAGCGGCAGATTCTCGCCAACCTGGAGCATCCCAGCATCGCCCGCCTCCTCGACGGCGGTGCCACCTCCGACGGGCGCCCCTACCTGGTCATGGAGTTCGTCGACGGACTCCCGATCACCGCCTACAGCGATCGCCACGAACTGGGCGTGGCCGCACGCCTCGAGCTCTTCCTCGCCGTGTGCGCCGCGGTCGAAGCCGCGCACCGGCAGCTCGTCGTCCACCGCGACCTCAAGCCGAGCAACATCCTCATCACCGAAGATGGCCGCCCAAAGCTGCTCGACTTCGGCATCGCCAAAGTTCTGCATCCCGCGAATCCGGCAGGGAACTGGGACGAGACCGCCGTGGGGCGCAGGGTCATGACGCCCGAGTATGCCAGCCCCGAGCAGCTGCGAGGCGAGACGATCGGTGTGGCGAGCGATGTCTTTTCGCTCGGCGTCGTGTTGTGCGAGTTGCTCACCGGTGAGCGCCCCTTTGCCGACCCGCGGGATCGAGAGTCACCGGCTCGTGCCCCCAGCTTTCTCATCGGAGCCGCTGGCGGCGACCCGCCGCGCACCGGACTTCCACCGCATCGGCTGGCCCGACAGCTCGCCGGCGACCTCGACGCCATCGTGCTCAAAGCCGTCGAACAGCGAGTCGTCCGCCGCTACCCCACCGTCGCCCACCTCGCCACCGACTTACGCCGTTCCTTGCGCCGCGAGACCGTAAGGGCGCGGGTGCCCACCCTGACCTATCGAACCGCCCGCCTTCTCGCCCGGCACCGGGTCCTGGTTCCCGCCGTGGTGATGGTGGTCGTGGCCCTCTGTTCGAGCCTCGGGCTCGCGATCGCCCAGGCCCACAGGGCAAAGGGTACTGCCACCGACCTGGGGCGTCTTGCCCACGTGCTCCTGCTCGAACTCGAACCGGCCATGGAGGGCCTTCCAAGCTCGATCCAGTCGCGCAAAACCGCCCTCGAGACCGCGGTCGACGCCCTCGACCGCCTGGCGAACGATGGCAGCGATCACCCCGAATTACTCGACGAATTGGCGCGCAGCTACGAGCACATCACGAAAGTCCAGGGACACCCGTTGCACCGCAACTTGGGAGACACGGAGGGTGCCATCGAGAGCTGCCGCAAGGCCATCGCCCTGAGACGGCGACTCGTCGAATTGGCCCCGGACAACGAGCGGTTTCCCGTGCTCCTCGCATCCTCTCTCGATCTCCTCAGCGGCGCCCTCGAACGCTCCGGAGAGCTCCAGGAGGCCACGACCGTCGCCGCCGAGGCGCTGGGCTGGAGCAACTCCCCAGGGTTCGCCGCCGCCCCGGGCGGCCCGACGGTCCGCAGCCTTTGCCACTACCGTTATGGCGACTTGATGCGGCGGGCGGGGCGCCGAGCCGAGGCCCACGAGCATTTCGGCATTGCGCTCGCGCAGGCGCGCAGCCCTTGGCCCATCGATGCCGATCGCCACCATGTGGAGGTGCTCAGCCTGACCGGGCTGGCGCGGTTGACCTCTGAGGCCGGCTCGTGGGCCGAGGCTCGCCGACTGGCCGAGCAAGCGGTCGCGCTCGGCCGCCCGCTCCAAGGATCCACCACGGCCCCGCTCGATCACCAAGTCGCCTTCGTCGACGCCCTACTGTTGCTCGGCGACTACACCAATCCGTACTTCCGCTTCGCAGGGCAAACTGATCGCGCGACGAGCCGCCGTGTCTACGAGGAGGCCCTGCTCATCGCTGAACAGATTGCGACCCGAGAGCCCGCGGACCTTTGGGCTCGAGCGGAACGCACGAAGATCGAAACCCGCCTGGCGATGCTCGAGCTCTCGAGCCGGCCGGACGAGGGCCGGCGGGCCTTGCGAGCCAGTGTCGGCACCTACCGGGAGCTGCTGGCGAATTCGCGGAAGAACACCGGACTGGCTCGCCAAGCCGGGTTGGCCTTGGCGGCCCTGTGCGAAGCGGAGTTCCCCGAGGACCCAGGATCTGCCCTCGAGACCTGTCGCGAGTTGGTCCAACTGCGAAACGACCTCGCTACCGAAGATGGCACGAGTCTTCAGAAACGCCGCGATCTAGCCACCAGTCTCGAGCAGCTGGCGACCGTCGCGGAAAAGCTCGGGCGCAGCGAGGAGACGAGCGAGGCTCTCGAGAAAGCCTACCGGCTTCGCCGGGAGATCCTGACCGCGGCTGCGGACCCAGGTTCCCTCGCGGAGGCCGTGATCGCGGGCTGCCGCCGACTCGGCACGCTCTCCGGTGACTCTCCTCTCGATACGCAGCGTTCCAGCACCCTGCGGGCCGAGGTCCGCGGCCTCCTGGCCAGGCTCACCGCGCACGGTGAGTCTGCGGCCGACGGCCTGTCCCGCACTCGCCGGGCGTGCGAGCTCGCCCTGTAGCAACACTCCGTTGACACCTGCCGTGAGCACTGTTAGAACCCCACGCCATGCCCAGCCTACCGACCAATTTTGGCCTCCTTCCGCCCGAACACAGCGACCCCGCGACCAGCCGCGTCGCCGTACTACCCGTTCCCTTCGAACGCACGACCTCTTACGGCAAAGGCACCGGCGAAGGCCCCGCCGCCCTGTTGCGCGCTTCCCAGGCCATGGAGTTGTGGGACGAAGAGCTCGGCGCGGAGCCCTACAAACTCGGCATCTCTACCCTGCCGCCGTTTCTCCCCGAGGCCTACGACATGGCCGAGGCCCTCGGCGAGCTGCGCGACGAGGCGCGGCGCCATTTCGCAGCCGGCAAGTTCTTGGTCACCCTCGGCGGTGAGCACAGCCTGAGCTGGGCACCGGTGATGGCCGCGCGGGACGTTCACGGCCCCCTCGGCGTCGTTCAATTCGACGCCCACGCCGACCTGCGGGAAGAATTCGAGGGCACGCGCTGGAGCCATGCCTGCGTCATGGGCCGGATCGTGGACGAGGGAGTGCCGACGGTGGCCGTGGGCCTCCGCTCGCTGTCGACGCCGGAAGCGCAGCTGATCCGCAACCGCGCCCTGCCCGTCCTCTGGGGCCACGAGCTGCCCGCGCCGGACGCCCACGCCCGCTTCTCGGCCATGCTCGGCGCGTTGCCGGAGAAGGTCTACCTGACCTTCGACATCGATTTCTTCGATCCTTCCCTCGTCCCTGCCACCGGCACCCCCGAACCCGGCGGCGGCACCTGGTACCCCACCCTCACCATGCTGCACTCGCTCTTCCGATCGAAGACGGTGGTCGGCATGGACGTGGTGGAGCTCGCCCCCCAGGCCAGCCACCGCGCGAGCGACTTCCTGGCAGCCAAATTGGTCTACAAGTGCCTGGGGTTTTTGCAGGAGCGGGAGTAGCTTCGACCGTACCCCCTGTGACGGCAGGGGGCTCGGGCGAGCGGAGCGGACGAGGCGGCGTCAGCCGACCTGGGTGAGGACTTCTTCCTGGCCGAAGGAACGCTTCAGATAGTTGCGCCCACGGTGGAAGAACTGGGTCTCGATGACCTTGGGGTCGAAGAAGCCCTTGACGAAGTCGACCACCTTCTGGGCGTCGAACTTCTTGCAGGAGTACACGTCGACGCTGATGAAGCGGTTGTTCGACGAGGTGTGGACCTGGATGCCGCTTTCGATGATCGGTACCCAACCGGAGTAGCCGGGCTTGCCGGGGAACGTCCGATCGCAGGTCTTGAAAATGTAGGGTTGGGTCTGCTTGGTCATGTCGAGGAAGGCACAAATCTGATCGAGGAATTCGTAACCCCGGTCGAGATCACAGCAGACTTCCTCGGTACAGCCGAAGCAGTCGACGATCAGCTGATAGCCCCAGGAGGCTTCATCGAACTGCATCGTGGCGAGAGCGTTGTCGTTCATTTCCATCTCCACCCGGTCACCGGCGCAAAGCTCGAGTCGGGCCCCTCGGCTTCGAGTTTTCTTCAGGGTTTGCCGGAGGTTCCGCCCCTCCGTTCAGAGTTAGAGTGCGACGCCCGCGAGGAAGAGGGACATCAGCCCGCGACCGATTCCAGGTACGTCCCGAGCCCAGGGACCAACTCCCCGTCGAGACCCTGAACGATGGTCCCCGCCGGGACCCATTCGAGGGTTTCTTCCCACGAGCCGAGGCCCGGCCCGGCGGGATATCCGAGAGTTCGCCACAGGCGCTCGGCCATCTCGGGCAGAATTGGAGCGGCGATCTGGCCGAGCACCTTGATCGCCAGCACCTCGAGCGCGATGCCGGTGCGGTTCTCCTCGGTGCGCGTGGCAACACCCTGCCAGTGCTTTTCGCCTTGACCGAAGCGGCGGGCTTCGCGCACCAGACTCGCGAGCGCCCGGGTGGCCGCCTGCGGTGAGAAGCCAGCGGCTTCGTAGGCGGCCGCAGCCTCGGCCGAGAGGTCGCGGAGGCGGTGGTAGAAGCGGCGGTGGTCCTCGGTCCAGTCGCCCGTCGAAGGAACTTTGTTCTCCCAGCGGGTGGCAAGCCGGTCGGCGAGCTCGTGGAGCCAGGCCTGCCAGGTTCCGAGCAGCTCTTGCCGAATCGCCCGGTGGAAGCCCTCGAGCGTGAAGTTGGTCTCCTCGCGTTCGGGACAAGTCATCGCCAGATACCAGCGCACGGCGTCCCGGGGGGCCTTGCCGGCGAGCTCGCGGCCGAGGATGCGGTGGTTGCGGCTGGTCGAGAACTTCTGGCCGTCCAGGTAGTAGAACTCGTTGGTCACGAAGGCCTTGGGCAGCCGGATCTCGGCGTCGTAGGCGAGGAACAGGGCGGGCAGGAGGGCCGCGTAGTAGAAGCTGTTGTCGAAGCCGAAGAACTGGACGACCTCGGCGTCGTCGCTGCGCCAGAAGCGTTCGGGTCCCTCCCCCGGCGCCCCCGAGACCTCGTTGACGTGGCGGGCATAAGCGAAGTAGCGCGGGGCCATCTCGAGCCAGACGTAGAGGCGCTGGTCTTCCCAGCCCGGCACCGGCACCTCGATGCCCCAGTCGGTGCGATGGGTGACCGCGACGTTCGGCAGACCGTCGGCGAGCAGCCCTTCCACCAACGCCCGCACGTGGGGCGCCATCGCGACGCGACGGTAGTACTCGCGCAGCGCGCCGGCCCATTTGCCGAGAGGGAACTCGAGGCGACGCATCGGCTTCCACACCGGCGGCTGGCCCGAGACCAAGCTCACCGGCGCGATCAAGTTCCAGCCGTCGTTGACCCGCCCGCAGTCCTCGCAGGTGAAGCCCACGACGATCGAGCCGCAGTGTGGACACTGGCCCTTGAGCCCGGATTCGAACAGGTATTCGCCGGTGACCGGATCGTGCGGCAAGGAGCGCTCGGTGAGCTCGAAGTGTCCACCGTCGTAGAGCCGGCGGAAGAACTCCTGAACCGCGGGGACGTGGAACGGCGAAGCGTTCGGGCGCGGGAAGTCGGCCAAGGCGATGCCGGCCTTCTGAAGCGTGTCCCGGCACAACTCGCCGAAGTGGTCGGCGGCTTCCTGCGGCCCCATCCCCACTTCCTGCCCCTTGGTCTTGGTGAAGATCGAGTTGTCGTCGCTGCCGCAGATGAAATGGGCGTCGACCCCGCGCTGGCGCAAGTACCGAGCGTGGAAGTCAGCCGACAGATAAGGCCCGGAGAGATGGCCGATGTGGAGATCCCCGTTGGGCGTCGGGGGCGCCGCCGTCACCAGGGTCCGCACCGGCCGCGTGAGTCCCGGGGCGGCGTCCTTGGGGGCAATCCAGCGCTCCTTGTCCTCCCACCAGACGGTCAGAAAGAGCAGATTCTCGTCCCCGATGTTGGTCAGGGTGTGATTGTCGAAGGGGCGATGAAAGGTGACGTTGCCCGCCTCGATCTCGGTTTCCTCGCCGCCGATCGACATCCGGCCCCGGCCACGAAATACGAAAAAGGTCTCGAACTCCTGGTGCGCATGGGGTTTGGTCGCCTCCCCCGGGCGCAACACCGCCCACGCCGCACCGAACGGGGGCTCGGCGACTCCTTCCCACGGGTAAAGCAGTTGGAGGTCGACGTTGTAGGCGTTGAAGAAGGTCGCGGGGTCGAGTTTCCGGATCAGCACGGGGGGCAGCCTCCTCGCCGTGCCCAGGCACACCTGTCCCCAGAGAGGCACGACATCTCGGTGCATGGTGCGTCCGACTCACCGGGTTGGGACAATCGCCTGGCGAGGCGGCTGGGAGGGGAACGATTCTTGGACGACGACCGAGAAATCGAGGGGCTGTCCCTCTTTTTTTGTCGACGCTCACCATAGGGCCGAAGGCGAAAGCCTTTGTCGAGGCGAATCTTGATCACTTCGGCGGTGGAGGCCAAAACCACTCCATGAACCCAGGAGGTCATCGAATGCGTCTTACACTCCCCCGCCGCGTGCTCGTCGCGGCGACCTTCGTCGGAAGTGCCGCCCTGCCGGCCCTCGCCGATGGCGGCGTTACCTTCACCGACATCGCGCTCAACGGCGGTGCAGGTATCAACTACGCCCACAAGCATCCGCCGGATCGCATCGCGATCTACGAAGCCGTCCGCGACCAAGCCATCCCTCTGCCTCCAGTTCCGAACTTCTTCCCCAATGCCCAGATCCGTAGCGCGACCAAGCAGTTCGGTTCGCCAGGCCTCGTCGCCTTCGACTACGACAAGGACGGCGACATCGACCTCTACGTCGCCAACGGCCCCGGTCGCGCCAATTCGCTGTTCCAGAACCAGTTCGCCCAGGGTGGCGGGGTGACCTTCGTGGACGTGGCGGCCGCGGCCGGCGTCACGGCGACGGCCCAGGACACCAACGGCGTCTGCTACGCCGACATCGACAACGATGGCGACGACGACCTCTTCCTGACCGCCGCCAAGCACGACCACATCCTCTACCGGAACAACGGTAACGGCACCTTCTCCGACATCAGTGTCGGTTCCGGCGCCCAAGCCAACGGCAACGTCACCGTGGGTTGCTCCTTCGGCGACATCGACAACGACGGCCTTTCCGACCTGGCCATCGCGGTCAACCTGAAGGACTGGGACACTCGGAACCAGACCTTCCTGCCGGGCGACTCCAACGGCCTACGCCACAACCAGCTCTACAAGAACGTGGACGGCACCCACTTCGAGAACATCTCGGCGTCCTCGGGCATCGAGAACGTGATTTACCGGCCGAACGGCTCCTGGACCTGGGTCGTCACCATCGTCGACATCGACGCCGACGGCGACCAAGACATCATCAACGCCGACATGCAGGGCACGCCGCCGCGGTTCCGTGAGGACGAGCGGGGCTGGAACCGCCTGTTCCGCAACGACGGTACCGGCTTCTTCACCGAAGAGACGGACCTCGTCGGCCTCGACGTCCCGGGCGGCTGGATGGGCCTGTCCTTCGCCGACTTCGACTGCAACGGCAAGATGGACTTCGCGTCCTCGAACATCGGCGACTACCTCGGCGCCCCTTCGGCGCCGACCTCGGCGTTCCTGCAGCAGGCCGACGGTACCTTCACCACCAACGGCGCCGGTGCGATGCTCCGGACGTCCTTCGGTTGGGGCATGGTGGCCTTCGACTACGACAACGACGGTGACACCGATTACCTCTACCACGGCGGCGGTGACAACTACCAAGCCTCCTCGGGCGACAACCCGGGCGTGCTGGTCCAGAACCGCGGCATCTGCGCCAACGACTTCCACTATGACGGTACGGCGATCCTCCGCGACCACCGGACTCGTCACCGGGACGGCGTCGTCGTGGCCGACCTCAACAACGACGGCTTCGACGATGTCGCGGTCGTGGCCAACATCAAGTGGGTGCCCACGGTTCGCTACATCCCGTACACCCTCGTTGTCGGCAACGTCGGCGCGGAGCTCGACCCGATCGCGCGGGTCCAGTTGAACTTCTCGCAGGTCGTCGTCCCCGGCTTCTTCACCTACGTGGGGCCGGTCTACGAAGAAGGTGACCTCTCCGTCGAGTTGAACAGCGGTGGCAACGGCAACCGCTCGGCCCAGTTCCGCGTCGTCGGCAACGCCGGCATCGCCCGCCACCACGGCGACGATCCGGCTGGCATCGTCAACCGCAACGGTTTCGGCACCATCGTGCAGTTCACCCCGGCCGGTCTGCCGACCTCCATGCGTACCGTGCTCGGCGGCGAGAGCTTCGCCTCCCAGAACAGCCCGGTGCTGACCTTCGGCATGGGAACCGCCGCCACCGGCACCGCCGACATCACCTACCCGGGTGGTTTCAAGTTCCGGATCTACAACGTGGCCGCGGGCGAGAAGCTGCTCGTCCCGACCATCCCCTGCAACTACGAGACAGCCAAGAATCGCGGTCAGTGGGAGAGCTGCGTCAACCACGCTCTCAACGACTACCGCCAAGCCGGCCTGATCACCAACGACTACCGCCAGCGTCTCCGTGACAGCGCTCGCGCGACCTGGAACGCCGAGCGTTGAGCTCGACCCTTCTTCACGTGACCTGACCCGACCCCGCGAGTTGGACCGCCCCCAGGGTCCGCTCGCGGGGTTTTCTTTGACTGGCCTTCCCATTCAGATCGAAGAGAGGTAGCTTCAAGCCCGTGATCGCTGGTTGACAAGTCAAAGCGCCTTTTCTGATAATAGTCGCGCGCTGTTCTGTTTCCCAAATGTTTCACTATCGATTGACGAGGAGCTACAGGGTATGAAAGACGATCCTAGTGTTACCGGTCCTCGCCGGGGACGCTCTGCCGATGAGCGGAGTCTGACCCTTCGAGAAGTCTCCCGTGCCACCGGCATCCCGATGCCGACCCTGCTGCGTTACAAGCGCGAGCAGCCCAAGCGAGTCCCCTCGAGCGGTTCCGGCAGCCAGCAGCGGTTTCCGGAAGCCGCCGTCGCTGCCTTCCTCGAGATTCACGGCGAAGAAAATCCCAGCATCCCGCAACAGCGTGGGCGTCGCCTCGGTGGTCTGTTGTCCTTGACCCGCCAGAAGCGTGACGTGCCGCCGCCCGTGGGTCGTCGCCTGCCCCCGAAGCCCCAGGCCGACGGTGCCCCGGCGAAGCCCGCTGCCCCTACCGTGAAGTTGATGACCCTCCGGGAGATCAGCGAGATCACCGGCGTCGCTTACCCCACCATCGCTCGTTACGCTGCCCACAACGGCAAGCGGATTCCCCACGTCGGCACCGGCCGCAATCGCCGCTTCCCGCCCGAGGCGGTCGAAGTGTTCCGCAGCATCCGGAAGGAAAGCCGCCGTGGTCGGCCGCCGAAGAACAAGGTCGCCTCACCCACCGTCTTGGCCGAGATGGCGGCGCTCACCGAGCGCATCGCCATGCTCGAGCGTTCCCAAGCGCAACTCGAGGAGCAGATCCGTTCGCTCCTGGCGGAGGCTGGGCGCTCGGCGGAATTGGCCGCCAACGAAGTCTGAAGAGGCCGACCCAAGGACTCCAACGCCCCCCGCCCCGGCGAGCCTGGGAGGGGGGCGTTTTCTAGTAGACTCCCCGGTCGTTGCGGCTGTAGCTCAGGTGGACAGAGCGGGAGCGTCCTAAGCTCACGGTCGGGGGTTCGAATCCTCCCAGCCGCACCAATCTCCCGAAATTCCCCGCCTCAAGACTTGACGCAGGTCACCAGCGACCACATCGGCGGCAAGTTGACCTTTTCTATCGACAGCGGCTCGAGCCCGGCCTGGGCGAGAAAACCGGGCAGGTCGAGGTCGGATTTGAAACCGATGTGGATCGTCAGCGGGGAGATCAAACGTTCCGCGGTGGCGAGCAGCGGGTTCTCGCTCTTGAAGTGGTTGAGCAGCACGATCCGTCCGCCGGTGCGACAGACGCGGCGAATCTCGCGCGCGACCTTGACCGGGTCAGGCACCACGCTGATGACATACGGGGCGTAGACGACATCGAAGCTCTCGTCCTCGAAGGCGAGCTCGGCGGCATCCATGTGGTGCAGCTCGACGTTGGTGATGCCCTTCTTTTCGATCCGCTCGCGGGCCTTCTCGAGCATCGAGCGGGAGAAGTCGATGCCGACGACTTCACAGTCCTTGGGATACAGCGTGGCGTTGATGCCGGTGCCGATACCGACTTCGAGGACCCGATGGCCGGACAGGTGGCCCATGCGGCGGATGGCCTGGAGCCGGCCGTAGTGGAGCGACGGGCCGAAGGTCAGGTCATAGACGGCGGCGAGTTTGTCGTAGACCTTGGCGACGAAGTCGTTCTCGACCGTGGTCACCGACAACTCGGCGGGCACGCCGTGGCCGTTCTTTCCAGCCACCGAGGTACCCTTCCGGGATCCGTTGTTGCGTCCTGATGCCATCGGTTGCCAATCTCCGCTGCGTTCTGCCGCTCTTCGAGAAACGCGGCGAGTCTACCGTGGATTTCGCTGCCGCGCCCTGGTTTCCGCGGCACCGCCCGGTCCGGCGGGCACGCTCTGATAGGCTTCCCTTCCCGTGGCCGACCTGAACCGGCTCCTCGAGTCCACCAGCCGGACCTTCGCCCTCTCGATCCCAGCGCTCGACGAGCCCCTGCGGACGGAGGTGACGGTCGCCTATCTGCTCTTCCGCATCGCCGACACGTTCGAAGACGCCGCCGACTGGCCCCAAGCCCGGCGCGTCGAGGCCCTCGCCGAGTTCGCCGCCTGGGTGCGCGATGTTGCAGCCGGCCAGGCGCCGAACGAGGTGCCACGGGGCGCCAGCTGGAACCAAGGCGTCGCGCCGAGCGAGCACCGCGGCTACCGCGAGCTCGTGGCCGCCACCGCCGACGTGTTGCAGGCGTTCCACGATCTGACGCCGGCGGCGCGCGCGGCGATCGGCCATCACACGATGCGCACGGCCCAGGGCATGGCCGAATTCGTGACCCGTGCCGACGACGAAGGGCGCTTGGTGCTCGGTGATCTCGCCGATCTCCAGGCCTACTGTTACGTCGTGGCCGGCATCGTGGGCGAGTTGCTGACCGAGCTGTTCTTGCTCGCCCACCCCGGCCTCGAACCCCGGCGAGCCGAGCTGCTGGCCCGGGCGGCCACCTTCGGTGAGGCGCTTCAGCTCGTCAACATCTTGAAGGACGCCGCCAGTGATGCCCGCGAGGGCCGCACCTTCCTGCCCGCGAGCGCCCCGCGGGCCGAGGTCTTCGCCCTCGCCCGGCGCGATCTCGACTCCGCCCGGCGCTACGTCCTGGATCTCCAGCAGGGTGGTGCGCCCACCGGCCTTCTGACTTTCACCGCCCTCCCCGTGGCCTTCGCCGAAGCCACCCTCGCCCGCGTCGAACGCGACGGCGCCGGCGCCAAGATCACCCGTACCGAAGTCGCGACCATCGCCCTGGCCCTGGCCGAACGCCTGGCCGCGGGGGACGCGGCTTTCTAAGAAACGGCCGGGACGAGCCCGGCTGGAGGTGGCGAACTCGCCGTCGCCCTCAGCGCACCGAGAGCCGAACCTGACCGCAGCTTTCGTTGACGTTGGCCGCGTCACCGGTGAAGAAACAATCGATGCCGACGGACGAGCTCTCGGCGCCGACGCGCACGGAGTAAGCCGTGCCGACGACACCGGTGAGGTGCACGATGTCGCGGCCGTTGTTGCAGAAAACGGTGAACGACACGCCGCCGTAGCTACCGCCGCCTGAGCCACGCCAGCCCTGGGCACAGGCGAGCACAACCGTTTTCGTCGCACCCTCCGGTGCTGCGGCCACGGAGCCGGGAAGCGCCGAAAGGGCGAGCGCTCCGACGGCCAGGAGCGAGAGCAGGGTTCGAGTGCGTATCTTCATGGGTCGTTTCTCCTTCGTTGGTCGCGGACGCGCGGAAGACCCGCGCTTGCGAAGAAGGTGAGAGGCGAAGGCGGAACCGGGACGAAGCGCCGTAGAATTCGCCTATTCCGCTTCCCCACCCTGGTTTCCGAGGAGCCCGCCATGCCGGCCGACCCCTACCGCATCGACACCATGACCCGGGCCGACCTCGATCTCGTCGTCTCCTGGGCGGCCGAGGAGGGTTGGAATCCGGGGCGCCACGACGCCGAGGCGTTTTTCGCCGCGGACCCCACGGGGTTCCTGATCGGCCGGCTGGGTGACGAGCCCATCGCGTCGATCTCGGTGGTCCGTTACGGCGCCACGTTCGGCTTCCTGGGTTTCTACATCGTGAAGCCGGCCTACAGGGGCCAGGGCTACGGACTGCGGATCTGGAACGCCGGCATGGCTTACCTCGAGGGCCGCACGGTGGGGCTCGACGGCGTCGTCGCCCAACAGGACAACTACCGCCGGTCGGGGTTCGAACTAGCCCACAACAACAGCCGCTTCGAGGGCGTCGGGACCGGCCAAGACGTCACGGACCCGGATCTCGTGCCTCTCGACCGCGTCCGGTCCTCCGAGCTCCGGGCCTACGATCACGCCTTCTTCGCCGACGACCGCTCGACGTTTCTCGCCGCCTGGACCCAGCTGCCGGGCAACGTCGGCTTCGCTTTCGCCGAAAACGGCCGGCTGGCCGGCTACGGTTTGGTCCGCCCCTGCCGCCGCGGCTACCGCGTGGGGCCGCTGTTCGCCGACCGCCCGGAGATCGCCGAACGGCTGTTCGCGGCCCTGCGCGCGCAGGTGCCTGCCGGCGAACCGATCTTCCTGGACGTCCCCACCACCAACCCCGCCGCTCTCGAGCTCGCTTACCGCAACGGCCTCACGTCGTGTTTCGACACCGCACGCATGTATCGCGGTCCAGCGCCCCGCTTGCCGATCGAACGCTGGTACGGGGTGACGAGCCTCGAGCTGGGGTAGCCGCCACCCCCTGTACAATCTCCCCTCCCCTCCGGCGCGCTTCCGCGCCGGCATTCCTTTGAGGAGTACCCCCATGCGCTTTCCTACCCTTGAAATTCACGCCGGGGTCGAGCCGGATCCGTTGACCGGCGCGATCCTGACGCCGATCCATCAATCCACCACCTTCGTGCAGCCGTCGGTCGACGCTTACATGTCGAAGGGCTTCTCGTACTCCCGCGCGGGCAACCCGACGGTCGCGGCGCTCGACAAGAAGATCGCCATTCTCGAGGGCGGCGCGACCTGCGCTTCGTTCGGGACCGGCATGGCCGCGACTCAGGCGGTGTTCCAGGCATTTCTCGGAGCCGGCACCCACGCCATCATCTCGGACGTCGCCTACGGCGGCACCTACCGGCTGGCAACCAAGATCTTCAGCCGCTTCGGGGTCGAGTTCACCTTTGCCGACACTGCCAACGCGGAGGCCGTGGCGGCCGCGGTGCGCCCCAACACGAAGCTGATCTTCACCGAGACGCCCGCCAACCCGACGCTCAAGCTCACCGACATCGCCGCGGTCTCCGCGGTCGCCCAGCGCCATGGCATTCCCCACTGCGTCGACAACACCTTCCTGACGCCGGTCTACCAGCGGCCCCTGGAGCTTGGTGCCGACCTCTCGTTGCACTCGACCACCAAGTACTTCGACGGCCACAACGCCACCGTGGGCGGCGCCGTGGTCTCGAAAACGGCCGAACACGGCGAGCAGATCGCCTTCATCCGCAAGGCCACAGGCACGATCATGTCGCCCCAAGTGGCCTGGCTGACGCTCCAGGGCACCAAGACGATGTCCCTGCGGCTCGAGCGCCAGAGTGCCAACGCCCTGGCGGTGGCGAAGTTCCTCGAAACCCACCCGAAAGTCACCCGCGTTTGTTACCCGGGCCTGCTCTCTCACCCGCAACACGAGCTCGCCAAGCGCCAGGCCACGGGCTTCGGCGCCATGGTGTGGTTCGAAGTCGAGGGCGGCTTACCGGCCGGCAAGCAGATCATGGACTCCGTGAAGTTGTGGACCTTGGCTGAGAACCTGGGCTCCCTCGAGTCGCTGATCACCCACCCGGTGACCATGACCCACTCCGACGTCGAAGAAGCCGAACGCCGCCGCGTCGGCATCACTGACGGCCTCGTGCGCCTGTCCGTGGGCGGCGAGGCGGTGGAAGACCTGATCGAGGATCTCGAGAAGGCCCTCAGCCGGGTATGAGCATCGCACCCTACCGCCGAACCGACGGCTTTCCGGCCGAGGCACTCCGGATTCTGGGTTGGACGACGCCGGGTGAGCTCGCCTTCGTCCACGAGTACCTCAGCGACCACTACACGGGGCGTGGCGCCGCCGTGGAGCTTGGCTGCGCCTTCGGCCGCTCGACGGTGGCGCTTCTGGCCGGGCTCGCGGCCAACCCGCGGGCCTCCGATCGCGCCCTCGACATCTACGACCTGTTCGAGCTCGACTGGTTCTTGCATCGCGAGCTCGACCTGGCCGGCGGCGCCGCGGCCCTGGCTGTCGGGGACAGCTTCGAGCCCCTCGTCCGGCGCCACGTGGCCCCCTGGGCGGAGCGCGCCCGACTCCATGCCGGCGACATCGCCGCGTCGCCCTGGACGGGCGGTCCCATCGAGTTCCTCTTCATCGACATCATGAAGAGTTGGAGCGCGGCGGCCGGGGTGATCCGGACGTTTTATCCCGCGCTTCTGTCCGGCGCACTGGTCATCCAGCAGGACTACAAACATCCCTTCGCCCCCCAGGTGCTGCTCACCCAGCATCGCCTGCGCCGCCACTTCGAACCCGCCTGGGACATCTGCGGCGACGGCTCGGCCTCGGTGGCTTTCCGCGTCGTGGAGCCCTTCGCTCCCGGGGAGATCGAGGAGGCGCTGGCCGCCGGCCTCGGGGACCTCGCGTCCTACACGATCGGCGAGATCGAAGCCGCCTTCGACGCCGCCCGGGCCATTGTCGTCGCCAGCCCGGAAACCGAGCGCGCGCGGCTCCTCGCGGCCCGCGTCGTGTTGTACGGCGAGCTGCTCGGCAGCGATCCCGAGTCTCTGCAGGGCGCTGCCCACGTGGGCGCGCCCGTGCGCGCGTGGCTAGCCGGGCAATTGGGTCCCCTGGGTCCGGAACCAGGGGCCGCCGCGCTCCAGGCGATGACCGAGGACCGTGACCGCTTCCGGGCAGCGTTGCAGGCCGTTGAGCGATCCCGCAGCGGTCGCCTGCTTTGGGCCTGGTGGCGCTGGCGGAAGCGCCGAAGTTAACCTCGCGCCCGCCCCGAGGGCTCGCCCGCGGCGTCCAGCAGCCCTTCAGCCACCAACCACGCCCGGGCGTCCTCGGCGTCGGCCTCGAACCAGGCGCGGGCGGAGCCCAAGCGGAAGCTGTAGCCCCACTCGTCCATGTCGCTGAACATCCGCTCCCGGCCCAAACCCGGCAGCTCGCCAGCGAGGACGATCTGGAGGTAACAGACGGCGTCTTCTTCGAGATCCGTGCCGCCCGAGTCGGTATCGATGCCGGTACGCCGGATGGCGTCGGCACAGAGCAAGTGGCAGCCCTCGTGGAGCGCGGACTGGACGGGCGTGTCGGCCCGCACGAAAAGGGTCGTACCGCGAATGCCGGCCTCGGGCTCGCCCCAGAACGAGCCGGGGATCGGCGCGCCCGGAGCCACCCACGCGATGGTCAGGCCCCAGGGCTCGAGCAGCGCCTCGAGCGCCCCAGCGGGCAGCTCCGCCAACAGACGAACGGCCACGTGATGCCCTAAGCGGCCAGCGCGCGAATCGCGGCCACCGCGGCCTCGATGCCCGCGCGGTCGACGTCCCCGTGGGTGGTGAAGCGAGCCCGGGTGGGGCTGATGCGAACAGCTCGAACGCCACGGTCGGCGAGGCGCGCCAGGAACTCGTCGATCGGGTCGCGCTCGGAGGCGAGGCCACCGCGGAAAAACTCCGCGGTGATGCCGAAGACGACGATATTGGTCACCACGTGATCGAGATCCACCACCGTTCCCGGCAGCTCCGCCAGCGTCTCGGCCAGCAGGCGCGCGTGCTCGTGATCGGTCGCCAGCCGTGCGCGGTTGCCGAGGGCGACCAGCCCCGCCGCGGCCAACACCCCGACCTGGCGCATGCCGCCGCCGAACATCTTGCGCACCCGCCGGGCTTCTTTCATGCGCTCCGCGGAGCCACACAGCACCGAGCCCACGGGTGCCCCGAGGCCCTTCGAGAGGCAGACGTTGACCGTGTCCACGCCGGCCGAGAAGCGCGACTCCGGCACGCCCGCGGCCACCGCGGCGTTCCACAGTCGAGCGCCGTCCAGGTGCACCGGCAGACCACGCCGACGGGCCACGCCGACGACGGCGTCCAGTTGCTCCGGGGTATAGACGGTGCCGCCGCAAACGTTGTGGCTGTTCTCCACCAGGACCAACGCCGTGCGCGCCCGGTAACTGACGTCCGGCGCGATCAAGGACTCCACCGCACCGGGCTCGAGCTGCCCCCACGCGGTTTCGATCGTACGCGGCAGCAGGCCGGAAAGGGCCGCCAAGGCGCCCATTTCGTAGAAGACGACGTGGCTGCGGGAGTCGCAGATCACCTCGGAGCCCGGCCGCGCGTGGAGATGCAGGCCGATTTGGTTGCCCATGGTTCCCGAGGGCACGAACAGGCCGGCCTCGTGCCCCAGGAGCTCGGCGGTGGTCTCTTCGAGCCGGCGGACCGTCGGGTCTTCGGCAAACACGTCGTCGCCCACCTCGGCCTCGGCCATGGCCCGGCGCATGGTCGCGTCGGGCCGGGTGACGGTGTCGGAACGCAGATCGATGCTGTTCATGGTCAGATCCCGAAGCCCACACGCAGGGCCGCTTGCCAGGTTTCACCGCGTTCGACTTCGACCGCGATCTTGGGAACGAGGAGGTTCAAGACGACCCCGGCGAAGACGATCTCCTGGGTGGTTTCGACGCCGAGGTCTCCGGAGCGCGGGAAGCGCCCTTCGCTGCGCACGATCCCGGCGCCGACGTACGGCGTCAGCACGGTGAAGCCCTTCGACGCGAGCAGTTCGACGCCGTATTGCTCGAGCGCGTACTCCTCGTCACCCGCGATCGACCGCGTGCCGGTGGCGCGCACGGAGAGGGCCGGAGACAGCGGTCCGCCGTCGAGGATGGCGTATTGCACCTCGACCGAGGCGAGCTCAAGGTCGTACCCCACCACCCGGGTGTAGGCCGCCCCGAGGTCGATTCCCCAGGGTAGGCCCTTGCGCGCGCCGACCCGGTAGAAGGTCAAGAGGTCGCCGGTCAAGTCGCCATCGATGGCGATCTCCGCGAAGGGCTCGTCGACGAAGTCCGGCGCCACCACCACATCACCCCAAACGTCGAAGCCGGTCACCCCAAGAGGCGCGGCGGCGTGGCGCGGGTAGGCGTAGGCGGCGAGAGCAAAGTGTTCATGGAAAGCTTCGAGGGCGGGCGCCGGGGCGCCGGTGGCCAAGTCCCAGGCAGCGAGCGGGCCGGTGCTCGCGGCGAAGACCAGGGCGAGAGGTATCAATCGCTTCATGCTGGGGGGTCCTTCCGGTGGGGAGGATAGCGCGAGTTGAACCTCCCTCGCCCCGGGGAGAGGAGGCGACCGGAATGTCGCGATGGCTCGGCCGGCCTGAAGGCCGGCCGCTACCCCGGATCTTCTTTGTTTTCTTGAGGTAGCGGCCGACCTTCAGGTCGGCCGTTCTGCTGGATGCCAGTGGATGCCATAGGACGCCACACTTGCAATGTAACCGTTGAGTCTGTTGGATATAGGGCCGGGTGGCTCCGGAAGTGCCTGTCGTCATTGAGGCGGCCGACATCTCCCGATGGGCACCCAGAAAGGCCCTTGGGAGATGTCGCGCTCGTATTTGACGGACTCGGTGATTCGAAGTTTGCGCCCACAGGAAGGCCGGGAGGAGCTACGGGATTCCGTGGTTCCGGGTCTCGGCCTCCGGGAGGGGTCGCAACGAAAGGTGTGGTTCTTCGCCTACCCCTCGCCCGCCCAGCGGGACGCGCTGGGTAAGCCTGTGCGGCGCCGGTTGACTCTCGGGAAGTACCCCCACGTCTCGCTCGCCCAGGCTCGGGCGCAGGC
>JANRLG010000077.1:0-33023 GCA_033762835.1 Thermoanaerobaculia bacterium
ACTTCTGCTTCCTGGCCCCCTGCGCCCTGTGCCGCTTCTAGCATCTGTACTGGGCCTGGCGCCACGCGCTGCGTTGCGGCGGCCGGCGCGAGCGGGCCGTCACCTCGGCTCGCCTGCGCCGCTTTCTGGCCACCTGCGCACGGTCCGAGGAGGCCTAGTGGAGCGGCCCCAGCACCAGGTGCGTCGGCAGCGCTTCGAAGTGCGGGTGAACCGTGAGGCGACCGCCCTGGCGCTCCAGCCGCACGTTGCCAGCCTCAATCGCCGGAGCTGGCTGCCGGTGATCGAGCGGGTGCTCGACGAGTTCCACCGGCCCGGCGTCCACCTGCGGCTCGACCGCCTCGATCTCGACCTCGGCACCGTGCCCCCGGCGAGCCTCGAACGGTTGGAAGACGAGATCGCCCGGCGCCTCGAGCCGGCCCTGCGGAGCGCCCTCGAGGCCGCGGTGACGAACCCCGAATCCGCGCCGCGGGCACACGGCGCCGCGGCGGCCCGGGGCGAGGTGCTGGAGTACTACTTGCGCTCGGGCCATCTGCCGTTTGGGGCCGCCGAATCGGCTGCCCGCTTCGCCCTCGATCCGCTGGTGGCCGAGCTCACCGCGGCCGACCCGGAGGCCCTGATCCGTCGCCTGCGGGGCCTGGCGCAGGAGCCGACGGCGCTCGAGCGGCTGGTCCGGCAACTCGGGGAAGGCACCTTGGCGGCGCTCACGCGGCGGCTCGAACCACGGCACGCCGCGCTCATCCTGGCCTACCTGGCGGGACTGCGCGAGGTCCATCGGGTCGAACGTTTGGTGCCGCTGTCCGATCGCGAGCTGGCGGTGGGGTTGTGGCTCTTGACCCAGACGTTTCTGCTCCGCGACCCGGGCACCCAGTTCAACCGCCGGAGCTTCGTGCGCCGTTTGCTCGCGGGCCTCGCGGAGCGCGAGGGCTTGGCCTACGAGGACTTGCTCGCGACCCTCGGCCGCGGCCTTGCGCAAGCTGGTCGCCGCGGACCGTTGGCGTCCTCCCTGCCGGGGGTGGTGGCGGCGCTGCTGCGGGACCACCCCAGCCCGACTCGGCTCCACCAGGGGCCGCGGCCGGACTCCTCCCGGCCGATCTCGTCGGCTCCGGGCTCCTCCCGGCCGGAGGGACTCCGCGCCTACGCCGGGGCCGACGCCGTGCGTTACTTCCTCACCCATGGCGTCTTGCCGTGGCACACCCGGCTGGTCGGCCCGCCCCTCGATCTCGCGGGCCTCGCCCGGGAGCTGCCGCGCTGGCCCCCGGGTTTGCTCGCGGACGCCCTCGCCGCGGCGCCCGGAGGGGACCGTGGGACCAGCCTCTGGCGGCTCGCCCGCCACCTGCCCGAGGCCGAGTGGGGGCGTTGGTTGTCTCGCCTGCTGCCGGCCGGAAACGACTCGGAGGGCAGCCCCCTGCGCGCGTCGCTCGCCACCTTCGCCGCCCGCGCCGAGGACCGCGGGTGGTTCTTCGCCCGGGTCGTCGCAGCGCTGTCGGCGGGCGAAGGGCTCGACTTCGAGGCCCTCGCGGCGGCGCCGCCCCAGGCGCTCGCCCCCTGGGATCTCGGCGACCCGGCCACCTGGCCCGCCCACCGTTTGCAGTCGGCGCTGGTGGCGCGGCTGCTCGGGGACGCCGAAACCGCCGTGCCGCTGCCCGACGCCGCGCCGCTGTTACGTCACCTGGCCCGCCGTTCTCCCGCCGACGCCCGTCACCTGCTGCACCATCTCGAAGCCGCGCCCGCTGTCGGCACCGCGTGGCTGCGGGAAAGTTCGGCCGCGACGCTCGACGACGTCGCGCGCGAGCTCTACCCCCGGCAGC
The DNA here is from genome assembly GCA_033762835.1 of Thermoanaerobaculia bacterium. Lineage (GTDB taxonomy): Bacteria > Acidobacteriota > Thermoanaerobaculia > Multivoradales > DATKCC01 > JANRLG01. Next base: position 1,809 of record JANRLG010000077.1, read on the forward strand.
TGCCCGTTCTGCGGGTGCTCCTGGCAGCCCTGGCGCGGGTGCCGGCGCCGTTTCGCCCGCGCCCCGAGGCCACCGTGCGGGCGGCCGTGTGGGGCGAACTTTGGCGCCGCGAGGACGGCGACGAGCTCGGCAGCGACTTCTTCGCCGCCGTCCTGGGCCGCCTCTTCGCCCACCCGCTGGCCGCGCCGGTGGCCCGGTTCCTGCGCCGCGACGCCGGCCGGTGGGCACTGTCCGGGGGCCTCGGAAATCGTCAGCGCGAAGCTTTTTTGCGCGCGCTCGACGAAGCCGGCGGCGAAGCCCCGGCACCGCCGCCCGCCCCGTCACCGGAGCCACCCGCCGCGGCCCGGCGTCGCTCCGAGCTCTTCGCCTGGCTGCATGGCGCGGCCTCGGAGCTCGCCCCGAGCGAGATCGGCCACCGGCTCGCCGAGGCCCTGGTGGCCGCACCGGTCGAGGCCTACGAGCAACTGCGGGCGGGCCTCGGCGACCCACGCCGGCGCGAGCACTGGAGCCGACATTTGCCCGAGGCAGCTTTGGCCCGGCTCGTGACGACCTTCGCACCGGTCCAATCGCGCCGGCTGCTCGACACCGCCGAGGTGCTCTTCGCTGCCTGGACCGAGGGCCAGAGCGCCGAGTCGACGTTGGCCCGCCGGGAGATGTGGCGCGTCCTGTTGGCCTACCTGGCGGCCCCGGGCCGGCCCGACCCCGCGGGCCTGGTGCGGGCCTTTTCGGAACACCTGGCGAGCTTGCCGGGGTTCGCCGCGGGTGGCGCCGAGGAGCGGGAAGCCCGGGCCACGGCGTGGCTCGAACGGGCCTCCGCCCGCGCCCAGGCCGCCGGGCGGCCGGCCTTGGCCGCGGCCTTGGTGCGGGACCGGCCGGCGATTCTGTCCCCTTGGCAGGGCCCGCGACCCGGCAGTCCACGCCCGGCCCGGGAGCGGCCCGAACCAGCACGCCGACCAGCGCGCAAAACTCCCCCGGCGGCCGGGCGTGAGGAGCCGGCGATCTACGTCGCGAACGCCGGCCTGGTGCTGCTCGCGCCGTTCCTGCCGCGTTTCTTCGAGCGCCTCGGCTTGCTCGTGACGCTGCCGCCGGAGACGGCGGACGCGCGCCCGCGAGTCCGGTTTCGGGACCCGGAGGCGCTTTCCCGCGGCGTTCACCTGCTGCAGTACCTGGTGGACGGCCGGCTCGCGACGCCTGAGCCCGCGTTGGTGCTCAACAAGCTCCTCTGCGGCGCCGAACCGGCGACCCCGGTGGACCCCGAGATCACCGCCGGCGACGACGAGCTCGCGATCGGCGACTCGCTGCTCGGGGCCGTCATCGCCCAGTGGCCGGCCATCGCCGGGACCTCGGTGGCGGGGTTGCGGGAGACGTTCTTCGTTCGGGAAGGCCGACTGACTCCCGGCGACGACGGCTGGCGATTGCTCGTGCAGCGGCGGACGGTGGACTTCCTGGTCGACGAGATCCCGTGGAGTTTCCGGATCATTCTTCATCCCTGGATGGCTCAGGCCCTCCACGTCACCTGGTAGTTGTTATGAACCCCGACGCCCTCGCCGCCAACGCTCGCGTGCTCGCCGCCGAAATCGAGTGGTTCCGCGCCGTGCTCGACTTACGCCTGCGGCTCCACGCCGGGGAGGGCGACCGCGGGCTCGGCGATCCCCTCGAAACTTTGCCGCCGCCGCCGTTGCCCGTGGCCCCGGCCGCGGACGCCACCGCGCCGTACGCGCGGGTCGTGACCGAGGCGGGGCTCGACGGCGCCGAGCGGCTCGTCCTGCTGCTGGCGCTCCTGCCGCACCTCAAGCCGGATGCCTTGGACTTGTTCTTTCTCCAGAACCGTTCGCTCGAGCGCCGGTTCACGGAGTTCGGCGGCGTGCCCGGGGTGGCCCACGGCGGCCTGCTGCCGACCGGGGAGACCGCGCTCTTCCTGCTCGCCGGGGAGGATCTCGGGCGCCGGCTCGGATACCGGCACGTGCTCCAGCCCGACCACCCGCTGTTCCGCCGGGCCATTCTGCGCCTCGAGAGTCGGCAGCCGGGGGAGCCGGCCCTGGCCGCGTTGCTCCAGCTCACCCCGGAGTACGTCGAACGGCTGACCACCGGGCGCTCCTACGACCCGCCTTTGTCCCCGGAGTTCCCCGCCCAACGACTGACGACTCCCTACGAATGGGCGGACCTGGTGCTCGACGACGGCACCCGGGACGAAGTCGAGGACATCCTGGCCTGGGCGCGCCACCGCCGCACGTTGCTCGACGACTGGGGCCTCGCCCGGCGCCTGAAACCGGGCTTCCGGGCCCTCTTCCACGGCCCGCCGGGGACCGGCAAGACGCTCACCGCGGCGCTCCTGGGCAAGGCCACCGGGCTCGGGGTGTATCGCATCGACTTGTCCAAGGTGGTATCCAAGTACATCGGCGAGACGGAGAAGAACCTCGCGAGCCTGTTCGACCACGCCGAACATCGCGATTGGATCCTGTTCTTCGACGAGGCGGATTCGCTCTTCGGCAAACGCACCGAATCCCGCAATTCGAACGACCGCGCCGCCAATCAGCAGGTGTCCTACCTGCTCCAGCGCATCGAGGACTTTCCGGGCATCGTGATCCTCGCGACCAATCTGCGCAGCCACCTGGACGAAGCCTTTGCCCGCCGGTTCCAGTCGATCATCCACTTTGCCCTCCCGAACGCCGCCGAGCGCCTGCGGCTGTGGCAAGGGTTGTTCGACGAAGCCGCCCACCGCCTGGCCGCCGACGTCGACCTGGCACACCTCGCGGAGACCCACGAGCTGGCCGGCGGCAGTCTGCTGAACGTGATGCGCTTCGCCTGCCTGCGCGCCGTCGTGCGCGAGCCGGCGGAAATCCGCCTCGCGGATCTTCAGGAGGGCATCGACCGCGAGCTGCGCAAAGAGGGCAAATTCGCGGGGCGAGCGGGGTCGTAGAGGCGACCCTGCGTCGCCCCTTCGCTCGGCCGTCAGTCGAGGTCGAGATTGAGATCGAGCTGGCTCATCCGTCGGCGCAGGCCGCGCCGCGACACCCCGAGCTCCGCCGCCAGGCGATCGAGATCACCGCCGTGGCGGGCGTGACCGGCGAGAATCTCCGCGGCCTCGAGGTCCGCGGCGGTGCGCGCCCGGCCGCTACGCCGGATCAAGTTGTACAACGACGCCCGGCGGATGCCGAGGGCGTCGGCGGTGCGCTGGAGATCCCCACCGTAATCGGCCAATGCCGCCAGCAACTCGTCCTCGCCGACTTCCCGAGGCCGCCGCGGTGACCTCGGGGTGGGTGGGAGCGGGGCGCTCGTCACCTTCCGCGGCGGCAACTCCGGAGGCGCCTCGATGGTGTCGCGCCCGCGACCGGAGATCACCAGCTGCCGCACCGTATTGGCGAGCTCGCGCACATTGCCCGGCCAGTCACACAGCGCGAGCCGGGCGACCAGCAGCGCCGGCAGCCAGGGTTTGGTCTCCGCCGCCTGCCCGGTGAGCCGCGCCGACTCGCCGCACAGGGTGGCCTCGTGGCGCAGGAAATGCACCAAAAGCCGGCCGAAATCCTCGCGCCGCTCGGCGAGAGACGGCACGACGATGCGCGCTGCCGAAAGCCGATAGAGCAGCGGAGCGCGAAACCTCCCGGCTTCCACCTCGGCGTCGAGCGCCCGGTCGGTGGCGCACACGACCCGCACGTCGACCCGCTCGGGCTGAGCGCTGCCGAGGGCCTGGATCTCCGACGTCTCGAGCACCCGCAGCAGGATCGCCTGGAGTTCGAGGGGCGCCTCGCCGACTTCATCGAGAAACAGCGTGCCGCGGTGGGCGCGCCGGAAGTACCCGGGTTGGCCGCGATGGGCGCCGGTGAAGGCGCCGGGCAAGGCTCCGAACAACTCGGCCACGGCCAAGCTCGGGGGAATCGCGCCGAGGTTGACCGCCACCAGCGGGCCTTTCCGGCCGCTGGCGGCGTGCAGGGCTCGGGCCACCAGCTCCTTGCCGGAGCCGGTCTCCCCCTGGAGGAGCACCGGCACTTCGAGATCCGCCAAGCGTACGATCTCGCGGCGCAACCGCTCGACGGCGGAGCTCGCTCCCACCAGGCCGAGGGCCGGCCCCCCGGGGAGCCCCGAGGGATCGAGCAGGGACAGCAGCAAGACCACCTGGCTGGCGAGCAGCAGCACCACCCCGCGGGCGATCCGGTCGGCCGTCACTTCGTGCTCGCCGCCGAGCGGCTCACCATCGACCATCACCGAATGGGACACCTCGGGGGCACGGAGCCGGAGGCCACCGTGAGGAGCGGGCAGGAAGACGAGGGGGCGCCGGGAAAGAAACGGCGACGCCAGCGGTAAACCGTGCGCACTCCCGGGCGCCGCGAACAGCGGTTCGAGCCGCGACACCCGCTGTTCACGCCCCGCAGCCAGCTGAGTGAGCACGACGCGATCGCCGATCCGCTCGAGATTCGGGTGGTAGAGCACCGTCAATCCCGGCACCCGCGGCTCCGGCATGGCCCGTGCCACCGCATCCCCGGCCTGGGTTTCGATCTCGAGATGGGAATCGAGGAGACTGCTGGGGTCCGACACTTCGGGAAGTCTAGCGTCATTGCCGCAACCAGCCAGCGGCGACTCGGTTAGACAATATTGCGAATGGGTTCTCATTACCATCAGTGACCGACGGGGAACCGGGCGCGTTCCCGGGCAGAGACGGGTGCCCACGAGGTGCCGACCCGGAGGACCGCGGGAGGACACGGCTTGCTCGAGTGGCTCATCGTCGGCGGAGGCATCCACGGCACCTATTTGGCTCGGGCGCTGACCGAGGAGGGTCGAGTGGCGCCGGAGCGGGTGCGGGTGGTGGACCCCGAGCCGCGCCTGTTGAGCCGGTTCTTCGCCCACTGCGAAGCGGTGGGTGTCGACTACCTGCGCTCCCCGGCGGTGCATCACCTCGATGGACCACCGATGGCCTTGTTCGCCCGGGCGCGGCGCGAGCCCGAGGGTTCGATGCCGTTGCGCGGGAGGGTCGCCCGGCCGGCCCTCGGGTTGTTCCGGGCGCACAGTGAAGAGGTAGTGGCGCGCCAGGGGCTCGCGCGGCTGCACGTCGTGACGCGCGCCCAGGGCTTGCGCCGCTGGCGCGGCGGCTACCGAGTGGACACGCCGCACGGGCCGCTCGAGAGCCAACGGGTGATCTTGGCGATCGGGTCGGGAGACTGCCTGTGTCGGCCGGACTGGTTGGCCGGGTTGCCCGCCGAGCGGGCCGGCCACGTCTTCGATCCGAGCTTCGACGATCGCCGGATCACCCCGGGACAGCGGGTGGTGGTCGTCGGCGGTGGGCTATCGGCGGCGCAGGCGGCGCTGCGCTTCGCGACTCGCAGCCCGGGAGCGGTCACGCTGCTCTCGCGCCACCCCCCGCGCCTCCACGAATTCGACAGCGACCCTTGTTGGATGGGGCCGAAGTGCACCGACGCCTTCCATCGCCGGAGCTGCTTCGTCGAACGCCGGCGCCTGCTGCGCGAGGCCCGGCACCGGGGTTCGATGCCGCGCGAGCTGGCCTTGCGACTCGAAGCCGCGGTGGGTCGGGGCACGATATTCCTGCGCCACGGCGAGGTCGCCTCGGCCACTCCGACGCCCTCCGGCGAACTGCGCCTCGAGCTCACCGGCGACGCCGGCGGGCTCGACACCGACCACACCTTGGTCGCCACCGGCTACGACCCCAGGTGCCCCGGCGGACCGTGGCTGGCCGCAGCGATCGAAGATCTCGGCCTGCCCACGGCCCCCTGCGGTTACCCGGCAATCCCGCCGACGCTCGAATGGGCCCCTGGACTGTTCGTGACCGGAGCGTTGGCCGAGCTCGAAATCGGCCCGGTCGCCCGCAACGTGCTCGGCGCCCGGCTGGCGGCCGAACGCATCCGCGACTTGAATCGCCGGCAGTGTCGACCCAGCCGCGGGAAGGCTTAGGCTTGCGGGCGAAAGGAGCTTTGCATAGTGACTCGGACCGGGATACGCCTCATGGATGCTCTCCGGAGTCGGGGTTCGGCGGCTCGACGAGGCTCGCCGGGGCCGGTGCGGCACGGCGCCGCTCGTCGAAGTTCACTTCCACCCGCGGCTTCTGGCCCGGGGCCAGCACCACCAGGCGGGCCTTGGCCAGGCTGCGGCGCAGGGTCGCCAGGCGCAGGTCGGTGCGGGTCTGCTGCGGGGTACGGCGGGCGGCCGCGGACAAGGCCGTGAAGCGGGCGGCGGCGCCGCGGGCGTGTTCGCCGCGCACCAGGGCGGTGCTCTTGGCGTCGGTGGTGGTCTTGGCAGCTTCGCCGCGGGCCAGGCGTAGTTCGCTGTCGCGCCGGCCCTCGGCCTGGTTGACCGCTTCGGCGGCGCGCGCGCGGGCGTCGAGCACGGCGCGGAAGGCTCCGGCGGCTTCGCTCGGAGGATCGACGCTCTGGAGGTTGACTGCCACCAACGACACCCCGGCCCGGCAGCGGTCGAGCAGCTCCTGGGTGTCGTGGCGGACGCGGTTCTGGATCTCCGCCTTGCCGATCGTCAACACGTCTTCGACGTTCATGCCGGCGACGGCGGTGGTGAAGCCGGCGCGCACCGCTTGGCGGACCAGCTCGTCCGGGTCGGCGACGGCGAAGAGGTGGTCGCCGAGCCGGGTGATGCGGTACTGCACCACGAGGGTCGCCTCGATCAGGTTCTCGTCGCCGGTGACGAGCGGCAACTCGGGCCCGCGCTCGCCTTGGATCTCGGCGCGTTGCACCTCGCCCGTGCGCCGCTCGATCAGGCGGTCGATGCCGCGCGGCAGAGCGAAGTGGAGGCCGGGTTCGACCTCGGCGGCGAGTAGCCGGCCGAAGCGCAACACCACTGCCGAGTCGCCGTGGCGCACGGCGTGGACGCCGGTCAGCAGCCAGGCGAAGGCCAAGCCGCCGAGGAGTCCGGCGAGGGCGGCCCGGGGGTGGCGGCGCAGGCGGTCGGCCCACCCGCGCAGCAGGACGACGGAACGCGGCTGCGGCTCAGCGCTCACCGAGGGCCTCGAGCAGTTTCGAATCAGCGGGCAGGAAGATCGTGGTGTTCTCGTCGAGGACTGCTTCGCTGGCCTCGAGCGAACGCAGGAAGCGGTAGAACTCCGGGTCCCGGGCGTAGGCGTCGGCGAACAGGGCGAGGGCCGCCGCCTCGCCTTCGCCGCGGGTCGCCTCGGCCTCGGCGCGGGCCTCGGCGAGGATGCGCTCGCGCTCGGCGGTGGCGCTGGCCTCGATCTTCAGGGCTTCTTCTTCGCCTTCGCTGCGGTAAGCGGTGGCGATGCGGGCGCGTTCGGCCCGCATGCGTTCGATCACGCTGGCGCGGTTCTGGGGCGGCAGATTGAAGCCGTTCAGCCCGAGCTCCACGATCTCGATGCCGAAGCTCGCGCGCGCCACCTCGGCGACTTCCGCGGTCACCCGTCGGGCGATCTCGCGGATGCGCACTTTGGCCGGGTCCGGGTTGATCAGGTGCTCCATGGGTTCGGTGCCGAGGGCGGCCCCGAGGGCGGCGGTCGAGAGGTCGAGCAGGCGGGCCTCGGCTTCAGCCTCGGTGCGCACGGTCTGAGCGAAACGCAGCGGGTCGGCGATGCGCCAGCACAGGAAGCTGTCGACCAGCACGTTCTTGCGGTCGCGGGTCAGCATCTCGGTGGGTTCGTTGTCGAACACCAACAAGCGGCGGTCGAGGCGCACCACGGCGTCTACCGGCCACGGCGCTTTCCAGTGCAGGCCGGGCTCGGCGAGCGTGGGCAAGGCCCGGCCGAAGCGGGTGACGATCCCCACTTGGCCTTCTTCGATGGTGAAGGGGCAGGTGGTGGCCCACAGGCCGGCCACAGCGAGCAGGACGAAACGCAGGGTGGTTCGCGACATGGTTCCCGTCAGCGGTTCTTCGAGGTGGGGGCGTTGGGCTCGCGATCGCGCCACAGGGTGACGCCGGAGCCGGGGGCGGTGCCCGGGGGCACCACGAGTTTCTCTTTGCCGGCGAGAGCGCGCTCGGCACTTTCGATCCACAGCAGGTGGCGCAGCACGGCACGGGCCCCGGCGTAGGCACCGGCCTGGGCGAGGAAGCCGCGGGCGCGCCCGGCGGCCAACTGGCGGGCCGCTTCGGCCTCGGCACCGGCCCGCGCGATCAGCAGGGCGGCCTCGCCGCGGGCACGGGGGACCTCGCGAGCCTCGAGCTCCCCCGCGCGGTGGATGCGGGTCTCGCGTTCCTCGCGCGCCGACGACACGTCGCGGAACGCCGCCACCGCTTCCGCCGGGGGGTGGAGATCCACGATGCGCACGGTGTCGACCCTTACGCCGACGCCGAGGCCCGCCAGCCGCTCGCCGAGACGCTCCGCCAGGGTCCGTTCGAAGCTCGCCCGCGCGGTCGTCAACAGGTCGTCGATGGCGGTGGTCGCGACCAGCTCCCGCGCCGTGGCCTCGGCCACCAGGGCGACCAGGTCGACCTCCTTGCGGGTGCCGTAGAAGAAGGCGGACGGATCGTTCACGGTGTAGTGCACCGTGAAGCTCATCTCGAGCAGATTCTCGTCCGCGGTCAGGTACGCCGCTTCCTCGGGCTGCGGGTTCATGGCCGCCACCGGGCTGTGCCAACCCCGGGGATCGGCGAACAGGGTCAGCTCGCGGCGCCGGGCGATCAGCTCGAAGTCACTGCGAAAACCGAGGTCCGCCTTCCGCGGGTAGTCGACCCGCCAGACGTCGAAACGCGCCACCGGCCACGGCGGCAGCCAATGCAGACCGGGCGGTAGATCGCGCGCCACCAGCCGGCCCAGCAGCAGGCCGTAACCGCGGCTGCCGGGGGGCACGGTGACGAAGCCGGAGCCCAGCCAGAGCACCAGCGCGAGCCCCGCGCTGCCCGCTGCCAAACGCGGGGCGAGCCGCCGCCAGGGGCCTCGCGGATCTGGTGTGCCGTCTTCCGCCACGGTGGGTACCGGGGCCATCAGCGTGCCCAGGGCCTGGACCTGGGTCCCTACGTCGGACCAGCCGCGGCGCGCCGCGCCGTGGCGGAAGCGCCAAGCTGTCAAGGCCAGCAGCACGACCAGGCAGGTGAGCTCTAGTTTCGAGGCATCGCCGGCCTCCGGGTTCAAACGCGAGACGATCTGCCAGCCGAAACGAGCCACCAGGGCGTCCAGCGCGAGGCCGGCGGCGAGGGCTCCCACGGCGACGGCGCCGACGTAGATGCGCACGAAGCGGGCGCCGAAGTGACGGCCGAGGGTGAAGATCGTGGCCAGGTTGGTGGCCGGTCCCGAGAGCAGCAGGACGAGGGCCGCCCCGGGGCTGACGCCCTTGGCGATGAGCGCCGCCGCTACCGGCGTCGAGGCCGATGCGCAGATGTACATCGGGATGCCGACGACGAGCATCACGAGCATGGTCAGCAACCCAGAACCGAGGATCGGCCCACCGGTCGGCAGCAGGATCGACATCGCGCCCGCCGCCACCACGCCGAGCACCAGCCAGAACAGCACGTCGTCCGCCAGCTCGACGAAGCCGTAGCGCAGGGCCGGTTTGCCCAGCCGCCGCCAGATCGGCGCCAGGGTCGGGTCTTCCGGCCGCAACGGTCCGGCCAGCCGCCGCGGCAGCGAGCGCAGCCAGGCGACGAGATTCCGCCGCCCTTCGGCGAACTCGGCATCGGCCGCGTCGTCGAGCCCGTGGGAGTGGTCGTGGTCGTGGGGGCCGTGGTGAGGGTCGTGATGGTGGTGGTGGTGATCGTGACCGTCGTGATCGTGAGCTTCCGGCGGGGCGGCTTCGGCGGTCGCACCGGTGCGCCGGGTCTTCTCCTCATCGTCGTCGATGGCGATCGAGACCGCCCCCGCGAGCATGGCGGAGAAGAACGCCGCCACCGGTCGCGCCACGGCCATGACCGGCCCGAGCAGGCCCCAGGTGAGAATCACCGAGTCGACACTCGACTCTGGCGTGGTGATCAGGAACGAGAGGCTGGCCGGGCGCGTGGCACCCTTGCGGCGCAGCTCCAACGTCACCGGCACCACGCTGCAACTGCACAACGGCAGGGGCAAACCGAGCCAGGCGCCGCGGGCGACGCCGGACAGCCCAGGGCGCCCGAGCCAGCGCGAGATCAGCCCTTGCGGCAGGAGCACATGGAGCAGGCCGGCGAGAGCCAAGCCGAAGAGCACCCACGGCGCCGCGGCAGCCAGGGCTTGGGAGCTGGCCACGAGGCCGTCGAGCAGGAGCTTCACCGCGTACCCTCCGCACGATTTCGAGCCGCGGGCCGGGCCGCGGGCGGCGGGACCAGCCGAGATAGGCCGAGCAACGCGGCCCCGAGCAGCACCATGACCGGACCGGGCGGCCAGTCGAGAACCATCGCCAGGGCCAACCCCCCGGCGGTCGTGGCGAGGGCGATGACGGTGGCGGTGGCCACCACGGCCCCGAGGCCCCGCGCGAGGCGCAGGGCCACCAACGGCGGAATCGACAGCAGCGCCACCACCAACACGATGCCGACCAGTTGCAGCAGCACCACCACCGACAGCGCCACGAGGGCCAGCAGCACGAAACGCAGCAGCGTCACCGGGCGACCGTCGAGTCGCGCCTGGTCTTCGTCGAAGGCCACCGCCACGAGGCCGCGGGCGGCGATCGCGAAGGTCACCAGCACCACCATGGTGGCCGCCGCCGCCACAGCGAGGTCCGCGCTGCGCACGAGCAACACGTTGCCGAACAGAAAGGCGAGCAAGTCCGGCGGGTAACCGGGCGCGAGGTGGACGAAGACCATGCCGACGGCCATGCCGACGGCCCACAGCACGCCGAGGGCCGCATCCTGGCGCTCGCTACTGCGGGCATCCAGGCCGGCCAAGGCCGCCGCGGCCCCGAGCGCCACGCCGAGGGCCCCGAGGCGCGGATCGAAGCCGCCGTAGAAGGCCGCGCCGAGCCCGCCGAAGGCGGCGTGGGCGATCGATCCGGAAAGCGCCACCAACCGGCGCAGCACCACGAGGGTGCCGACGACCCCGCACAACACACTCGCCAGGACGCTAGCGGCCAGAGCGTTGCGGAAGAACTCGAGCTGCCACCACTCGGTCCAGTCAGCCATGGCCGGCCTCCGGCAGCGTTTCGACGTGGCGATCCACCCACAACGAACGGGTCGGCACGAAACTCGCTGGCGGCGCGTCGTGGGTGACGAGGATCACGGTCACCGCGGGATCGAGACGCGCGAGGCGCTGCCAGAGCCGCTCGCGGGAGGGGCCGTCGAGCCCCGCCGTGGGCTCGTCGAGCACGAGAAAATCCGGCTCGGCGGCAAAGGCGCGGGCGAGCAACACCCGCTTCAGCTCACCGCCCGACAGCTCGCTCAGGTAGGCCCGCGCCAGGTCCTCGAGGCCGAAGTCGGCGAGGGCCGCGGCGGCCCGTTCGCGGCGCTCGGTGGGGGAGCCCGGGGCGCTCGCCGCCACCACCGCGGCGACGGTGGCGGGAAAGCCACGGTCGAAGCCCGGCACCTGCGGGGCCAGGGCCGGCCGCCGCGGCCAGCCGACGGCCTCGCGGCGGCCCGTGGCCAGCCGTTCGAGGCCGAGCAGCAGGCGTACCAGGGTCGTCTTGCCGCCGCCGTTTGGGCCCATCACGGCCAGCCGTTCTCCGGGCTCGATCTGGAGGTCGACCCCCTGGAGCGCGACGTCCCGGCCATGGCGTACCTCGGCGCCGTGGAGTCGGAGGCTCGGCGTCACGGTCCCGGTTCCCGTGCCAGGGCTGCGGCCACGGCATCGCCGAGCCGGCGGGTGGCGGCCAGCCAATCGCGCTCGAGGGGGTCGAAGCCACGCAGCTCGAGGGCCGCGTCCCGCGCCAGGACCTCGGCGGCGGCGCGCGAGAAACCGTCCTGCACCAGGATCACCGGCACCCGGCGCTGGCGCAGCTCGGTGGTCAACCGGCGCAGGCGGGACGCCGTGGGTTCGCGGCCGTGGTCTTCGAGGGCACGCTGGACGAGGCCGTAGTCGCGGGCGAAGTAACCGAGCGAGCCGTGATTGACGAAGAAGGTCTTCTCCGCGGCCGCCGCGAAGCGCCGACCCAATTCGCCATCGAGCTCAGCGATTTCGGCCGCCAACTCGGCCGCCCGCGACGTGATCGCAGCGCGCCTCGCCGGTAACAGCTCGCCGAGGGCTTGGGCCAGCTCGCCCGTGGCCCGCGCCATCCGCCGCGGGGACAACCACAGGTGAGGATCTCCGGGCAGCGAATCGCGCTCCGCCCCGGCCAGGCTCACGGGCCGAATCTCGCGATGGGACGCCAGAAACGGCTCGACGTTCACCGTCTCGAGCGAAAACGCCCGGTGGCCGACCTTGAAATACAACCGGCAGCGCTCGAGCGCCCGCATCTGCGACGGCGTCGGGGAGTAGTGCTCCGCTTCACCCCCTGCTCCCGCCGGCACCATCACCAGCACTTCTACCGCGTCCCCCGCCAACCGCTCGACCAAATACGCCTGGGGCGCCACCGTCACCGCCACCACCAAGCGGTCCGCGGCCACGGGGAAGGCGAGAGGGAAGCAGGCGAGGAGTAAGCCGAGGGACTTCATGGCGATAATGATAGATCATTATCATTTGAGGTCGCAAGGGGGGCGGGGCAGGTTTCGTCCGAGGTGTCTACTGCCCCCCGCGCTCGAGGCGCTCGAGCTCGCGTTGGGACCACCGCGCGAGGGCGTCGCTCGGAGCGCCCGGGTTGACGCGGGCGGCGAAGCCGAGGGCGTGGAGGAAGGCCACGAGGTTGTGGCGGCGGGCCAGGCCCGCCGTGGACTCGAAGGCCGCCGCCCAGCTGCCGAGGGGCGCGGGCGCGGCGAGGGCGGCGAACCAGTCGTCCCAGAAGGCCGCGTCGAGTTGGCCTCGGGCATGGAGGAAGAAGACGGCGCGGGCCAGGCGGTCGGGCTCGGTGTGGACGTAGGCGTGGGCCGCGGGGGCCACCTGGCTCGCCAAGGCGGTTACCAGGCGGCGCGTCTCGTCGGCGGTCGTGGCCGGGTGGAGGCCGAGCTGCAAGGCGAGGTCGGCGCCGTGGGCCACGGCATGGCGCCAGCCGGCTTGGTCGTCGAAGCCCCGATAGTCCCGAGTCGTCAGAAGGAACGCCTCGGCGGCCGCGATCAGCCGTTGGCGCGGCTCAGCGGGCAGCCGAGGGTCGAGCCGGTCGGCGCGGGCGACTTCGGACAGGGCCAACGCGGCGAAGCTGCGCCCGAACCCCGCGGCATCCTCCGCCGCTTCGACCCGCGGCAGCAGGCGCTCGGCAAGCGTCTGGCGGGTCGCCGGGTCGAGAGCGCCGGCCCGCAGCCAAGTCGAAAGCCCAGTGAAGGCGACGCCGTCCCGCAGCGCCGGGTCGGGGTCGGCGAGGTGGTCGACGAGCTCGAGAGCCAGCCGCGCCCGCGCTGTCGGGTCCGAGACCTCGAACCCCGACCCCGGCAACGCCAGGAGCGCGGCACGATCAGTCGGTTTGGCTTCTTCAGCAGGGGCGGCGGTCGCCAACGAAAGACCGAGGATCAGCAACAGCCGAGGCCGAAGAGTGCGCATCGTGAACCTCCGAGGCGACGCGGAAGAGGGCTGATGTGGACTCTAGCAGGGGCCTCGTGAACCCTGGCACCGCGCGAGCGAATGAATTCGCTCGCTACATTCAAACGTCCCAACGGGACGAAAAAAGCATCGAGTGCATGGCGATTTCCACCGATCATCGCCAATGATCCGTAGGGGCGGCCCTCCGTGGCCGCCCTTCCCGGCTCCGCGGTCCGGCGTCCCGGGTTACTCTCCCATTTCGCCACTCCCTGGAGACCTCGGCCATGGCGCATCCCGACCTCGACCAGCTGCTCGACGCCCTACTTCCCTTCGCCCAGAAGTGCCTGGTCGAGCGTGGCGAGTTCTATCCGTTCGGGGCTTCCCTGTCGCGGGCTGGCGATTTGGTGCTCCAGGCCGCCCATGCGGGGGACGATCCGCCCCCCGCGTTGGAGGGGCTCGAGACCCTCGAGGGCATCCTGCGAGCCCAGGCTGCCGGCGGTGAAATTCGTGCCGCGGGTCTCTGTGTCGCCGTCCGCACCCAACCTCCCGGGCAAACCAAGAAAATCGACGCCATCCACGTCGGCCTCGAACACCAAACGGGCGAAAGCGTGAGCGTGTTCCTCCCTTACGAGAAGCGCTGGCTGCGCAAGCTGCGCTTCGGCGAGCTGTACGCAACGACGCGGGAGGCGAAGTTCTGGGTACCCGTCGAACCTTAGTGTCCAGCGCTAAGATTTTTGTCACACCTCTTGCGCACTCGTTCCTGCCCCCGGTAGACTCAGCTCCTGCAACGGGCCGCCGTGTTCCGCGGCGGCATCCCAGGAGGTTTCATCGTGAGTCAAACGGCTGCCCCGGTTTCCGGGTCGCGCGAGACCCTTTCCTTTCAGGCGGAGACCCGCAAACTTCTCGATCTCGTCATCCATTCCCTGTACTCGAACCGCGAGATCTTCCTGCGCGAGTTGATCTCGAACGCTTCGGACGCCATCGACCGGCGGCGGTTCGAGGCGTTGACCGACCCGGCTTTGGCGCCCAAGGCCGAGGCCGCAATTCGCATCGAGGCGGACGCCGAGGCGCGTACCTTGACGATCGCCGACGACGGCATCGGCATGAGCCGCGCGGAGTTGGTCGAGAACATCGGCACCATCGCGCGCTCCGGCACCCGCGAGCTGGTCGAGAAGCTGAAGGCCGCCAAGACGGCCCCTGACGGCCACGTGCCGCCGGAGCTGATCGGTCAGTTCGGCGTCGGGTTCTACTCATCCTTCATGGTCGCCGACCGCGTCCGGCTGGTCACTCGCCGGGCCGGGGAAGAAGGCGCCACGCGCTGGGAGTCCGACGGCACCGGCGAATTCACGATCGAAGACGGCACTCGCTCCGAGCCCGGCACCACCATCGTGCTCGACTTGAAGCCGGCGGACAAAGACGCCGGGCTCGACGACTTCACCAACGAGTTCACCCTGAAGCGCGTCATTCGGCGCTACTCGGACTTCGTCACCCACCCGGTGATCCTGAAGACCAGCCGCGAAGAGAGCGAGACCGACGAAAACGGCCAGCCGAAACCCGACGCGCCGAAAAAGCGTGTGGTGGAGGAGGCCACGGTCAACTCGCGGGTGCCGCTGTGGGCGCGCGCCGAGTCTGAAATCAAGGATGAGGACCACGCCGAGTTCTACCGCCACATCGCTCACGACTGGAGCGAGCCCCTGTTGCACATGGGGCTGAAGGCCGAGGGTCGGTTCGAATACCAGGCGCTGCTCTACGTGCCCGGCCACGCACCCTACGACCTGTTCTACGTCGGCTACGAACCTGGGCTCCAGCTCTACGTCAAGCGCGTGCTCATCATGGAGCGCTGCGAGGCGCTGCTGCCGCGGTACCTGCGCTTCCTGAAGGGCGTCGTCGATTCCCCCGATCTCCCCCTCAACGTCTCCCGCGAGATGCTGCAGGACGACCGCATGATCCGGGCGATCCAGAAGGGCCTAGTCAAGAAGGTGCTCGACACCCTGACCCAGCTCAAAGCCAACGACGCCGAAAAGTACGGCAAGTTCTGGTCCGAGTTCGGCCGGGCGATCAAAGAAGGCGTCGCCGAAGACTTCGACAACAAGGACAAGCTGACCGCTCTCCTGCTCTTCGAAAGCTCCCACCACGCGTCCGAGCGCACCTCGCTCGCCGACTACGTCGCCCGCATGAAGGACTCCCAGCGCGAGATCTTCTATCTGACCGGCGAATCTCGCGGCCAGGTCGAAGCCTCGCCGCACCTCGAGGCGTTCCGCGATAAGGGTTACGAGGTGCTGTACTTGATCGACCCGGTCGACGAGCTGCTGGTGCAGTACCTCACGGAGTTCGAGGGCAAGAAGTTGAAGTCCGTGGGCAAGGGCACCGTCGACTTGGGTGATGAGGCCGAACGCGAGGCCAAGAAGGAAGAGCTCGAGAAACAGGAAGAAGGCCTGAAGACGCTCCTCGAGAGTCTCCAGAAGGAACTCGACGAGCACGTCAAGCAAGTCCGGCTGTCGACCCGGCTCACGACTTCCCCGGCGTGTCTGGTGGGGGCCGAGCACGATTACAGCCCGCAACTCGAAAAGCTCCTCCAGAAGGGCAAAGGCGGCGGCGCCAAACAACGGCGCATCCTCGAGCTGAACGGTGACCATCCGATCGTCGCTCGGCTCGGTCAGCGCTTCCCGGAAGCCGGCCCGGAGCTCGCCGAGTACGCCCAACTGCTCTTCGGCTACGCTCTCCTGGCCGAGGGTTCCGAGTTGCCCGACCCCGCCCGGTTCAATCGCGCGGTAGCGGACTTGATGGTCAAGACGCTGTAACCGGGGAGCGAAGAGGGGCGGCCACGGGGGGCCGCCCCTACGGATCGTTGGGTGTAGGGGCGGACCAACGTGTCCGCCCGCCGAAATGGGCCACGCCGCCGTAGGGGCGGCCCCCTGTGGCCGCCCTCCTTTCCCCCGGACACCGTCCCCTCTTGCCGGCCCTCTTCGGGTAGACTACGCCGTCCGCCCGGAGACCACGGTCTTCCTTCCATCCCACCCCCGGGAGCGGCACCGGAGAAATCGAAACGCCATGAGCGACCGTCTGACGCGCAAAGAAATCAAACAACACGACAGTTTCCAGACGACCGTCGAGCACGCGCTCGAATACGCCGAGGGGCACCGTCGAAACCTCTTGTACGGCATCGGTGGGGCCATCGGCCTCGCCGTCCTCGTGGGACTCGTGGTGCTCTACCTGGGGAACTCCGAGAAGCGCGCCCAGACGAGCCTCGGGGAAGCCATCCGCATCAGTCAGGCCGCCATCGCCACGCCGCCGCCTCCCGGCTCCGATCTGCCCAACTTCGCCACCGAGGCGGAGCGCCGCCAGAAAGCCAAAGAGGCCTTCGAGGCCACCCGGGCCCAGCATGGCTCGTCGGAGGCCGCGGCCGTCGCGGGCATCTATCTCGCTCGTATCGCCCTCGACGAAAACCAGCCCGACCGCGCTCGCGCGCTGTGGCAGGAGTACCTGGACGATCATCCCAAGGGCCTGCTGGCGGCCTCGGTCAAACTGTCGCTGCTCAATCTCGATCGCTCCCAAGGCAAGGCCGAGCAGGTCGCCAAGGAGCTCGAGGCGTTGCTCGCCCAGACCGATCGCGTGCTGCCCGTCGACGCCGTGTTGTACGAGCTCGGTGTCACGCTCGAGCAGCTCGGCCGCGGCGACGAGGCCAAGAGCCGCTTCCAGCGGATCATCGACGAGTTCCCCGAGTCCACCTATCAGACTGCGGCCCGCGAGCGTGCGGGCACCATCGCCCAGCCGCTCCAGCCGGTCTGACGGGACACAGCTTCCCGGGGCTTCGTGTCCACTCCCTACCGCATTCTCGATGCCCTTCGCGCCGGTCGGCCCCTGACCGGCGCCGACCTCGCCGCGGTCGTGCGCGGCTCCGCCGACGGCAGTTGGGGCGATGCTCAGCTGGGAGCCTTCCTGATGGGCGTCGCCGTGCGCGGCCTGCCCACCGAGCGGATCGGCGACTTGACCCGCGCCATGCTCGCTTCCGGCGAGGCGTGGGATCTGCGCCGGGAGATCCCGCACCTCGGGGACAAACACTCGACGGGCGGCGTGGGCGACAAAGTCTCCCTCGTACTCGGCCCACTGCTCGCCGCCTGCGATGTACCGATCGTGATGATGACCGGCCGCGGCCTCGGTCACACCGCAGGTACGGCCGACAAGCTCGAGACCATGCCGGGCTTTCGCCAGGCGCTCGAGCGCGACGAAACCCTGGCCGTCCTGCGTGCGACGGGCCTGGCGCTGATCATCCCCACCGCGCGCATCGCCCCCGCGGACGGCCGTCTGTACGCCCTGCGGGACGTCACCGGCACGGTGCGCAGCCTGCCTTTGGTCGTGGCGAGCATCTTGTCGAAGAAGCTCGCCGCGGGCGCCGCCGGCCTGGTGCTCGACGTCAAGACCGGCAGCGGGGCGTTCTTCCGCGAGCTCGACTTGTCGCGCGAGCTCGCTCGGGCGCTGGTAGCCACGGCCCGAGAGCTGGGTTTGCCGGCCCGGGCGCTCGTTACCGACATGAGCCAGCCCTTGGGCCACTGGTCCGGGCACAGTGTCGAACTCGAGGAGTCCCTGGCCACGCTCGAGAACCGCGGCCCGGCGGACTTGACCGAGTTGGTGTTGATCCAAGCGGCGGAGGTCGCCGAGCTGGTCGGCAAACCGCTGACCCGCGGCACGCTCGAGGCAGCTCTCACCTCCGGTCGGGCGCGCGAGCGGTTCGACCACTGGGCCGCGGCCCAGGGAGTCGAAATCGGCTGGTTGCAGCAGCCGAGTTTTCCGCGGGCCGAGCTCGAGACCGTCGTGCGGGCATCCCGGGACGGCGTGCTGGCGGCGATCGACACCGAGCGCCTGGGGTTGCTGCTCTCCGAGGCCGGTGGCGGGAGAACCCAGCCCGGAGCCGCCATCGACCTCGGCATCGCCCTGCGCAGCGACGTGCGTCTCGGAGAGCCCGTGGTGGCCGGCCAGGCCCTGGCGCGGTTCTACAGCCGCCCCGGCGGCCCGGACTGGGGCGAGCGCCTGGGACGTTGTTACCAGGTGGCGGACAGCGGGGAAGCGCCGCCGTTGATTTGGGAGCGGGTGGGGTAGTTATCGCCCCCGGAATTTCACCAACTGCCGCCGCAGCTCGGCGGCCGAGTGGCGCAACTCGCCGTCGCTCGAGTGCTCGAGAATCTCGTCGAGGGTCGCCAGAGCGCCGTCGTAGTTTTCTTCCCGGGCCAAGGACACGGCGAGGTTGAAGCGTTCGACCCAGCGATTGTGGTCCACGGTGGCGGCGATGCGTTCGATCTCGCTGCCGAGCTGATTGCGGAAGGCGCGGTCTTCGACCTCACTCTGAACCCGGCGCAAGACCTCGAGGGCCTCCGCCTCCTGGCCGCTCGCGAGCAGCTGATTGGCCCGTTCGACCTCGGTGCGGGCCACGGCTTCGCGGGCGGCGTGACGCACTCCGGCGTCTTCACTGCGTTCCGCGAGGCGGGTGAGGGTCGTGCGGGCGCGCTCGCGTTGGCCGGCTCGGGCGTAGAGCACCCCCAAATTGAGCGTGACATCCTCCCGCGTCGGCAGCAGCCGGTGAGCGGTTTCGAGGGCCGTGACGCCGATCGCCAAGTCCTCGCGGTCGAACAGATACGTCAGCCCCAGCCCGGCGTAGGCGTCCGCGGGCGGGGCCGGCGCCCGCAGGCTCTGCTCGAAGTGGCGCCGCGCGAGCCGGGCAACCTCCAGGGTCTCGTCGTCCTCGGCGATCACGAACGTGCCTTCCCCCACCAGCCGGCGCAACAGGCTGTCGGCGTAGAGGTAGTGGGTCCAGGGATCGCCCGGGGCGAGACGCAGGGCCTCCTCGAACAGTCCCTGGGCTTCGCCGTGGCGATCCTGGCGATGGCGTAGGGCGGCCAGGCCGGCCCAGGCCGGAGCGTGCCCGGGCTCGAGATCCAGAGCGGCCCGGAAGTGGCGCTCGACCTCGGATTGGGCCTGGGCGTCGACGTGGATCAGAAGATCTCCGAGGGCGGTGAGCGCCTGGGCGCGGGGGAGCTCGCGGACGCTCGCGGTCGCGTCCACGGCCAGGTCCGCGAGCTCGTAACGGCGATAGGGCAGCAGCGAGCGGCGCAGGTAGTCCTGGAGCGCCTTCGAGATCTCCCGGTAGCTCGCGCCGAAGGACTCTTCGAAGGCTCTTCTCGGCTCCCGGCCGGCGGCGAGGGCGTCCAGGTAGCGCAGCGTCTGGGCCGGGCGGCCGTGGTCATCGTCGAAGAGCAGGTAGTGGACCAGCGCCCAAGATTGGGCGTAGAAGGTGCTGCGCCGGCTGCCTTCGTTGTAGTCCTCGTGATCGGAGTCGATCGCGAACAGATCCTCGAGCGGCAAGTGTTGGTAGCGGCTCAGGCGCTTGACGTGCTCGAGGATCGGCAACCCGATGCGCACCTCGTCGCCGTTCGCCCAGAAGGTCGAGTAGACCTCGGCCAGGCCTTCGTTGAACCACAGCGGCAGGTCGGGGAAGTTGTTGTCGACGACCGAGTGGAGATACTCGTGGTAGATCACCTGCCGCGGGTCGGAGCGCGGATCGGCGTCGATGACCACGTAGTTGCCGTCCCGGTGACGCAGGAAGAACCCGCGCACCGCGGCGGGATCGCCGTCCGGTTTGCGCAGGGTGTACGGCGTCATCGCTTTGCCGTTCTTGAAGACGAAGATCTTGGTCGGCTGGGGCGACTGCAGGTCCGCCTGGGGATTGAGCCGCGTCAACGCCTGGCGCAGGCGCTCGAGATCGCGCCCGACCGACTCGATGACCGCCGGCCGCGCATCCCCGTACAGGGTGAAGTGGCGAGTTCGGACCTCGGTCCAAACTTCTTCGGCCGGCGGTAGGGCCTGGGTGGGGAAGCTCGCGAGGACGGTGAGCAGGAACAGCAACGGCAGACCGCGGCGGCGTGACATCCGCGGATTGTACGGGTGTCGGGGCTCCCGTGCGAAGCGTTCAGGCGCCGACGGCGGCGTCCGCCAGGCGGCGCTCGCTGCGTTCCGCCCGCAGCAGGAACTCCTCCGCGAGTAGCCGGTAGGCCTCGGCACCGGTCGAAGTGGGGGCGTAGGACTGCACCGGCTGCCCTTGGCTGGGGGCCTCGGCGAGCTGCACGTTGACTCGCACCTCGACGGCGAAGACCAGCTCACCATAGCGCTCGCGCAGCATGCTGACGGTCTCGCGGGTGTTCTTGCTGCGGTAGTCGACCAGCGTCAGCACCAGGCCCAGGAGGCTCGGCGCAATGCCGAAACGCTCCTTCAAGCGGTCGGCGCCGTGGAGCAGGTTCTCGACGCCTTCGAGGGCGAGGAACTGGGGGACCACGGGCACGATGAAGGCGTCCGAAGCCACCAGGGCCGAGGTGGGCACCACCGACAGGGCCGGCGGGCAATCGAGCAGGATGTGGTCGTAGAGCCCGCGCACCGGTTCGAGCGCCTGGCGCAGCCGCAGGATGCCCTTGTTGGTGCCGCCCAACTCGACATCGGCGGCGAGCAGATCCACCGAGCCGGTGATCAACGACAAACCCGGCGGGTGGGCCGGGCGGATCACCGAGGTGGCCGGGACGCCGCGCAGGATCAGATCCGCCGTCGATGGCGCCAGCTCCGACCGAGTCAAACCGAGCGAAAGGGACGCCGAGGCTTGGCTGTCGAGATCGACCAACAACACCGAGTGGCCCCGGCTCGCGAGGGCCGCGGCGAGGTTGACTGCGGTCGTGGTCTTGCCCACACCGCCCTTGCGACTGATCAGCGAGGTGATCACGGTCTTCGACACGTATCCGATGGAGAACGAAAGAGATGGGGCCGGAAGGCCGTGGCGCATTTATACCGCAGAAACGACTTGCGGGACAGTGCCCGGCCGCGTCGGAGGCTGCGCTATCATCGCCGCCGTCCCATGCCTGGTCACGCCTCCGACTACGTCTTGCGGGAGCTCGTCACAGCCGAGGATCACGCGGCGTGCCTCGAAATCCAACGCGCCACCTGGGGCGATTCCTTCGAAGACGCCGTCCCTCCGATCATCCAGCGTTTGGTCCGGCAGATGGGCGGCGTCACCGCCGGGGCCTTCCGGCCCAGTGGCGAGCTCGCGGGGTTCGTCTTCGGCATCACCGGACTCTACCGGGGTGAGCTGGCCCACTGGTCCCACCTGTTGGCCGTGCGCCCCGAGGTTCGCGATCATGGTCTGGGGTACCGGCTGAAGCTCTTCCAACGTGAGCTCCTGCTCGCTCTGGGCGTGCGCAAGATGTACTGGACCTTTGATCCGCTGGTGGCGAGGAACGCCAATCTCAACTTGAATCGGCTCGGCGCCCGCGTCGACTCCTACCATCGCGACTACTACGGCACCGGGGACCACAGCGTGCTCTTCCAGGGTCTCGGCACGGACCGCTTCATCGTCCGCTGGGAGCTCGACTCCGCGGCGGTGGCGGCGCGCCTCGCCGGCCAGCCGCCCGCGCTGCCGGCCGACCTCGCCGCGGCCCCCGTGGTCGACGCCGGAACGGTGGCGATTCCCGGCGGCGGCCCGGTGCGCATCGAAATCCCGGCCGACATTCACGCCGAAGAGAAGCTCCATCCCGGAAGCGGGGCGCGTTGGCGAGCCGCGACCCGCGCCGCCTTCGAGGCGCACTTCGCCGCCGGGTACCAGATCGTCGGCCTGCTCCGCGACGCGGAGCCCGAGGCCAGGAGGCACTACGCCCTGTGTTCACCATCGACCGTGTGATCCTGCGGGAGGTTCGCCTCCGCCTGAAAGAACCCTTCCGCATCTCCTCCGGCGAAGTCCACGACCGCCGCATCTTGCTCTGTGAGCTCGAGGGCAGCGGCGCGACCCGAACCGTCCGCGCCTGGGGCGAATGCGTCGCGGGAGAGCGGCCCAACTACAGCTACGAAACCATCGACACGGCCTGGCCCATGCTCGCCGAGCTCTTCGTGCCGCGGGTCCTCGGGAAGGCGTTCGTCCACCCCCGGGAGATCGCACCGCTGCTCGAAGGCGACCTGAAGGGCCACCGCATGGCCAAGGCCTCGCTCGAAATGGCCGGCTGGGAGCTTTTTGCCCAGCTCGAGGGCGTGCCCTTGGCCCAGGTGTTGGGCGGCGAGCGGCGCGAGGTCGAAGCGGGGATCTCTTTGGGGCTCCAAGCGACCCCGGCGGAACTGCTGGTCAAGGCCCAGGCGGCGGTCGATCGCGGTTACCGCAAGATCAAGATCAAGATCCGTCCCGGTGCCGACCTCGAGTACCTGACCGCTTTGCGCCGCGGCCTGCCGCCCGGCACGCCCCTCGCGGTCGACGCCAACGCTGCTTACACGCCCGCCGATTCCGAGCACCTGAAGCGCTTCGACCCGATCGGCATGTTGATGATGGAGCAGCCCCTCGAAGGGGAAGACCTGCTGCGCCACGCCCGGCTTCAGAAAGAGCTCGTCACGCCGCTGTGCCTCGACGAGTCGATCACGAGTCTGAACCGCGCGGCGGACATGATCGAGCTGGGTGCCGGCAAGATCATCAACATCAAACCCGGCCGGGTGGGCGGTTTCGCCGCATCGATCGCCATCCACGACCTGTGCCGCGAGCACGGCATCCCGGTCTGGTGCGGCGGCATGCTCGAAAGTGGCATCGGGCGCGCCCACAACGTCGCCCTGGCTTCCTTGCCGAATTTCTGTTTGCCCGGAGATCTCTCGCCCTCCGAACGGTACTGGCAACAGGACGTGGTGACTCCGGAGTGGACCATGGACGACCACGGCCGGGTCCGGGTGCCCTGGGATCGTCCTGGGATGGGCGTCGAGGTCGACCGTGAGCACCTCGATCGCATCACCGTGCGGTCCCAGGAGCTGCGGCCGTCATGACCGTGGGCTTGAAGCCGGAGCTCGCGGCGCGCCTCGTGGCCCTGCGCCACGATCTCCACCGGCGCCCCGAGCTGGCCTTCGAGGAACACGAAACGGCGGCGCGGCTCGAGGTGGAGCTCGGCCGGCTCGATCCGCTCTCCCTTGAACGTGTGGCGGGCACGGGCCTGGTGGCACGGTTCGCCGGTCGGGACCGCAGCCGTCCACCGATCATCGTGCGCGGCGACATCGACGCGTTGCCCATCGACGAAGCCACCGGAGCGGCGTTCTCCTCCGAGATCCCGGGCCGCATGCACGCCTGCGGTCACGACGTCCACGCCAGCTGGACGGTGGGTGCGGCGGCGCTGCTCGCCGCCGAGCCGGCCGCCTGCGACGTCTTGGTGCTGCTCCAACCTGCCGAGGAAGTGGCCGACGGCGCCGCCGCCGTGCTTGCGACCGGCGTGCTCGATGGCGCCGCGGCGATCTTCGGCGCCCACGTCGACCTACGTTTTCCGCTCGGCAAGATCGTCGCCCAGGCCGGCCCCCTGGCGGCCTCGGCAGACATTTTCCGCCTCACGCTGACGGCTCCGGGGGCCCACGGGGCCCGGCCCCACGAGTCGGCGGACCCGGTGGTCGGAGCCGCGGCCCTCGTGATGGCCCTGCAGACCGTCGTCGCCCGGCGCATCGACCCGTCCGCGCCCGCCGTGCTGACGGTCGGCGAGCTCCAGGCCGGCGCGGCTCACAACGTCATTCCCAGTCGCGCCCATCTGGCGGGCACCCTGCGCGCCACCGATCCGAAGACCCGCACGACGCTGGTCGAGGAGGTCGAACGAATCGCCCGCGGCGTCGCCGCAACCCACGGGCTGGGGGTCGAGGTCGAGATCGAGATCGGCCCGCCGCCTTTGGTCAACGACGAACGCGCCGCCGCCTGGGCCACCCAGGCGGTCGTCGAATCGTTCGGGGAGAGTGCTCTCGTACCCTTCGGGATGACCAACCTGGCGTCGGAGGACTTTGCGTTTTACCTCGAGCGGATGCCCGGGTGTTTCCTGAGGATCGGTTCTCGGCCGGAGGGGGCGCCGGTCGTGGCGGCGCACTCCCCGCGGTTTCTCCCCGCCGACGAGGCCATTGGGTTTGGGGCCGTCTCCCTGGCACAAGCCGCCCGGGTGGCGGCCCGGGGTTAGGAGTGGACGGTGGACGAAGTGGACGAAATGGACGAAGTGGACAAGAAGTTCTTCAGAACGGCCTCGGGCCGTGTCCACTCAGTCCATTTCGTCCACTGTCCACTCCGTCCACTCTAGTCCCCGGCACCGCCTCTCCTTTCAACACCGCCCCCAACCGCCCCGGCACCCGGCCGTCGAACAACACCGACTCCACGCCGCGCACGGCTAGTTCCAGCACCGCGGCCAGCCGGTGGCGCATGCCGCCGGTGACGTCGGTGGCGGCGCTGGCGCCCGCGGCGGCTTCGGCCTCTCTTGAGGCACCCACCCTAATGTGGGCAATCGTCTCGCCAGCGTCGTCGAGCACGCCATCGGTCACGCCTGCCCACAGAGCTCGGGCGATTGGCAGGCCGGCGTCGGCGAGGGCAAGGAAGACGGTTTCCGTCGAGGCGATGGCGGCACCCTGGGCGCGATCCATGACGACGTCGCCGTAGACCACCGGCAGGAGGCCGGCGTCGAGAGCTCGCTGCAAGGGCTCGAGGAAGAAACTCTCGCCCTTTCCGGCCGCCGTCACGAGGGCGCTCGACGGCGAGATGGAGTAGGGCAAGGCGCCGGCTTCGGCGAGGGCCGCGACGACCCGGCGATGCAGCTCGACCGCCCGTTCGCGCGTCTCGACCACGCCGCGGAGCCGCTCCGAGCTTCCGAGGCCCGCTGCGATGCCCGAGCGCGCTGCCGCGGCGTGGCCGAAGGAGCCGCTGCCGTGGCCGACGACGAGGGGCGGCGGTTGCGGTCCAGCGAGCGCCGCGGCGATCTCCTGGGCGAGGCGCGAAATGATCTCGGGGTGGTCGGTGTCCTCGCGAGACTTGTCGGTCAGCAAGCTGCCGCCGAGCTTGAGCAGGACGACGCCCCTCACGTCGGGGTCTCCAGCAGGTCGAGATCTTCCGGCCGCGGCCCGCTGCCGACGTGATCGCGGATCAGCTCCCGGACCCCCGGCACGGCGACCAGCCGGGCCGCCACCGTGTCCGCGGCAGCGGCGGGGCACAACACGTGGACGTTGGCGCCGGCATCCATGGTGGCGGCGGCGGGCACGCCGTCGCGTCGCAGGTGGCGCACGGCTTCGAGCACGGCGAGGGTGGCCGGGTTCCAGTAGAAGATCGGCGGCACCGAGGTCATGGCGATGACGTGGAGGTCGATGGCGTCGAGCTCGAGCATCGTGGCCAAAGCGTCGAAATCGCGCGCCGCGATGGCTCGGCGGACCGTCGCCAGCCGTTCGGGCACGAGCGAGCGCCGGTGCTCGAAGTAGGGGCTGGTCGGGGCGCGGCGGTGGCCGTCGAGGGACGAGACCTCCTTGGCGCCGGTCTCGAGAATGGCGATGACATTGGCGAGGGGCCAATCTTCGGCCGTCGCGAGGGGCGCGATCCAGCCGTCGCTCGCCCGCGGCCCCGCGGGCCACTCGACGTAACCCCCAAGCACCGAACGCGCGGCCGAGCCCGAGCCCGACAGCCGCGCCAGCACCGACAGGGGCCCGGGCTCGAGGGTGAGGCCGAAGGCCCGCGACACCGCCACGGCCAAGGTGGCGAAGCCGGACGCCGAGCTGGCGAGTCCGGCGGAGCTCGGAAAGCTGTTCGAAGTCGCCACCCGCAGCCGTTCGGTCCGCCCGAGCTCGCGGCGCAGCGTGTCCAAGTGCTTCGCGGCTTTGGCCCGGAAGGTGCCGGTGGCGAGCGTCCGGCGGCCGTTTTCGAGCCACCAGATTTCGTCCTCGGCGAGCCCGGGTGCTACCTCCACGGTGGTCGTCGAGCGGCAGACCTCGAGA
The DNA here is from genome assembly GCA_033762835.1 of Thermoanaerobaculia bacterium. Classification (GTDB taxonomy): domain Bacteria; phylum Acidobacteriota; class Thermoanaerobaculia; order Multivoradales; family DATKCC01; genus JANRLG01. The sequence goes on from JANRLG010000077.1 coordinate 27,988, forward strand.
GACATCGAGATCGAGGCGTGGTACGGCAGCACGCGCTCGGTGTCCTTGGTGCCCCAGTACTTGATGAAGGCGATGTTGGACGGGGCACTCCAGGTGACACGGGAACTCACGGGACCTCCTCGATGGCGACTCCCGGGGCACCCAGGGGCGCCCGGTAGCGGGGCAGACGGGCCAGCTCGGGTTGGGTTTCAAGCGCTTCGGGGTGGGGATGATAAACGAGCAGCGTGCCGCCGCCGGAGCCGGTCGCGGCTCCCGCGCCGGAGATCTTGCCAGCCCCGCCGGCCGCTTCCACGGCGGCCACGACGGCGGCTACCGGGGCGGGTACCACGCCGAGCTCCTGGAGTCCGCGGTGGCAGGCGCGCAGGGCGTCGAGGGTGACCGCGGCGTCCTCCCGATCCCTTTCGAGCTCCGTCCTCAGGTGTTGGGTGGCCCCTTCGATCTCGTCGAGCACGGCGGCGAAACGCTCGGGGTGGCTCGCGCCCCACTCGGCCACGGCGGCCACGACGGCCCCAGTTGCTTCGGCGGGAGTCCCGGTGCCGTAGATGCGAAGCCGGGACAGCAAGCCCGTCGGCGACGCCACCACGGGGTCCACGACCAGCTTGGTGCCGACCCGCCGCAGGGCCAGGACTCCGCCATACACGACCGTCGTGGTGTCGATGCCCGAGGGTTTGCCGTGTTGGCGCCGCTCGGCCTCGAGCGCCAGCCGCAGCACCCGCTCCCGGGGAGCGGCCTCCCCGAGCCAGGCCAATAGGCCCTGCACGATCGCCACTGCCGCCGCCGCTGAGCTGCCGAACCCCGAGCCCAACGGCAACTCGGACCGGAGAAGCAAATGAAGCCCCGGGGGGACCTCCCCACCCAGCTCTTCCCACGTCTCCCCCAAGGCCACTTTCACCAAATGCGCCGAATCGTCTCCCCGCACCCGCGAAAAAGCATCCGCGGAGGGCGCCGCGGCGTACGCCTCCCAAGCCACTCGGGCCGCCTGGGTATAGGCCGCGATCTCCGCCCAACTGACCCGCTCGGCGATGCCCAATTGGGGCACGTCAAGTCGAACCTCGCGGCCGCCACCTGCCCGCAGCTCGGCGACCAGCGGCAAGCCGGCCGCCGCCACCAGGGCGGGTCGGCCATAGACCGCCGCGTGTTCACCGGCCAGGATCAGCTTGCCGGGAGCCGTGACCCGGACGCCGCTCAGTGCTGCTTCCCTCGCGACAGCCGCTCGTGGGCGCTCGCCAGGTCGTCCGAGGTGAAGGCCGCCATGAGCGACAGTTCACCCGCCAGGACGACGGCGCCGAGAATCTCCGCCAGACGCCCGACGGCGTTGCCGGGCTTGTCTTCCCGCACCTGCACGCCGAGCATGGCCAGGGCCTCACTCTGCGTGTCGAGCGCGGTGCCGCCGCCGACGGCCCCGAGGGGCACCACCGGCAGGTAGATCGACGCGTAGATGTCGCCGTCGCCGCGGGGCTCGAGGCAGGTGACGCCCATGGAGCCCTCGACGACGTGGGCGAGATCCTGCCCGGTGGCGATGAAGTACGCCGCCAGGACGTTGGCGAAGTGGGCGTTGAAGCCCATGGCCCCGGCCGCCACTGAACCCAGCAGGTTCTTGCGGTAGTTGACTTCCGCGAGACCTTCGGCGGTCGTCTTCAAGGTCCGGGCGAGAACCTCCTTGGGGATCACCGCCTCGGCGAAGATGCGCTTGCCGCGGCCTTCCTGGAAGTTGATCGCGGCGGGTTTCTTGTCGACGCAGTAGTTGCCCGACAAGGCGATGCATTCGGCCCCGCCCATGGGTTCGATGAACTGGCGCACCACGCGGTCACACGCGATCGTGGCCATGTTCATGCCCATGGCGTCGCCGGTTTGGAAACGGAAGCGCAGGTACACCGTGGTGCCCATCGCGTAGGGCCGGATGTCGAGCAGCTTCAGGTACCGGCTGGTGCCCTCGGCGATCGTACGAATCTCGTCGAAATGGTCCTCGACCCAGGCCAGGAAACGCTGGGTATCGACGATCCCCTTCGTTTTGAAGGCCGGCGCGCGGGTCATGCCGCAATCCTCGACGCGCACAGTGACGCCGCCGGAGCGCCGGAGGGCCGCACAGCCCCGGTTCGTGGAGGCGACCAGGGCGGCCTCGGTGGTCGCCAGCGGCACGTAGACCTCCTCGTCGACGTGTTCGCCGTGGACCACCAGTGGGCCGACGATGCCGAGCGGGATCTGCACGGCACCGAAGAAGTTCTCGCAGTGACGCGTGGCGGCCCGCTCGTCGTCGAGCGCGTAGGCCCCGGTCTTCGCGAGGGAGGCGCCGGTCATCTCCTCGAGGGCGGAGCGCCGAACGTCGGCGGCCTCCTCGGCGGAGAGATCGTCGGGGACCTGGTGGAAGCCGATCTCGCGGGCCACCAGGGCCTGGATCAGGGAATCGCGACGGGACGGAAGTTGAGCCACCGGATTGATCTTTCTCATCGGGAGGACCTTTTGTGTACCGGAGTCCGCTGGAGCTCGGCGATCGTGCGGGCACCGACCGCCAACATGGCGATCTTGAGCTCGCGGACGAAACGATCGATGCGAGTGGCCACCGCGTCGGCGGACTCGGTGGCGGGTGTCAAGAAAGGAAACGCGAGGCCCGCGAGGTCGGCCCCGAGGGCGAGGGCCTTGGCGACGTCGAGCCCGCTGCGCAGGCCGCCGCTGCCGATGACGAAAACGCCGGGCACCGCTGCGACGGCGCGGATCGAGTCGGGAGTGGGGATGCCCCAGTCTGCGAACAGCTCGCCGAGCGGTACGTCCCCGGAACGCTGGGCCTCGATGCGCACCCAGTTGGTGCCGCCGCGGCCGGCGGTGTCCAGGTGGCGGACCCCGACGCCGGCCAGGCGCCGGGCGACGTCTGCCGACAATCCGGCGCCGACCTCCTTGACCACGAGGGGCACCGGCAGTTGCGGCACCAGCCGCGCGATCGCCGGCAGGAGCTGCTTGAAGTTCGTGTTGCCCTCGGGCTGCAAGGCTTCCTGCAGCACGTTCAGGTGGAGCACCAGGGCGTCGGCACCGATCATCTCGATCGCCGCCCGACACTCGTCCAGGCCGAAGCCGTAATTGAGCTGCACGGCACCGAGATTGCCCAGAAGCGGCACCGACGGCGCGAGCTCCCGCACCGCGAAACTCGCGACTTGGTCCACGTCTTCGAGCGCCTTGCGTTGGGAGCCGAGGGCCAGGGCCACCCGGCGAGCCTCGGCCCCGCGGGCGAGGTTCTCGTTGATCGCCCGGGCGAGCCCGGTGCCGCCGGTCATGGCGGAGATGAGGAGCGGCGCCGAGAGCTTCTTGCCCAGGAACTCGACGCTCGTGTCGATCTCGGCGAAGTCGATCTCGGGCAAGGCGTTGTGCTCGAAGTACCAATCGTCGAAGGCGGACGCGCCGGGCCCCTGGAGCGACTCGTCGAGGGCCAGACGGATGTGCTCGGCCTTGCGGTCCCGCGGCGGGCTGAGGGTCGTGGTACTCACCGGTCACGCTCCCGGAGGTAGGCCACGAGGCCGGTGAAGAAGTCGTGCCCCTCCGGCTGGAGCGCGGCGTCGTCGAGAGCCGCCAGGGCGGCTGCGAAGCGAGCCTCGATCTCACCTTCGAGGCGCTCGCGGGCGCCCGTGGCGCGGATCCGCGCGAGGGCCTGGTGCAGCTCGTCGGCGGGGAGGTCGGCCTGGCCGAGCCGTGCCAGCAGCCAGGTGCGGTCCGCTTCCGCGGCGCGCTCGAGGGCGAAGTGGAGGAGCAAGGTGTACTTGCCCTCCAAGAAGTCGCCGCCGACGCTCTTGCCGGTCTCCTGGGCTTCGCCGAAGAGCCCCAGAAGGTCGTCCTGGAGCTGAAACGCCTCGCCGACGGCACGGCCGTAGGTGGCCAGGGCGGTCAGCGTCGCCGCGTCAGCACCGGCCAGCCGGGCTCCGAGCTCGATCGGGCGCTCCACGGAATAGCGGCCGGACTTCAGGCGCAACACGTTCAGCAGCTCGGCTTCGCTCGGTCGCCCGCCCCCGCGAGCCAGGAGCGGCAAGCGCATTTCGAGGTACTGGCCGGCGATGACCTCGGAAGCCATGAGCGCCCAAGTGCGGGCCACACCAGGTGGGTCCGCCGCGCGGTAGGCGAGCTCCGCCGCCCACGAGGCCGCGAGGTCGCCAGCGAGGATCGCGAGCGCCCGCCCGTGCTCTGCCGAGTCGCCGGGAAAGCCCGCGGCGCGGTGGCGCTCGCGCAACTCGGCGTGGACGGTGGGCGCGCCACGACGCAGCTCGGCGTGATCCATGATGTCGTCATGGATCAGCAGATAGGTGTGAAGCAGCTCGGCGGCCTGAGCGAGCGGCGAGACCACCGCTAGGTCCCGGCCTCCGCAGGCTCGCCAGCCGGCCACGACGAGAGCCGGGCGCAGCCGCTTGCCGCCGCTGCCGACCAGGCGGGCGACTTCGTCCGCCAACTCGACGGCGTCGGGGGCCTCGGCCGCGATTTCGGCGCGGCGCGCCGTCAAAAAGCGAGCGAGCTCGGCGTCGAACCAAGTTCGCAGCCGTTCCAACTCGGCGAGGAATCCGGGAGCGACCGCCGTGGCGGCCGGGGAGCAAGAATCGTCCATGGCTCCTTCTCGTCGGAGAAACGCACTGGGCACCACGAATTTCGCGGGCCGTGGACCGAGACGACCGCGGGCGAGCCGTGGACGTCGGTAGCGATTCAGACGAAACGGGGAGCTGAGCCTTCTTGGGTGGTCGAGCGGGGGAGGCCGTGGACCATGCGGACCCGAGCCTGGTGACCGAAGGGCCGGGCCGCCGTCGCGCGCACGGCGAGGGCCGCGCAGCTGCCGGTGGCACCGATCAGTCTCTGCTTGACGAAGCGCTGGACGAACCGGTCGGCGGCATGGATGGCCGGCCGGAGCATGTCCGGCAAGCGCATCAAGAAGTGGATCAATACGATCCGCCGGGCGGTCAGAAGCACGCGGTGTCCAGTCCTTACGGGTCGGGGGGGCTCCGGAAATCCCGGAGCGATTCGGCGCAGTGTAGCACGCTCGCGGGAGGGCCAAGGGCCGAAGAGGGGCG
>JANRLG010000078.1:0-5310 GCA_033762835.1 Thermoanaerobaculia bacterium
ATTGCCACCTCCCTCGAGTCGAGAGGCTGGCACAGGGGGCTTAAGGAAGGCAAATGGCTGGCTTTAGGTGGTGAGCCGCCAGGGAATCGAACCCCGAACCCGCAGATTAAGAGTTACCCGACCCTGTCAACTACCGACGGCTAAAGACTACAGCGGCAAGGGTTTACGACGCAAGGGCTGAGGTCAAAATGGGTCACAAATGGTCCCCTGTGGGCTGCTCACTGTGACCCGATTGTGACCCGGGAGGGTCGCGCGGGCAGTTCTTCGAGTCCGAGTTTTGGGGCCTGGGAAACCGTCTTGGACTCCGCGGCGTTTCCGCCCGGCGGAGCGAGACGAGTCAGCACAATGCTCCTCGGGGAGGCATCATGACCGCCCTGGTTCGGCTGACGCCACCCCAACGGCGGTTCCTGGACCAGGTCGATGTGATCCGCGAGGAGCCCGCCTCGGAGGTCGGCTCGGTGGCCTTTCTGAGCCGCCTTCTGGTCCAGGCCAACCTGCCTTACCGCGAGCCGCCGGAAGCGTCCTTCGTCCGCCGCAACGGCGCGCTCACCCTCACTCTCCAGGCGCCGCCCCAGATCGGTTTGCCCTACGGCCGGTACCCGCGGCTCCTGCTGGCTTGGCTCGGGACCGAGGCGGTCCGTACTCGAAGCCCGGAGATCGAGCTCGGCGACTCGCTCACGGCGACCATGCGCGAGCTGGGCATCACCCCTAGCGGCGGCGACAACGGCCCGTTCGAGCGCTTCCGGGACCAGTTGCGGCGGCTACTCAACACGACGATCTCGTACTCGTGGGACGAGCGCCGGCCACGGGGCCGGCTCCAGGCGGACGCCGGCTACCGCATCTCGGACAGCGCCGTGTGGTGGGAGCCCACGACGGAGCCGGGCGGCAAGCTCAAGCTCTCGGACGCGTTCTTCCAGGAGCTTCTGCGGCACCCGGTCCCGGTCGATTTCCGAGTCCTTCGGGTGCTCGCGTCGCCGCTCGCGATCGACATCTACGCCTGGCTCAGCTACCGCTCGTTCTCCAGCGGTGACCAACCCATCACCATCCCCTGGCCACTGCTCGCCGCCCAGTTCGGCACCACCGGCAGCGTCCGGAAGTTCCGCGAGAACTTCGAGCGAGCGCTCGGCGCGGTGGTCGCCGTCTACCACTCGGCAACGGTGGAGTCGACGGGCCTGGGACTTCGTGTTACCGCCGGCACACCGCACGTCCGGGCCCAAGCTCCCCGCCGGAGGATGCCGTGATCGGAGCGTCACTGGCCCTTCCGAGCCACGAATATTTGGGGACAGATCCGACCGGCTTCAAGGCCCACAGGCGCTCGTGGAACGGCTGGCCGGAGCGGCCTCGCACCGCGAATCCCTCGAAATCCCGAATCGCTGCGGAAAAGATTGCGGAAAAAATGTGGAAATGCCTGTGGAAAGGGCGAATTTTCCACGAATACTTGGGGACGCCTTCCACGAATATTTGGGGACGAAAGCGCGTCCCAGCCACGAATATTTGGGGACAGGCCCACGAATATTTGGGGACGAATCCGGCTCGCAAACCATTGTCCCTAAAGGCCTTGCCCGCCCCTCCTGTAGTTCTTCCCTGTAGTTATGAACCTGTAGACATCCTAGGAGTAAGAGGCGACGCCTCCTCCGCCGAAAGGAGCTCGACATGAACACGTCCCCCTCGACTCGGGAGCGGCGCCGGCCGCCCCGGACGACGTTGCCCCATGACCCGTTCGAGGCGCTGAACCTGGTGCCCGGCGGAACGGCCCCCGCCCAAGAGCCGGGTAAGGGGTTCGAGGCCGAGCTGCGGCGGGTGCCGCTGTCGGCCATCGTGCCCTCGCCCCGGAATCCCCGGAAGCACTTCGACGCCGAGGGCATCTCGGAGTTGGCGGCCTCGATCGCGGCCGATGGCCTGCGGCAGCCGCTCGAGCTGCGCCGGTCTCCGGGTGATCCGGGGCGGCTCGAGGTCGTGGCGGGCGAGCGGCGCTTCCGGGCGCTGTCGAAGCTCGTGGCGGATGGCCGGCTGCCGGCGGACTTCGGGGTGCCGGCGCAGGTGGCCGCCGAGCTCGACGACGCGACCATGCTGCTGCGGGCGATCGTCGAGAACCTCCAGCGGCAGGACCTCCACCCGCTCGAGGAGGCCGAGGCCTTCGCCCGGTTGCGGGACGAGCACGGGCTGTCGACGGAGCAGATCGCGACGAAGGCAGGGAAGAGCCAGCGTTGGGTGCAGCTCCGGATTGCTCTGACCGAGCTGGTGCCCGAAGCGCGAGCGGCATTCGCGGATGGGCGGATCGGCCTGGCCGAGGCTCGGCGCTTGGCCGGACTCGAGGAGTCGGAGCAACGGCGCGGGTTGGTGGGGTTGCTGGGCGGGCGGGACGACGCCGACGAGGCGATGTCGCAGGGAGAGGATCTGCTGGAACGGATGTCGGCAGCGACGCGGACCGAGGATCTGAACGCGGATCGCGGTCCCTCGACGAACCCGGTTGACGAGCCGCGGGACGCTGGTCCTGACCAGCCCCCACCCCCCGAGTCGCGGCAAACCTCAGTGTCCGCCGATCACCGGGGCTCGCACCACCCCGAGGCCCTCGCCCGAGCCCTCGCCGACTCCTACCCGCTGGCCCTGCGCTTCGCGCTCGCCGAGCGTCAGGCCATCCTCGGCGACGAGCCCGCGGGCGACCTGTTCCACCAGCTCGCGGACCTGCCGCTCGAAGAGCTCGAGGTCCAATTCGCCGAGGCGGTGGCCGCCACCGTTCGCTCGTCGTCTCCCGGCCTCGTTTCCGCCCTCGGCGCAGAGCTCGGGCTCGAGCAGGTGGCGTGATGCGCGTCATCGCAGTCGCCAACGACAAGGGCGGGACGGGCAAGACGACGACCGCCGTCAACCTCGCGGCTCTTCTCGCCGAACGGGGCCTGAAGGTCCTGTTCGTCGATTTCGACCCCCAGGCGAATGCCACGCGGTGGCTCGGGGTGCTTGCCTCCGAGGCCAACCAAGCGCCGTTCCACGTGCTCGAGGGCTCGGTGCCGCTCGTCGATGCCCTGCAACCGGGCAATGAGCCGGGCATCGAGGTCCTGCCTGCCTCGCCCTACCTGGCCGTCGCAGCGCGGTCCCTGGCCAGCGAGCCCGGCGCCGAGCGGCTGCTTGCGACGGCGCTCGAGGAGCTACCACCCGGCCGGTTCGACGTCGTGGTGCTCGACTGCCCACCGTCGCCCGGCTTCTTGACCCAGAACGCCTTCGCTGCCGCCACCGAGCTGGTGATCCCGGTCGAAGCGCGGTTCCTCGCCGCCGAGGCCCTGGCACGCATGACGACGACGATCGCCAAGGTCCAGAAGCGGCTGAATCCAGGTTTGCGCACGGCGGCGATCGTGGTGTGTCGGCTCGATCGCCGGACGAGACATGCCACGGAAGTGGCGGACCGGATTCGCCAATTCGCCGCGGCCTCCTTGCCGGGCGTGCCGGTGGTGACGGTTCGCGAGAACGTCCGGCTCTCCGAAGCCGCGGCAGCCAAGATGCCCATTCACCGCTTCGCGCCGAGCTCGACGGGTGCCGAGGACTACCGGGAGCTGGCGCGCGTGCTGGTGGGCGAGCCGGAGGCGAACGCCGTTCGCCAATCGGCGTGAGGCCGGGGGGAGAAGAGTCCATGCGGGGCCGGAGCCACACCGCCGCCCGGCACCGCTCGTGGTGGCTTCTCCCCCAGCCTTCGGCGCCCCGCCCGGGGCCGTGGAGTTTCGGGTGGCCGCCGGCAGGGCCGGCACTTCACCCCCGCCCAGACCTTTTCGGCCCTTCTCGATCCATGGTCTGGGGGCGCGGAAGGCCGTCAAGGCCGCCCCTCCGAAGACTCCGGGGACGCCCCTTCGGGGTCGCTGCGCGAGCCTTGACGGGCCTTCCTCTCCGCCCCCAGAGATCGCTTCGCTCTATTTTTTAGGAAGGGCCGAAAAGAAGATTTTATTTGCGCCGGCATGCGCCGGCATGCCGGCGCACACTTGACCGTTACCTCTTGTCGTGCTTCATTTACGTTGGTCATGCCGGCGCATGGCACGGCATGCGCCGCGATTTCGGATTGTGATCATAGAACCCGGATTTGAACCCGAGGAGCTTATGGCCGTCACGTTTCTAACCGATCGTCTCATCCGTTCCATCCAACCCCGCGAGGGCCGCCTCGAGTACTGGGATTCGGTTGTGGTGGGCCTGGTCCTTCGGGCCTCGACGCAGGCCAAGACCTGGAGCTTTGCCTACAGCTCACCCGAGGACACCGACGCTCACGGCAACCACCGCCGGCGACGCGTCACGCTCGGGACCTTTCCACAGCTCGGTTTGGCGGAAGCTCGCCTGCAGGCTTCAACGCTGCGGGAGAAAGTCCAAGCCGGCGAGGACCCCGTACCCAAGAAGGCCGAACCGAAGCCCCGCGGCGTGATGTTCGCCGATCTCGCAGCCGACTACCTGGAGCGCTATGCCAAGCCACGGAAGACGACTTGGAAGACCGACGCATGGGCCATGAAGACGATTTGGATTCCGGCGTTCGGCAATCGCAAGGTGGATTCCCTGACCGTCAAAGACATCCGGCTCGTCCTCGAAGAGATCATGAAGCGGGGGCCGACGACAGCGAACCGCGTTCACGGCATCCTGCGCAAGGCCTTGACCTGGGGAGTCCTTCATCACGATCTCGCGACCAACCCGGCGCGCCTGATTCCCACGCTTCACAAGGGCCTACCGCGGGAACGGGTGCTCTCCGCGGACGAGGTGCGCCGCATTTGGCACGCCTGCCGGATCGATTCCAATCCCGCGGCGGTCTACCTACCGCTTCGACTCGCCACGGCCCAGCGAGCTGCCCAAATCGGCCGACTGAATGCCAATCACTTGGTACAGGACGGCGCGGATCTCTGGTGGAACGTCCCGGCGGCGATGACCAAGACCCGGAAGCCCTACCGGACCTTCCTTTCCCCCCTTGCTCAAGAGCTTCTCGCGCCCTTCCGGCCGAGCCCGGCCGGCTGGTACTTCAAGCACTTTGCCCACCGCATGGAGACCGGCGGCATGGTGGACGAACTGACGAAGCGGATACGCCGCGTCTCCGGCGTCGAGAACTGGCAGCCCCGCGACCTGCGCCGCACGGCCGCTACTTGGATGGCCCAGCGCGGCGTACCGCGGTTCATCCTGAAACGCGTCCTCGGCCATGCCGACCGCGACATCACCGCCGTCTATGACCTCTATACCTACGACAAGGAGGTGAAAGAAGCCGTTCTGATCCTAGAGAAGGCCATCCGCGAAGCGATCGGCGAGGCCCCCGCCCCGCCGGTCACGTCACCCCAAACGCTCGAGGCGCCGGCCGAG
>JANRLG010000079.1:0-7800 GCA_033762835.1 Thermoanaerobaculia bacterium
CGTTTCGCCGCCGTCCGAGATCGCCTCGCTGCTCTCTACGAGGGTGACAAGAAGGACGCCTTCCAGGGCTATCTGGCCGAGGCCGAGCAGGCCTTTCTCGCCCTCGATTCGCGGCGCGCCCTGGGGGCCCTGGAGCACGCCTTCCGGCTCGATCGCGGCAACGTCGAGCTGGCCTACTTTCTGGGCGAAACCTACTGGAACGACGGCGACGCCGAGGCCGCACTGCCGTTTCTCGCGCGCGTGCTCGAGCTCGAACCCCGGCACTACGACGCCCTCGTCTACAGCGGCGTGATCCAGCTCGAGCGCGGTGCGGACGAGCGGGCCGAAGAGCTGCTGAAGCGGGCCGCGGCCCTGGCTCCTGAGGCGTTTCTGCCCCAGCTGTCGCTCGGTACCATCCACGCCCGCCGCGGAGAGTTGGCCCGGGCGGTGCCGTTCCTCGAGCGGGCGATCGAAATCGACCCCGCGCCTCAGGCGCTGTTTCTGCTCGGCAACGTCTTCTACGAGATGGGCAAGAGCTCCGCCGCCATCACCCAGCTGACCGCCGCCGTCAAACGCGACCCGAGCTTCGAGGAAGCCTACGACCTGCTCGGCTTGGCTTTGCTCGAACGCGGCTGGAACGTCCGAGCGCTGGCGGCCTTCCGCCAGGCCCAGCGGCTCAATCCGCGTAGCCTGCGCTATGCCGACGTGGTGCGGTACCTGTCGGGCAGCGACGCCCTGCCGCTGCCCGAGGTGGGCGGCGAAGCCCGCGCGCTGCTCGCCCAGGGGGACGAGCGGCTCGGTCGCGCCGACCGCCGCGGGGCCTTGACGGCCTACCGCAAGGCCCTCGCCCTGGACCCCGAAAACCCGACGCTCCTGATGTCCTACGCCCTGGTGTGCTCCGAGCTCGAACTGACCCAGGAGCTCGAAACCGTGGCGCGCAAAGTGCTCGAGCTCGCCCCCGGCGAGCGCCTCGAGGCCACCGCCAGCGCGGCCCTGATCGAGGCCCTGCGCAGCCAAGGGCGCTTCCGCGAGGGCAACCGCATCGGCCAGCGGCTGCTCGACGAGGCGCGTTCGAGCTTCACCAAGACGATCGCCTACTACGAGATCGCCTACAACCTGGCGGAGATGGAAGAGGATCTCGACCGCGCTCTCGAGTACGCCCAAAGCTCGCTCGAGCACGCGCCCGACGAGCTCAAGCCCTTTCCCTTGGCCGCCCTCGGTTGGGTGCACTACAAACGCCGCGAGTTCGACCAAGCGGTCGACTTCCTCGCCCGCGCCAGCGAGCTCGGCCCGACGGCATCGACCCTTTCCCACCTTGGCATGGCGCTCCTGGCCGCGGGCAAAGAACAGGAAGCCAAGGAAGTTTTCGCCCGCGCTCGCCAGCTCGCCGGCCGCGGCGATGCCCTCGGCTCGACGATGATGGGCCTCATGCGTGAGTCGGCCTCGGTGCTGCAGCGGGTGCGCCGCGGCCCCCGGCGGTAGCGTGCGATCTCGGTCTCACGGCTCGTCGAGGGTGCCCTTGGCCGTCCACGGTCCACAGCGCAGAATGCGCCACACCGCCCGCGCCGAGCCCACCAGGGCGCCGTCCCGCCGGATGGCGGCCTCGGCGTAGCGGCTGCACGACGGTTGGAAGCGGCACCGAGCGCCCGCCGCCACCCGCACCGGGGCGACCTCCCCCTGCCAGAAGTGGATACCGGCGATCAGCACCCGCGCCGACAGCTGCCGTTCGGGCGCCCGCGCCAGATCCACCACGAGCAAAAGCAAAAAGGCGCCGGCCGCGAAACGCAGCCGACGCCCGAACCACTGCCGCCGAGCCGGAGATTCCGCTGCCGGCCGAGCGTCAGTGTCCGTCATCCCGGGAATTGGTTGACGAACTGGGACAGGCCGGGCAGGACCAGGCGATCCCCGTTCAAGGCCTTCTGGATGGCCACGATGCGCATGACCAGGGACACCACGAAGATCCCGAGTCCCAATAGGCCCGTGATGCAACCCGCGAAAACGAACAGGAATCCCGGAAGGGCGAGGGCCACTTGCACGACGAACTCCGCGATCGTCCACACGAGGCCGTTCTTCGAGTGCCACTGAACATCGGCGTCGTTCTTCTCCATCAAGTAGGGGAAGAGCGCCAGGGGCCAGAGGTAGGAAAGCACCAACCAAAGGGTGCGGTTGTCACCCGCGGCTGCGGGTGGAGGGGGCGGCGGAGCGCCGTAGGACGGCGGAGGGGGAATGGTCGGTTCACTCATGGTTCACCGGCTCCTTTCGCAAGGTCTTCTAGGTCAACGAGTTCCGTTTCAGTCTAGCGGACGGCCCGGGCGGCGGCAACCTTTCCGGGTGCCGCAGGGAGAACGATCGGAGGAGCCATTTGCCCTCGGCGCGACTTTGTCGAATGCTATGGCCCAACCATGAGCACCCACGACAACCTGACCGCATCGGGGACGCCCGCCCCACCCCTTTCGCGCACGGCTTGGCTGATCTGCGCGATCGCCGCCCTCGGCTTCGCCTTCGACATTTACGAGCTCCTGATGCTGCCGCTGATCGTCAAGCCGGCGATCCAGGCGCTGTCGGCGCCGCTCGTCCAAGAATTGATTGCGGCCGGCATGAACCCCGCCGATGCCGCGGCGAGCTTCGCCCCCGGGGGCGAGAACTACGTGCGCTGGGCCCGTACGCTGTTTTTTCTGCCGGCTCTCGCGGGAGGCGTCTTCGGCCTGCTGGGCGGCTACCTGACGGACCGCCTGGGTCGCCGCCGGGTGCTCACCCTGAGCATCTTGCTCTACGCCTTCGCCGCCTTTGCCTCCGGTTTCACCACCAGCCTCCACCAGTTGCTCTTCCTGCGCTGCCTGGTGTTCATCGGCGTGTGTGTCGAGTTCGTGGCGGCGGTGGCCTGGCTCGCCGAGTTGTTCCCGCATCCCAAGCAGCGCGAAAAAGTGCTCGGTTACACCCAGGCGTTTTCCTCTTTCGGCGGCCTGCTGGTGGGTGCGGCGAACCTGCTGGCGGCGGCCTGGGCGGCCAGCCTGCCGGCCATCCACGGCGGCCACCAGGCGTGGCGTTACACGTTGATCTCGGGCGTCATCCCGGCGATTCCGCTGATACTGATTCGTCCGTTGTTGCCCGAGTCCCCGGTGTGGGCCGAGAAGAAGGCCGCGGGCAAGCTCAAGCGGCCGAACCTGCTCGAGCTCTTCCAGCCCAAGCTGCGCCGGGCGACCATCCTCACCACCTTGGTGTTCGCGGCGAGTTACGGCATCGCCTTCGGGGCCATCCAGCAGATGCCACAGATTCTGGGCGGCCCCAAGGGCCACTCCGCGATTCTGGCGGAGTCGAAGGCGGCCCAGGAGCGGCTGACGGCGGACGCTACGGCCCGTGGGGAAGCTGCGCCGGATGCCCGCCGCCTGCGTGAGGCGGGCGGTAACGCCACCGACAAGGCGGTAGCCAAGGTGAGCCTGTGGCAAGAGGTCGGCGGTCTCGTGGGCCGCTTCCTGTTGGCTCTGCTCGCCGTGCACATCGTCAGTCGGCGGACACTTTTCCGTGTCTTCCAACTGCCGGCGCTCGTCTTCGTGCCGTTGTTCTTCTGGTGGGTCTCGGGCCAGCTCGGGGATCCGAGTTCGCTCACCTGGATCAAGTACGGCATCTTCGTCGCGGGCCTGCTGACGGTGGCGCAGTTCAGCTTCTGGGGTAACTACATCCCACTCGTTTTCCCGGTCCACCTGCGGGGCACCGGCGAGAGCTTCGCGGCCAACATCGGCGGCCGGGTGCTCGGCACCGCGGCGGCCTGGATCACCCTGACGTTGTCCGAGTCGAAGCCGCCGGACCCGACGAAGATCGCGCTCGTGGGCGCGGCCGTCGCCGGGTCCTACGCACTCATCGGGGCGATCCTGACGCAGTGGCTGCCGGAGCCGGGGCCGGAAGGGGAGAGCTGACGACGCCGACGGCGGCGGACCACGCCGCCGTGCCGCCGCTCTCGAAGCCGTCACGGAAGATCTCGGCACCGATCGCGAACGAGCCGCTGGCCCGGTCGCCCCCCCGGAAGGCCGTATCGACTGCCCGCACGGCCCAGGTGTAGCTGCCCGGCGGCAGGCCCGCGAGGTCCCAGTGGGTCGCGTGGCTGACGTTGCCGGGCTCCGGCAGGCGCCGGGCAGGTCCGAACGTGACGCCGTTGCGGCGTAGCTCGAGGTCGTAGGTCAGCGACGCCGGTGCCGTGTGGTCGTCGACCGCCGGATTCCAGGTCAAAGTCACGCCGTCAGCACCCGCCGGGGTGACCGCCAAGCCATTCGGCGTGCTCGGGGCGTTGTTCGGGGTCGCCGCGCCGTTGCGGTACAGTTGCATTTGGGCCTCGACCAGGCCGTTGCCGCCGGGCACGAAGTAGGCCCCGGCCACCAGGTAGTCGAGGTCGCCGTCCTGGTCGAGATCGAACCAGCTGAACGAGCCGCCGTTGCCGACCGAGCCGTAGGGCGCCGGCAGCTCGAGCGGCAGGGGTACGAAGTTGCCGCCCTCGTTGGCGAAGATCCGCGAGTGCCCAACGATTTCCCCGGTGCCGATGTAGTTGCCCGTCAGCAGGATGTCGACGTCGCCGTCGGAGTCGTAATCCGCCCAGGTGGCAGCGTGGATGTCGAGCCAATCGGCATCGGGAGCCAGGATCAGCGTTTCGGCAGTGAAGGTCTCGCCGGCCCGGCGATAGACCCGCAAGAGCGTCTCGAAGTTGCCCGCGGCGTCGTGGACGTTGCCGGCCACCAACAGATCGAGATCGCCGTCACCGTCGGCGTCGCCCCAGTCGGCCAGGCCGTAGGCCACCTGCAGGTCGACGAGATCGGTTCCCGTGAAGACTCCGGCGTCGTTCCGGTACCGGCGGATGAAGCCGGCGTCGAGGTCTAAGTCGATGTGTACGAGAAGCAGGTCGAGATCGCCGTCGCCGTCGTCGTCCGCCCAGGCGCTCTGGGCGTGGCTGGTTGGAGGCAATCCAGCGTTGGCGTCCGAGAACAACCAGCCCCCGCTGCCATCCGGCCCGTCGTTCCGCATCAGGTGGGTCGAGAACTCGAAGAGTTCGCCGTCCCACACCGACGGAATGAGCAGGTCGAGATCGCCGTCGTTGTCGTAGTCCGCCCACGTCAGCGAGCGTAGGTCGTAGGCGCCGGTGTAGCTCGAGTCCTCCCAGTAACCCGGCAGCGGGGAGGTCGCCAGCAGCGCCAAGGTGCCGCCGGTGTTCCGGTAGAGAACCGTGGCACCTTCGGAGCCGACCGCCAGGTCGTGGTCCCCGTCGGCGTCGAAATCCCCCCAGGCGAGGTCCGAGCCGCCGGTCAGCAAGTCCCCCAACGGAACTTCGACCGGGGTGAAGTTCCAACTGCCGTCCTGCGCCGCGGTGCCCTGGTTGACCAGGAGCACCAATTGGTGGACGACGCTGACGTTGTAGACCACGTAGTAGCCGAGGACGGCCAGATCGACGTCCCCGTCGCCATCCACATCCGCGGGCGCAACCGAGGTGACCCAGAAGTCTTCCTCCGCGGGCGTCGCAAACTGGGGCAACGAGGTGGGGGAGACCTCGAGGAAAGTGGGCTGAGCCGCGAGCGGCAAGGTGAAAATCGAAGCCAGGCAGATCGAGGTCGGAATGAGGAATCGCATGGGCACCTCCACGATGAGCCCTATTGATAGCCCAGCGCGTATGACTGGAGGATGAAGAGAGGATCGTTGACTTCCGCCCCCCGCCCCTCCTATCATCCAGAATTCAGCACTAATTCGGTGCTGTTTTGCTCCTGAACCCCGAATCCGCTGCCGAGGACTTGGATGCTGCGCATCACCAAACAAACCGACTACGGCATCGTGCTCCTGACCCACATGGCGGCGACGCCGGAACGTTGGGCGACGGCGCCGGAGTTGGCGCTCGGGGCTTCGTTGCCGGCGCCGATGGTGGCGAAGATCCTGAAGATCCTCGCTCGTGAGGGGCTTTTGACCTCCCACCGCGGGGCCGCGGGCGGCTACGCCCTGGCGCGGCCGGCAGGGGAGATTTCGGTGGCGCAGATCATCACCGCGCTCGAGGGACCCATCGCGGTCACCGAGTGCACGGACTCCGAGCCCGGGCTTTGCCACCAGGAAGACTCCTGCCCCGTGCGCGGCAACTGGAATCGCATCAACTTGGCCATCCGTGAGGCGCTCGAAGGCATCTCGCTCGCGGAGATGACCGCACCCGTGCGGCGGGGGCCGGAGCTCGTCACGCTCACGCGTCGGCGCGACCTGGCGCCGCTCGTGACCGCTCCCTGACCGCTGCCGTTTCGATCTCGAGGAAACACCATGGCCGATCCATCGACCCAGCTTCTCGAAGAAGTCGCCAATCGCGACTACCAGTTCGGCTTCTCGACCGACATCGAGCAGGAGACCTTCCCGCCCGGATTGTCCGAGGACGTCGTGCGCGCCATCTCGGCCAAGAAGGACGAGCCCGAGTGGATGACCGAGTGGCGCTTGAAGGCCTACCGCCACTGGCTGACCATGACCGAGCCTCACTGGCCGAACGTGCACTACGACCCGATCGACTACCAAGCCGTGTCCTACTACTCGGCGCCGAAGTCGAAGAACGGCCCGAAGAGCCTCGACGAGGTCGATCCGGAGATTCTGAAGACCTACGCCAAGCTCGGCATTCCGCTTCGTGAGCAGGAGATGCTCGCCGGGATCGCGGTCGACGCGGTGTTCGACTCGGTGTCCGTGGCCACCACGTTCAAGGGCAAACTCCAGGAGATGGGCGTCATCTTCTGCTCGATGTCCGAGGCCGTCCGCGAGCACCCCGAGCTGGTCAAGAAGTACCTCGGAACCGTGGTGCCGCCCAACGACAACTTCTTCGCCGCGCTCAACTCCGCGGTGTTTTCGGACGGCTCCTTCGTCTACGTGCCGAAGGGCGTGCGATGCCCCATGGAGCTGTCCACCTACTTCCGCATCAACGCCATGAACACTGGCCAGTTCGAGCGCACGCTGCTGATCGCCGAGGAAGGCGCCTACGTCTCTTACCTCGAAGGCTGCACGGCACCGATGCGCGACGAGAACCAGCTGCACGCCGCGGTCGTCGAGCTGGTAGCTCTCGATCGCGCCACGATCAAGTACTCGACCGTCCAGAACTGGTACCCGGGCGACCCCAAGACGGGCAAGGGCGGCATCTTCAACTTCGTCACCAAGCGCGGACTGTGCGCCGGTGCCGGTTCGAAGATCTCGTGGAGCCAGGTCGAAACCGGCTCGGCGATCACCTGGAAGTACCCGAGCTGCATTTTGAAGGGCGAGGGCTCGACCGGCGAGTTCTATTCGGTGGCCGTCTCCGCCGGCCGCCAGCAGGCCGACACCGGCACCAAGATGATCCACGTCGGCAAGAACACCAAGAGCGTGATCGTGTCGAAGGGCATCTCGGCCGGCCACGGGCAGAACACCTACCGCGGCCAGGTCAAGATCCTGAAGTCCGCCGACGGCGCCCGGAACTTCTCGCAGTGTGATTCGCTCCTCATCGGCAGCGAGTGCGGCGCCCACACCTTCCCCTACATCGACGTCCAGAACCCGACCGCCAAGATGGAGCACGAGGCCACGACTTCGAAGGTCGGAGAGGACCAGCTGTTCTACTGCGCCCAGCGCGGCATCGGGGAAGAAGACGCCCTCGCCATGATCGTCAACGGCTTCTGCAAGGAGGTCTTCCGCGAGCTGCCCATGGAGTTCGCGGTCGAGGCCCAGAAGCTGCTCGAGATCAGCCTGGAGGGCAGCGTCGGGTGAAGATCGAAGAGGGGCGCCGCAAGCAGCGCCCCAACGGCTTATCGCCACGAACCACGCCCAAATTCGTTTGTAGGGGCGCCGCGTGCTGCGCCC
>JANRLG010000080.1:0-26335 GCA_033762835.1 Thermoanaerobaculia bacterium
CGTGTCCGCCGCGACGGTACCGGCCTCTCGCAGCACTTGCCCCAAGTCGCCGTCGCCCTCGAAGCCCACAACGAGATTGGGTTTCTCGCTCCCCGCGGGGTCGTGCATGAGGCAGAGGTAGGCGGCGTTGACCGAGCTGTGTTTCGTGAGGAGCCTGGAGAGCGCCGCGACCATCTCGGCGGGGTAGTCCGCCGGTTGACCCAGCAGCACCGAGGTTTCTTTCTCGACGACGCGAGTCGTGGGGACCTGGTTCACGCCGGATTCGAGCAGTGTATTGACCTCCTGGGGAAAGAACTCTTTCCCCCACGGCGATCCGGGGTTCAGGACGAGGCTGGAGCCGCGGGTGATTTCGAAGAACGTGCGCGCGGGCAAGCCGACGTACTGGGATTCCTCCTGCAAGCCGCGCTGGAGGGCTTCGAGGCTGGCGAAGAACGGGATGATCGGTTTTCCGTCCGGCGTTTCCCAGTTCACGATGGACAGGTTCTCTCCGGCCTTCAGATTGACTCGACTGGCAGCCTCAGGCGCGTCGGTGAATCCGATGACGTAGATCGTCGAGTCGAGCAGAAGTCGATAGAACTCGGGCCGGCTCGCCGGATCGTCGGCCGCCTTGGCCAGGGCAGCCTCGAGGCGA
Source organism: Thermoanaerobaculia bacterium (assembly GCA_033762835.1). GTDB lineage: Bacteria > Acidobacteriota > Thermoanaerobaculia > Multivoradales > DATKCC01 > JANRLG01. The sequence continues at coordinate 632 of JANRLG010000080.1, forward strand.
TTGCGGGGTGCCACGTCAGGTTTCTCCGCGGTGGGGTAGTGCGCAGGCGGTTCTGGAGAAGTCTAGCCCGGTCGCCGAGCAGATTGGGCGAAGAGGGCCGACGGCCACCGGATTTCACCTCACTGCGGACAGCGGTTCCAATCACTCGCTTGTTGGGGCGGCCGTCGTCGTTGGTGTCGAGGCCTAGGCGGTCGGGTTCATACCTGCCCAGGTGGAGGAGTCGGGCTTCTCGGATGCTTTCATGAAGGTCTTGATAAAAGAAGTTCTCCGTGGCATTCTTCCGTCATGAGGATCTCCAGTCTGTCGCTCGTCGTCCTTCTCGGGACCGGTTGTGCCATTCCTGAAGCTGGGTTCAAGCTGGGCGTGCCCTATCGGGCGCAGGAGACGATCTTCTACTGTGCGCCTGCGTGTGTCCAGATGTGGCGCGCCTACGACGGTCTCACCCCTGCCTACTCTCAGCAGTATCTGTTCGATGCCATGAACGGTACGATTGGCTGCGGGGCGTCCACGCAAGAAATCGAGCGCGCGGTCCAGACCTTCACCTCGGCGCGGGACGCGTACTACGACCTAGTCACCGGGGCGAATCAAGTAGAGCTTGACGGATATTTCTCACGGCAGGTGACGTCGGTGGACAGTCGCACCCCCGTCATGGTTCTCGCCCACCAGCACGCCATCGTCGTGAACGGAGGCAAATGGCATCCCGACCGGGGGGCGAACCTGAGACTAAGCTCGAACCAATGGCTGCTCGAGTCTTGTTACTTCTTCACCTGCGGCCAGATCGTTTCGGAGGACGCCGTTCAGGGTTGGGAAGCGAACTTGACCTACTGGGGAGGCGATCTCGTCGTCCCCGGTAATCCGCGCCACGACGGCCCACCGCCCGTGTGAGGAGAAAGCCGTGAAATCGTCATCCCTTCTCGCCATCGCCGGGCTCGCCCTGGGCGCCGCCGCGCCAGCTTCCGCCTGGGTGTTGGAGGATTGCCCGCCAGAGAAGAAGGCAGCTCTGGTGGCCTATGAACAGCAGGTTCGACAGGCCCAGCCAGGTTCGCCGCTTTACGTTCCCCATCCTTATCCGGACACCCTTCCGAAGCTTCTGGCGGATCTCGAGCACAGTTTTCGGGAGACCTGGCGCACGACACCGGAAAAGCAAGTTCCTGCCGAAGACCGGCGCCTGCTCGAGGCCCTGGCGGGCGGCAAGGTCCGCGCGGTCTGGGAGCCAGTGCAGGACTGGACGTTCATCCGGTGTGGTCGCCCCGGCGGTCTCGGGCTCGGAGATCTCGTCCTCCTTCGTCTGTCCGACGAAGCCGGCCAGCCGCTCGGCCGTTTTGCGCTGCGCGAGTCCGGCCATTGGGCGGCGGCCGAGTTCCCGCAGGAGGGGCTCGAGGCCGCCGAAAATCGGCGCGCCGAGGGCGAGTTCGGCTCCGCGGCGGAGCTGGCCAGCCGGTGGCGGGCGTCGCTCGCGGCCGAGCCGTCGGGTGCCCAGTGGGTAGTGACCCACGGCACGGTGCGCTGTCCGTTGGTGGCTCCGTGCCTGGTGTTCCGGGCTGGTGGGGAGAGTTACATCGTCCAGCGGGGTGTGCTGTTCCGCTTGGTGCTCGGCGGCAACCTACCGCGGGCGAGTGAGCTGCTGTCTAATCTGCCGAGAACTGCGGCCACCAACGCGGTGTTCGCACAGGTCGAGCTGGGCAAGCGCCACCTGGTGACGGTGGGTTTCGACCGCGTGGTGTTCGCCGAACGCGTCGAGCCGTAGAAGGGCGCGCAGTACGGCGTAAATCGCCAAGAAATCGACCATTTCTTCGTCCCGTCAGGGACGTTTGAAGTAGCGAGCGAATTCATTCGCTCGCGGGGGTTACGAACGCCCTGCCGCCCCTACGCCCAAGCCCCCCGGCACCACCATCCGCCCCGTCCCCGCCGCCGAAAACTCCGACCGGTCGTGGTCATCGGCAACATCACCCGCTCGTACTGCGGCGGCCGATAAGGCCCCCGCAGCAAGTCCGCGATCTGCCAGCCTGAAATCGTTGTAACGATCGGCAAGACTTCAGGGGCGTTTGCGCTCTCGAACGACGGCAGCTTGCTCTACCGGACCCAACAGTTCCGGCCAGCGATCAAGGTCAACACAGACTCCGTGCGCTCGTTCAGCATCGTTCCTCGGAAGGACGGGAAGTTTGCGGGTGCCCTGGCCCAGGACTCTGACGGCCAGAACTTTGCTTTCCTCCTCAATCTCATCGATTTCAGCTCGACTCCCCTCCAGGCGGCAGGCAAGTGGTCGGCCGCACAGAGCTTCTTCTGGAGCCCATCCGGCAAGTACCTCCTCGCCCTGTGCTCCTGCGAAGGACATCTATTCGTGGGCATCGACGTGGAGACTCGCACGCTGACCGAGGGGCCTTTCCTCGGCGGCGCGAACCGCCTCGGTTTGGTCGAGGACACGCCGACTTGGTATGAACAGGAAGATGTGCTCCTGTTTCTACTGGCCGAGAAATGTAGCCCCTACGAAGAGAAGAACTGCGACACCAGCAAGACCTTGGCGCGCTACTTGGTGGTTCTGAGCCCCTCGAGCCTTGGAACGAGTCGCACGAAGTTGTAGCGGCTCGCAGGGAGGCCCGCCGTAGAATGCTCGGAGCATGCTGCTGATCTGCCCGGAGCACGGCCCGACCGCAGGAATCGAGTTGTCGCCAGACCTCGCAGCCGCGATCGACCGCAAGGGCCGAATGATCGCCTGGGAGGTGAGATATCACTATCTTGATGATGTCTGCCTGACAGTCTGGGTATCGGAGCCCTTCGGGCAAGTCCATGGCATCAGCCGGGCCCTGGCACCGCTTCCGCACGTCTATTCCGATTGGTTCGAGCATCTCAAGATCCGCTGTCTAGCTTGTGCCAGCAGGGCTCTGACGGTGCTCCCGATCAGCGCCGAGGAATGAGCGAACCGGCCAGCCAGCGGTTGAACCCCCGTACTACCGGCTCGCCCTTCATGTCGCGTCCCCTTGAGCCTCCTCGGGCAAGAACAGGCTCGGCATCGGCCCCAGGTCGAAGTCCGCGAAGAGCACTCGGGCGGTACAACGAGCAAGATTGTCGGGCTTGACGGGGTTGTCGAGGTGATTGAAAAACCACGCTCGGCCCTCGCACTCCTCCTTGGCCGGTCCAAGCGCGATACTGCAGGCGAGGTCGCTGGGGAAGTACTCCTTGCACCAGCTTTCGACCCGAGCCATGTCTTCGTCGGGACAAAGCGACGACGCTGTCTGGTTGCGGCTACAGAACGCGTTGGTTCCGAGGACCGCGGGCAACGCCCACTTCTCGAGCGCCGCGACACTCACCGCGATCTCCGGCCATAGATCCTTGCTCGGCGAATCCCGGAGTCGCCTCAGGCTACCGTACAGGGCGCTGTGCTCTCCCTGGTAGGCCTCGGTCACGGCCAAGAGGTAGAGGACAGCCGGGCGCGCTTCTTCGACCTCGCGAAGTAGCTGCCAGGCGGCCGTCCAGTCTTCCGCTCGAAGTGCCTCGAACACCGGCTCGGAGCCTGGAAACGTCCAGCGAGCTGGGTCGGGAGGTGTGGAGTCTTGCAGTCGCCGGCTGGATTCTGGGTGAGCCTTCGTCGAGCCGCAGCCGGCAAGGAGTAGGGAAACGAGCAGCGCGGAGACCAGTAGGCGAGTCGTCGAAAAGTTCAAGGCTTCCTCCCGTTCATGACCGTCTTTGCGACGGACTCTTCCCTCGCACTGGCTGAGACGGACCGGCAGGCACTTTTGACGAGCCCCGCCACCCCGCCGCCCGCCGACGTGGCCCACGGTGCGCCACCCTGACACACCGGATTTCCCGGGGACACCCGGACGATGATCTCGGCGATCGCGCCGAAGAACGTCTTCACGGAAGTCAACAGCACCACCCTCGACGTTCGCAGCTCCGGAATCTCGAATACGGAGCAGCTCTTGCTCTGTGCCCTCGCCAACAGCTTCGTATTCGACTGGCTTCTTCGGCATCGGGTAAGCTCGACCCTCAACATGTTCTACGTCTACCAGTGCCCGATGCCGAGGTTGAGGCTGGCAGACGCGGGAGCGCCCGAGATCCTCCACCTCGCAGCCCACCTCACCTGCACGTCCCCCGACTTCGCCGACCTCGGGCAAGGCGCCCCCGGCACCCCCTGGCCCTCCGAGGGCGCCATCGACCCCGCCGAACACGCCCTACTCCGCGCCGAGCTCGACGCCCGCATCGCCCACCTCTACGGCCTCGACGAAGCCGAGCTCCGGCATGTGCTCGCGACGTTTCCGGTGGTGGGCGAGGGAGTTAAGGCGGGGGTGGTGGAGTGGTTTGGGCGGGTGGGACGCGTTTTTGGCCCGGGAATCTGATAGCCGGACTGTCTCGCCAACGCCTCTCTAGGGCACTTCATGTAATAGATGCGCACCGCTTAGTTTGCGATCAAGCGCGTCGGGGGCAAAGCATGACAACAACCGCCGCTACTGTGTGTCCACTCGGAGGCCGCCCTGCACGACCTTTGGCTGGCATTCTGATGGCCATTTGCCTTACTTACTCAATGGCTCGCCCTGCTATCGCCGCCTCAATGCCGGAGGAACTGTTTCTGATCAACGGGTTGGCTTACCTCTATGGCTCTCTTCCTTCGCTGGACTTGCCACCTAAAGAGATCGCTGAGCAGTTGATTGCACTTAGATCAGAAGTATTGATTAACATTAGGCGACTGAAAAATGGCGAACTCGATGCTTCGCTGCTTTCGGGCTACAAAGACTTCCTCGATATCCTCGACTCCTACACGGGCCTCCTGGTCTCAATTGAGAAGGCTGATGTCGTTGCCAATGCGCAACGTCGGGAAGCCGGCGTAGAGAGCTTGGTGGGTGCGGCCGGTTCTGGCGTATCCGTTGGGATGAAGCTAGGTCAATCCGGCGTTCCTCCCCAGGCATCGGCTGGCATTGCAGTGGCGGTTGCCGCAATTGAGCTTGCCGTCGGTAGTTACCTGAACGAAGCTCGTATTTCAGACGAAAGGAAGGCGGAGATTCGAGCGCACTCCCTCAGGCTTCGGAATGAACTGCTCGCAGCTCAGGGCGAAGCGGAAGAGAACGCGATCCTTCTTGCCCGGAGGAAAGGCTGGCCAGTTAGCGAAGTCAGCTTCAAACTTCCTCGCTCAGATAGCGAGGCAGCCCTGCTGGCCGCTGGAGCGAACCGTCCGCGGGACCCGAGGAGGCTAGCCAGCCTCTGCCTCCTCCGGAACACAGGGGAGAATATTGATCCAGCTCCTTGTATGGCCGCCGCCAATCTGGTGCCACCTGGCATTGCCTACGATGCCCTTCGCGGCAGTCTCGGCGCCCTGGCAGGAGACGCTCTGAACAGGAAGTTTTCTCAGGAGCTGAATTCCAAGCCTGGAACAGCGTTCTTCGATGGTCGAACTAGTTCAACGGCGGCCTCCGCCGTTCGCTACTGGAGTCTCTGTGTGGATGCGGCACAGGACTCTAGCGGCGAATGCAGGGAAAGAATGGCATGGTCGCTGGCCGCAAGCGGCCAGAGGGATTCCGCGCTCAGCCTTGCACTCTCAGTTGAACCGCTGCGCCGCCTGACGGTTCGCCATGAGAGGAACCTTGCGGAACTTGCGAGCCAGCTTGGTAAGTATTCGATCGCTGCAGAGCACCTCGGCCACCTCCTGGAAACACCGGGATTTGCTGACATCTCTGGCCTCAAGAAGTCTCCGGGCTTAGCGCCGTTTAGAAAAGCGCGCGCAGAGTTATTTCGTAAGTTGACTGAGGTCAAATGGAGCTGGAGCATCGAATATGGCATGATGTTCGACGACATCATAATTAAAAATGAATCGAACTTCACGCTTACCAATGTCGTCTTGAAGCCTGACCTTGGGTGGCTCTACAGAAACCTAGAACTAAAAACAGAGAAGCTTGAGCCCGGTGCTGTGCACAAGTGGGCCAATGTCGCTAGCCTCAACAAAGCCTTTACCAAGAACGCCACTGCCTCGTTTTCGTGTGATCAACTCGGCGAGTGAGGTTGGCAATGTTGTGGAATGAACCCTCCGATCATTGCGGAGCCCCTTCCACATGCCGCAGTGGGCGCCAATCTGCATCCTGCATACTGGACTTCCGCCGTGCTCACCACATGGTCGCGGAAGTGCTGGCTAAGATCCTAGGCGTTCGAAAGATCGACTTTCTTGCCGCCAAGTAGGCGAGCCCGAGCAGGCCCGGCTCGCGGCCGGGTTCGAACTCGACGAGCAAGTCGACGTCGCTATCCGGCCGCGCCGTACCCGCCAGGGTCGATCCGAACAGCGCCAACCGGCGGATGTGCCGTTGCCGGCAGAACTCGCCGAGCTGCGGTTCGGGGATATTCAAGCGGAGCATGGTTTGGCCATTGTAAGCGAGCTCTGGGGCACTGACCCCGGCTCCCCAGTTCAGCTCGCCTTCATCGGCCTCCAGCTCCTCGCTTCCGGTGGCGAGGGTGGTTTCCCCGGCGAGCAGGCGGTAGGTCAACGTGACCCACAGGTCGCGGCCCTTGGGTAGGAAGACGTCCGAGCGGATGAACACGTGGCGGCCATCGCCGGGCAGGAGCGAACCGAGACTCTCCTTCCAGTAGCCCTTGTTCACTGTGAGGCGGAGCTTCTGAATCCGGACGCCCTGGCAGCGGAGGTCCGCCAACTTCTCCGTGGTGTAGCGCTCCCGCTCGGCGGCCACTTTGTCCCCGAGCGGAAGCAGGATCGTCAACGGGCAGGTGTCCGGCTTGGACCGCCGAGCGTTCTCGGCCCAGTCGGCAACGATGCCGCCCGGCGGGGCGGCGAGCATGAGGAGCAATAGGGCGCTGGGCGCAGTCATGACTTCGGCCACCGCGAGATTCCTTGTTTATTTGGACTCGCGAGACTTTACCAGAAGGCGGTTGCCGCCCAGCGGCTCAGCGCTACTACGCAGGCAACCCCGCCAACACCTCCGCGAACCGCCGCGCCACGATCTCGAAGCCCTTCTTCGTCGGGTGGATCTCGTTGGCCCAGAAGTCCTTGTAGTCCGGGCCGGTCGAGAGCGTCTCGGGGGCCAGGTCGACGAAGTGAACGTGGGCGAACTCGGGAAGTTCGGTCAGCTCGCGCAGCATGCGGTGGAAGATCTCGATCAGTCTGACGAGGATCTCCTTGCGGCGCTCGAGCTGGGTGTCGCCGAGGCCTTTGTCGCGGAAGCCCGGGGCCATCCAGGGGCCGGGGAGGAACCACCAGCCGCCGAGCACGCCGCGGCCGTCGGGGACGGGTGGGGCGTAACCGTGGATGAGGATCGGTAGCGGGTGGCCCACCGTGCGGATCGCCGTTTGGGTCACCTTGGCCAGGATGTGCAGGTAGGCGGTCCGCACGCGGAGGTTGATGACGCCGTCGACCACCTGGGGATTTAGCGGATCGAGGCCGGAGTTGACGTGCTCGAGCAGCATGCCGAACTCGGTGCCGAGCAGGTCATTGCCTCCGGCGGACAGCAGAATGGCGCGCACCGCCTTGCCGTCGGCCAGGAGCTTCTCGAGCTTCCTGGCGAGGTCGTCGAGCTGTCCGTCGGCGTAGGCCATGTCTTCCGCCCGATGAGTCGCCTTGGCAAGTGATTGGACGTCGTAGTCGAAGACGTCTTCGAGGTAGTCGAGGATGTCCGGCCCCGGGTAGTCGAACCAGGAATCCCCCTCGGCCAACACCACCCGCGGCCCCGAGTCCGCGAACCCCAAGGTCGTGGCGGCCTTCAGCTCCGCCAGGCCTTCGTCGTCCGCCATGGCGACGGCGAAACTCTGAATCCGCGTCGCTCGTTCCGTTTCACGGCGATCGAGCTCTTCGTTGGCTTGGGCGCGGGCGAGATCGAGAATGCGGCGGTCGAAATCCGGGTCGGCCATGGCGTGCTCCTCGGGCAAAGGGGCGAAGCCGACGTGGCCTCGCCCGAGGATCGAGACGGACCGCGATTTCTCTTTTCGCTCGGTTTGCCGACGTCAAGGGAGTTCGCAAGGACGCATGGAGGTCTGACAGCGAGAACGATCGTTTGGCCTGCCGGGGCCTCGACAGCGATCAGTTCGTGAGCGACCGCGGCTGGCACCGGCAGTGCGGCAAGTGACGGGCCTTCACGGCTTCTCTCGCAGCCGCCCCGAGGCGTACTTGTGGAGCACGCTCGCGATGAGCGTCTGATACGGGATGCCCTGCTCGAGAGCCTTGGCTTGGAGGCCGTGGAGGTCCGTCGACGACAGGCGAATATTGACCCGGCGGTCCTTGAGAGCCGTGGCGCGAGCCGCCGTCTTGAAGCGGGCGAGCTCGGCCGGGGTGGCGACGGAGCGCAGCTCGCCCGCCTGGTAAGCGTCGAGCACGGCGGTTTCATCGGCGTCGATCCTAGGCATGGCCTTTCCCGATCGCCGCCACGACGCGCTCGAACGACACTCCCCGTTCCGCCTGCAACGCCTCGTTCTTGTCCGGACTCCAGCGGAACGTCTTCACTTGAACAGGATACGACAGCGTGTGCCTTTTGTCGTCAGGGCGTCCGGGTGACCCGGCGGAGTGGCTGCGGCCAGGCGGTGGTTCGACAGAGTTTGAATCCCGAGCTGAGGCATGAGGCAGCTCGGAGCCGAAGAAAATCGGAGCCTCCCGTCGAGGGCGGCCGAGGATTGCAGCCAGGTTGCCAGCCCGTTAGAATTCTTACTCTGAATTCTTACCGCGAGGCACGCCATGGTCGTCACTGAGAAGGGTCAAGTCACCATCCCCAAACACATCCGGCTGGCCACGGGAGTCACCCCGGGCAGCGAGGTGTCGTTCAGCGTGGAAGGGAGCCGCATCGTCATCACGCCGACGGGGACGGGCGTGAAGGATGATCGCCGCGCCGAGCTCCGCACCGCTGCGGCGCGAGTTCGGCGGAGTCTGAATCCCGAGTTTCAGCAGCTCGGAGCCGACGAGATCATGAGCTTCCTTCGCGGCGAGGAGACTACGACCTCGAAAGCCCGCCGTGGCAGCCGTTAGCCTCGCGAGCTACGACGGCAGCGCCGGAACGTTGGTCGACACCAACATCTGGATCGATTGCATCGACGAGGCGAGCCCTTGGCACGAGTGGGCCATCGAGCAGCTCCAGGTCCGCAGCGCGCGCTCGCCGCTGCACATCAACCTGATCATCTACACCGAGCTCCTGGTCCCCGGGCCGAGCGTGCAAGCGCTGGATGCGCTGCTCGACGTGTATGAGACGCAACGCACCCCGCTGCCCTGGTCTTGCGCCTCGCTCGCCGCGGCGGCCTTCGCTCAGTACCGGCAGCGGGGCGGCTCGAAACACCTCCCGTTGCCCGATTTCTTCATCGGGGCGCATGCCGCCATCTCGAACCTGAGCGTCCTCACCCGAGACCCCGGGCCGTACCGGAGCTACTTCCCGCGCCTGGTCGTTCTGGCGCCATGAGAGTCTCGCAGGTCGGGATCGGGCAGCAGATTCTGCATGGCTACCTGCGGGGGGAGCATCCCGCCGCCCTCACCCGTGGCCCACGGTGCGCCACGCTGACACGCCGGATTTGACGTCTCGCCGAACCTGATCTATCCGTCGGCAGCATGAACGCCGCTGCCTTCGTCACTCCGCCAGGTCTTTCGCCCTTTCCCACACCCACCCACCTCGCCTCGGCCCATGTCCGCACGCTCGCGAAGGAGTCCCACCAGGCCGGCTCGCTCCGGGCTGAGCGCCCCAGGGGCCGATCCGGATGGCAAGAACGCGCTCAAGAACCCGAGGCAGGCGAACGCCGTTCGCCTGCCTCGGCTCGCTCACAACGGCTCGCCCACGATCTCGCGCACCGCGCTCTCGAGCGTCAACACCGCCTCCTTGACCTCCCGGTCGTAGGAGTAGAGGTCGTACACCGTGGTGATCTCTTTGTCCGTGTGACCCAAAACCCACTTGATGATGAAGCGGGAAACTCCGCCCTGGGCCATCAAGGTCGCGGCGGTGCGGCGCAGGTCGCGCGGCTGCCAGTTCGTCACGCCGCTTGGCTTCGACAGTTCGATCGTCCGTCGCCAGTAGTCATGGCACCAGTCCCTCCGTTCGGGGTCGGTGTCGAAGTAGTACCCACTCTCGTCGGGGAGATGACGACTCAGCACGGCGCGCGCTTCAGGGCAGATCCAGATCCGGTAGGGACGGCGAGTCTTGGTCAAGGTCGAGGGGACGTTCCACCACACGTCGTCGCCGTAGGCGTCGAGCTGAGAGTGATTGAGCCCGAAGATCTGATTGCCCCGTTGGGCCGTCAAGAGTCGGAGTCGGAGCAGACTCGACACGGGATCACTCGAGCGTCGCCAGACCTGCCACAACGACCGGATCTCCGCTCGCGTCAAAACCCGCTCGCGGGGAGATTCCGAGTGGAGCTGTTTGACCATCCGCCCGGGATTGACCTCGAGTTCCCATTCGTCGACCCCCCACTGGAAAACCATGCGGAGGATTTCGTGGACACGATTCGCGTGCACCGGTGCTCGACTCGAGATGCTCTCGAGCAAGCTTTTGACCTCTTTGGCCTTGATCGAGTCCACGAGCCGCTCTTTCCAGGCCGGAATCAACGTCCTGTGCACGATGGCGCGGTCGTTCTTCCACGAGCTCTTCCGTTTCTTGGCGTAGCGCTCGAGGTAGTCGAGGGCCAACGCCTCGAAGGTCAGCACCTTCGTGGGCTCGGGGGGCTCGACGTAGTAGGGGTCGATTCCTTGGTCCACCTGATCCCGGATTTCGGCCGCCTTGGAACGCGCTGTCGCCAAGCGGCACTTGGGATAGTCCCCGACCGCGACGCGACGGCGAACCGGCTTGCCATCCGCCGTCTTGGCACGGGGCGAGCGGAACGAGAAGAAGAAGCTCTTCTGATGGGCGGTGATCCGAACTCCGAAGCCTGGGACGATCGTGTCCCAGAGTTCCATCCGGCCCGAGCCGCTCGGCGCTCGGGTCAACAAACGATCCGTCAACGTGGTCGTGGGCATCGTGGTCGACTCCTTGTGGCACCCCTCGAGGGCGCCGATTTGGGTTCCAAGTTGGGTTCCAAGTTGGGTTCCAAAACGGCCGCGCCGTCCTGCCGGCGCATGCCGTGCCAAGAAAACTCAACTGAACCTAAAGTCAACCACGGTAAGGCTTTGTCGTCCAGCGTGCGCCGGCATGCCGGCGCATGCCGTGCCACGAAAAAAAGGCCGGCTCCCTTGTGGGGCCGGCCTTCTAGGTCGCTCTCGGCAACGCGTCAGTGACGCGCGTCCTGGGCGTAGCGGTTGGCGCAGTGCTGGAGTTCGTTGCGCTCTTGCTGGGTCAGGATGCCGGCGTCCCGGAGGGTCTTGGCATACTGATTGACGCAGTTCTGGAAGCGGTTCAGCGGCACGCTGCCGCACTGCCGGTCAATCAAGTCGGAGAGGCGGCAGCCGTTCGCGAACACCTCGTCTTCGACGCCGGAGTCGCAGGAACCGAAGATCACGGTGCCGGCGGTGTCCGAGCCGATGCACTCGTCGAGGCCGTCCGGCACGCCGTCGGCGTCGGAGAACCAGCCGATGTCCACCATCTGCTCGTAGGTGAGGTCGAGGTCGATCGGCAGGTCGGAGTTGATCGCGGGCTCCATCAGGAGATTCGGGGAGGCGATCGGGTCCCAGTGCGAGATCGACGAGCCCGGGGCGACCGGGTTCGGGGCGTTCAGCAACATGCGGCCACCCAGGTCGGCACCGGCCAGCTGCGCGGTGTCGAGCAACAGGGAGGCGGTGACGCCGCCGCCCAGTTGGGCCTTGATGGCGTTGCCGTCGGGCAGGGTGACACGCACCGAGGGAATGACGATCGTGGCATCGGTGCCGGCCATGCCGGCGGGCGGCGAGCCCGCGGCGTTGTCCGCGATGACCACGGCGATGGCGCCTGCGTTCTGGGCGTTCTTGACCTTGACCGTGAAGCCGCAGGTGCCGCGGTCGATCACCGCGACTTTGCCGACGACGTTGTTGACGATCGCCTCACAGCCGTCGTTGACGGCGCCGACGCCGTCGTTCGCAAGCTCGAGGGTGCCCGCGACTCCAGCCGCGGTCAGGGCCGGGCCGAAAGCGGCCGCGCCGACGGGGAAGTTCCCGGCGAGGATGGCCGGGCTGGTGACCTTGAGTGCCGGGGTACCGGCGTTCAGCGTCGTCGGCACGGCGTTCGTGACGTTGATGCCGTCCCACACGACGCGGCGCGAGTTGACCGCCGAAGCGACCAGCTCGGGAACTGTCATCTCGTTCCAGTGCTTACCGGTCGAGAGGTCCAGCGAGTAGGTGCCGTAGATGTCCGGCAGGCCGAGGGGGGAGGCACCGGTCTGCTCGGTGACGAAGTTGGCGAAGCCGAGGCCGTGGCCGAACTCGTGGAGCAGGACGGTGACGAGATTGATGCCGGTGCCGTGGCCGGTGTCGAAACCGTAGTACCAGAAGCGGCTGGGTAGGCAGGTCGGTTGCCCGAGGTTCGAGTTGAAGAAGGCCACGAGGTCGTTCGAGGCCGATTGGTCGGCGCCCGAGAGCTTGTTGGCGAGGGCGGCGTGGTACCAGGTGTTGGCCACCTCGGCGCCGGGGAAGTTGGCCGAGATGGTCAGGGAGCCGGCGGCGCCGAGGGTGCCCGAGGTGGCCGTGCACGCCAGGGGGTCGAAGCTGGCCTGGATGCGGATTTCGACGTCGCTGTCGAGTACGGCACCCCACAGGTCTGCGGCGAACTGGAAGGCCAGCAGGCGCTGCTGACCGACGGTCGTGCCTGGGTTGCCTCCGACGGGCGCGGCGGGCGTGGGATCGTTGAAGCCCTCTCCTGGGCCGTCAACGTTGACGATCGTGATGGTCGCGGCGGCGAATGCCGGTGCGGCGACGAGGAGCGCGGCGAGACCGAGAACGAGGTGACGAGCAGTGCGGCTCATGGTCATTGCTCCTCGAGGGCGACGCCGCTGGCCAGGAGGGCCGCGGCCGCCACCGGATCATCGACACAGGTCTGACGGAGCTGGCCGTCGGCGCCCACCGTCGCGATCGCGACGTTGAGACCGGCCTCGCCGAGGTGGGCGGTGATCGTGCCGTCCGCCGCTTGCTCGTAAGTGACGTGTTCGGGGTGGGCGAACCGGGCCGCCATGGCCTGGGTCAGGGCGGCCATTTCACCCGCCGTGGGCTGCTGCAGCCGGCCGGTCACGGGATCCACCGAAACGGTGGTGCCGGTCAGGCCGAGCACTACTCGGAAGCTCGGCCGGTTGTGGGTCGCGGCGTCGCCGAGCAGGCGGGCGATGCCCACCGGTTCGGCCACGACGCTCGGGGACCACGCCAGGGTCGCCAGGGCCAAGGCCCCCAGGGCGACGCCGACACGCGTCCGCTGTGTCCGCATCTCGAAGTTCATGCGACTTCCTCCTTGATATCGAGTTTTCTGAAGGCCCGGCGGTTCGCGAACTCCCGCGAGCGGGAAGCGAATAACGCCGAAAAATTCAGGAGGGCACCTCGCCCAACCATCAAAAAATAAGGCTGGCGGGATGGTACACGAGTTTCCTTCCAGAAGGAAACTCGTGCCCGGCGCAGTCTATGGAGAAAGTCGAATATTGATTTTTTGGTTAGGGCTTACGCACTCTCAGTCGTTGCGCGGTAGGGGCTTTCGCGGCAGCAACTCGTCCCGTTGGGCCGTGTGGTAGACGAAGGTGGCGAGGACCACGGCGCCTTGCATCAGATCGTCCTTGGAGAGGTGGTCGAAGACGTCGGCGTTGGTGTGGTGGGTGCGGGTTCCGTAGTCGAGCTCGTCCTGGATGAACTGGAAACCCGGCAGGCCGGCACGGTCGAAGGCAACGTGGTCGGTGGCGCCAGTGGTGTTGGCGGTGACGGTGGTCACGCCGAGGTCCCGTAGCGGCTCGATCCAGCGCTGGAAGATCGGCATCACCCCGAGGTTTTCCTGGGCGTAGATGCCCCGCACCTTGCCGCCGCCGTTGTCGAGGTTGAAGTAGGCCGACACCTTGGCGTGCCCCGGCAGGAACTCCCAGGGCCCCCCGGGCTTGCGCAGGGAGGCCGGAAGCTCCCGTTGCTCGGGCTCGTCGGACGGCGGACGGCGCGCGAAGTGCTTCTCCACATAGGCTCGCGAGCCCAACAGGCCTTGCTCCTCGCCGCTCCAGAGCACGACCCGGATGGTGCGCCGGGGCTGGACTCCGAGCGCCTTCAGAATCCGTACGGCTTCCATGGCCATGGCCACGCCCGCGGCGTTGTCGGTGGCGCCGGTGCCGCCGTGCCAGGAGTCGAGGTGGCCGCCCAGGAGCACGAGTTCGTCGGCGAGGTCCGAGCCCGGCAGCTCGGCCACGGTGTTGGCACCCATCTCATCGGTGGTGCCGAGGTCCGCATCGACCAGAATCTCGGTCCGGGCCGTGGCCGCCTCGCCCAAGCGCTCGACAAGCCGGACCAGGCGGTTGTAGTGCTCGAAGGAGACCACGAGCGCCGGCACCCCGGGCTGGGCTCCAGGCTCGTAGGCATAAGAATCTCCGGCGACCCGCACCAGAGTGCTCTCGCGCGAGCTCACCTCGAGCGTCGCCACGACCTTTTCAGCGACCAGGAACGCTCGCACTTCTTGACGGAAGCGCCAGCGCTTGGGAGCCTCTTCTCGCCAATTGCCGCCGCCGGTCGAGGGCAACTCGTAGTGGCACATCTCCGCGAGTTCGGCGTCGTCGTGGCGGTCCACGAGCGGATCCGGGCTCGCTTTACTCTCCTTGGCGTCGTCGAGCAGCAGGATCTTGCCGGCGAGTTTGCCCCGCCACTTCGCCAAGTCCTCGGAGGTCGCGAGGGTCACCCGCAACAACTCGCCCTTGACCTTGCCTCGCGTCCCGGGTGCCCAGGCTTTCGGTAGGGCGGGAATCGGCAAGAAGTAGGGCTCCACCAAGTGCACGGCGGTGCGTTCGAACGTCCAGGACTTGCCGAAGGTGCCCCAGGGTTCGACCGCGGCGTTCGCGAGGCCCCATTCGGCGAGTTTGGCGCGCGTCCACTCGTTGGCGGTGGCCATGGCGGGCGAGCCGGTGAGCCGCGGCCCGATCTCCTCGGTCAGGTGCTTGGCGACGTCCATCACCTGGGAGCGGCGAAAGCCCTCGTCCCGGATGCGTCCGACCATCGCCCAGTCGACCGGCTCGACGGGTGTCGGCTCGTGAGCGAAGACCGGGAGAACCAGAAGGGTGGCGATGAAGGACAAGACTCGGCGGCGCATGGGATCTCCCAGAACGAGGTTAGGGGCGAGGGCGGCGGAAAGCTTGGCAATCGAGGGCGAGCTCGCGGCGACGGTGCTCCGTGGCGGCGGCGGTTCCCACGGTGGTGGACCACAGGGCAGCGTTTCCGGCCTCGAAGTCGTCGGAAAACAGGACGATGTCCGGTCGGGGTTGGGGTACGGTGATGCCGCCGCCGACCGTGACCGGCAAGATCTCGTCGAGGTCGCGGTCGGACTGGGCGGCGTAGGGCACGAAGCCCGCCGCCGTGGCGCGGGCCACGAAGTCGCCGTAACGGCCGGCGTTGGCCGGAACGCCGGGGCTCGCGGAGTTCCACACGTAGTCGACCGACAACACCGTTCGACCAGCGGCCGTGTAGTGGGCGAGGATGCCGGTGCGGAAAGTGATCTCGGCGGCCGGCTGGAGGGTCAGCTCGTTGTAGAAGACATCCTCGACGCCGATGCCGTCGATGGTCGTCAGGTAACAAGCGCCGAGGCCGTCGAGTTGGCCGGCGTCATCGGTCACGATGGTGTCGCCGTTTTGTGGGAAGACCAGGAACCGCGGCGCCTCGGGGCCACGCACGGTGCGCCCGTGGTGGGCGAGCGCCGCGATCAAGGCCACCATGTCCGCCCGCGCCTGGGCGCGGGTGCGCTCCGGAAGTTCGTCCGACCAAAAGTCAAAGGCGTCGACGATGTCCAAGTAGATGCCGTCGAAGCCCTGGGCCAGGATGCGGTCGAGGGCCGCTGCCGGGGAACCGAAAAGCAGCGCCTGCCACTCCGGCAACCAGTAACGAACCTTGTAGTTGTCGGGAAAAAGTGGGTTGAACGGCCCGAGCCACGCCGGGGCGTCGGGGTCCGATCCCGGCTGATCGATCCAAGTGGGGTCGAAGTAACTCCGGTAGCTCTCCGCCTCGCCGATCGACAAGTACGCCAGCACGATCTTGCCCGAGGACCGCAACGCCCCGATCGTGGCCGCCGGGAACTCTCCCGGCGTGCTGCCGTCGGCCGACGGGTCCATCACCACGAGGTCGAAGTCCGTCGCCGCGAGGGCCGCCGGATCAGCTCCCGCGGTGCCCGGCTGGAGCACGTAGACCCAGTCGTTGACGGGCGCGAGGCGGCCGGCGGCGTGGGCGACGGCGGCTGAAAGCAGGAAGCCGGCGAGGAAGCTGCGACCGATCACCGGGGGCTCCGCACCACTGCTCCGCCTTTCATCACGAAATCCACCCGGGTCATGACACCGATGTCGGCGAGCGGATCGCCAGGGACGGCGACCAGGTCGGCGAGTTTGCCGGGAGCGACGGCTCCGAGGTCGTCTTGGCGGAGGACTTTGGCGGCCACCGAGGTGGCGGCGCGGATGGCCGCCATCGGGCTCATGCCGGCCTCGACCAGGTAGCCGAACTCCTTGGCGTTCTCACCGTGGGGGAAGACGCCGGCGTCGGTGCCGAAGGCGATCGGGACGCCGGCGGCGAGGGCGCGGCGGAACATGCCGGCCATCTGCGGGCCGATCGCGGCGGCTTTGGCCGCGACCACCGGTGGGTAGAACCCGGGCACTGCGGCTTTGTCGGCCACGTAGCGGCCGGCAGACAAGGTGGGGACCAGTACCGTGCCGTGTTCGAGCATCAGACGCAGGGTTTCGTCGTCGGCCAGCGTGCCGTGTTCGATCGTGTCGACCCCGGCTCGAATGGCGCGCTTCATGCCCTCGGCGCCGTGGGCGTGAGCGGCGACCGTGAAGCCGTAGTCCTTGGCGATGGCCACCACGGCGGCGACCTCGTCTTCGGTGAATTGCGGGGCCATGCCGCTCTTGGCGACCGACAATACGCCGCCCGTGGCCGTGATCTTGATCAGGTCGGCGCCTTCTTTGTAACGCTGGCGGACGGCCTTCCGGGCGTCGTCGACGCCGTTGACGACACCGTCCTTCGGCCCCGGGTCACCTTGAAGGTCGGCCGTCCAGCCGTTGGTCGGGTCGGCGTGGCCGCCCGTGGTACCGATCGCTTTGCCGGCGGTGAAAATTCGTGGGCCTTCGACCCAGCCCTTGCGAATCGCCTCGCGGAGCGCCACCGTGACGTTGTCGCCGTCCCCGAGGTTGCGCACCGTGGTGAAACCGGCGTGAAGCGTCGTCTTGGCGTCGCGGGCGGCGCGCAGGGCGAAGTCGGCGGATTGCAGGGTGAAGGGCTCGACGTAGGCCTGGGGCCCGGGCTCGCCTCCGAGGTGGGTGTGGAGGTCGATCAGCCCCGGCATCAGGGTGTGGTTGCGCAGATCGACGACCTGGTCTCCCGGGCGGGGCGCGGAGAAGCCGGCTTCCACCGCCACGATCCGCTCGCCAGCGACCACCACCGTGACGTTTTGCCGCGCCAGCTAACCGACGCCGTCGATCAGCCGGCCGGCGTGGACGAGCGTGCGGGGCACCGGCTCGGCGGCAGCCAGGGGCAGGGCGGCGAGAGCCAGGGCGAGGGTCGGGAGCACGTGCCGCATGGGAACCTCCGGCGGAAGGGGCGTCGTTTCGAGCGGCGAGTCTACCGCGGGGCGCGTGGTAACCTCCCGAAGCTTGCCGCGCCTGACTCTTTCTCGTGGCCTCGGCCTGGTAGCAGGCCTCGCGGCCTTTGCGCTCTTGGGTGGGCTCGACGGGCCCTTGCACCACGATCCCGCCTACGGTTCGCGCCCCGCCTATGCCGCGGCGGGAGCGGCCCTCATGGCGATCTGGTGGCTGACCGAGGCGATTCCGATCTACTGGACGGCCTGCCTGCCGTTCGTCGTGTTCCCGCTCTTCGGCGTCTTCGGGGACGGCGTCGGTACGAGCGGCAAGGCCCTGGCGAGCGCTTATCTCGACCCGTACATTTTCCTTTTCGCCGGGGGCATGGCTATCGCGGCAGCCATGCAGCAGTGGAACCTGCACCGGCGTATCGCCCTGTCGATCATGAAGGTCATCGGCAGTGAGCCGAAGCGGCTGCTGGCCGGGTCGCTGTGCGCCACGGCGTTCATTTCCCTTTGGATCTCGAACACTGCCACGGCGACCATGATGGTGCCCATCGGCATCGCCCTGATCGCCCAGCTCGAGGCCCACCAGGGCGGGCGGCGGCTGGCGTCCTTCGGCATGGCGATCATGTTGTCGATCGCCTACGGTGCCAACATCGGCGGCATCGGCACCAAGATCGGCACGGCGCCGAATGCCCAGTTCGCGGGCTTCCTCGAGCGCATGGGCACCGAGGTCTCCTTCCTCCAGTTCCTGGCCGTGGGGCTGCCCTTCGTGCTGCTGTTTCTGCCGCTCGCGTGGTGGGCGCTGTGGCGGATGGGCCGGGAGGATGCGCCGGCCGACGCCTCGGCGAGCGACGTCGTGGCGCGCGAGCTCGCCGAACTCGGACCCGTGCAACCGGCCGAGAAGCTGATCCTCTGCGTCTTTGGCCTGGCCGCGGCGGGCTGGATCGGCGGGCGATTCCTGACCAGCGCGCTCAAGCCTTGGGTGACCGCCTTCCCGTTGACCAGCGCCCACGTCGAAGGCGGCGTGGCGATGCTCGCGGCCTTCGTGCTGTTGGCACTGCGTTGTCGTGGCCGGGCCGTGTTGGCGCCGCGCTCGCTCACGACCGTGCCTTGGGAGACGTTGTTGCTGCTCGGCGGCGGCTTTGCGCTCGCCGCAGCGGTGCAGGCCAGTGGCCTGTCGGCGTGGCTGAGCGGTGCCTTGGGTGGATTACGCAGCTTCCCGGGGTTCACCCAGGTCCTGCTCGCGAGCCTGGCGGCCGTGGGTTTGTCGGCGGTGGCTTCGAACACCGCCACCGTGGCCGTGCTGCTGGTGGTGCTCAAAGACGCCGTGTCTCCCGACCAGCTTCACACCGTGCTGTTCGCCGTCACCATCGCCGCCTCGTGTGATTTCGCCCTGCCGGCCGGCACGCCGCCCAACGCCATCGTCTTCGGCAGCGGCTACGTGACGATCCCGCGTATGGCCCGCACGGGGTTCGTGCTCGATCTCCAGGCGGCGCTCCTGGCCGCGCTGTGGTGTGCGTTGGTGGTCCCGCTGGTGCTTTGAGGTCCTAGACTTACGCCGTTACCCCACGGAGGTCGCCATGAAGTTCCGCGCTGCCGGGATCCTTGTCGCGCTGACGTTGCTCACTCTCACCGGCTGTCGCTCGACGCGCATCGCTTGTCCCTTGGTGACGACACCCCGCCCGGCCCCGGCGGTCGCACCGGCTTGCGGGCCCGCGGGTGGCTACCCGTTCACCAATCTGGTCTTCGAAGGTGGGGGAGTGAAGGGCCTCGCGTACGCGGGCGCTCTGGCCGTGCTCGACGAACGCGGCATCCTGCCCCAGGTGGAGCGGGTGGCGGGAACCTCCGCGGGGTCGATCACGGCCCTGTTGGTGGCCCTCAAGTACACCCCTCAGGAAATCCACGATCTGCTCTTCCACTTGCCCTTTCAAGAGTTCGAAGACGGCGGCGCCACGGGCCTCTTCCGGGTGTTCCGGCGCTTCGGTTGGTACCGCGGCGACAACTACCTGGAGCTCATGCGTTGTCTCGTCGGCCAAAAAACCGGCAACCGCTTCTCGACCTTCCGGGACCTCCAGGCCAAGGGCTTCCTCGATCTCCACATGTTCGCCACCGACCTGAACACCGGCAAGGGCCTCGAGTTCTCCTTCGCCACTACGCCGGACGAAGAAGCGGCCCTGGCCGCGCGCACCTCCGGCTCTTTTCCGCTCTTCTTCGCCGCCATCGACCGCCGGGGCGACACCCTGGTCGACGGCGGGGTGGTGGACAACTACCCGCTCGAGGCCTTCGACACCGCTGCCGGGCTCAACCCGAACTCGCTCGGTTTCGTGCTCCTGCCGACCAGTCTGCCGCCGACGCGGCGGGCCGTGGGCGACCTGCCCGAGTACGCCAAGGCGCTTTTCGCCACGATCCTGTCGGCCCAGGTAGACGGCCTCGAGACCGACCTACCGAACCTCACGCGCACCGCCGTGCTCGACGATCTTGGGGTGTCGACCCTCGACTTCGACTTGACGGACGCCCAGAAGGATCAGCTCGTCGCCTCGGGCGCCCGTTGTACCTGCGACTTCTTGGCGGGCTGGTCGGCAGCGCAGGGCGAAGCTCCCGCGGGCGGGCGCGTGACACTGCGGGAAACGGGGAACTGTGGCTGGGTGTTACCTTGACCCCTTGCAATCCCCTGGAAGAGATGCGAGTATGTCAATAATTCGCTGGGTAGTTGCTCCCCGAGCCGAGATGAGTCAACAAGGCTGTCTCCCCGCTGCTTCCTCCCCGGCGCTCACCTGCTCATCGGTGGCGCCCACTTCCTCTGTTTGGCGTGCCGGCTCCGGCCGGTCGCGCGTCCTCTTCTTCCCCTAGACTTTCCGCCAACGCAACTACCCAGCGAAGTCGGTCACCCTCCCGAGGGTGGCCGGCGGCGGACTTCCACCGTGTGACAACTCGTGTGTCAAGCTGATAGCTTACGCGGGGCATGTTCCGGTGGACCCGGGCCGTGACCCTGCTGTCACATCGTCCTCACATTCGACGGAGAAGATCGCGTGCGCTCCGACACGAGCGTTTCCCTGCGTTCGAGCCTGGGAGCCAGCCGTTGACGCTGCTCCGTCGCAGACACTTCGAGCTGTAGCGATAGAACCAACCCCGTGAACTGGGAGATCAAGATGAAGAAAGCCGCGCGGATTCTCGGGAGCCTGCTGCTCCTCGCCGTCGCGACCGTGGGACTGGCGCCCGGCGCCTTTGCCCAGAGCGTCACGACCGGCACCCTGACCGGTACGGTCCTCGCCAAGGACGAAAACGTCGCTTTGCCGGGTGCGTCCGTTACCGCCACCCACCTGCCGACGGGCACCGTCTACACCACCACCACCCGGGGTGACGGTCGTTTCACCATCATCAACGTGCGTATCGGTGGTCCGTACACGATCGCGGTCACCATGGACGGCTTCCGTACCGCCGAGGCCACGGGCGTCAACGTCGCTCTCGGTGAGTCCGTCGCCACCGACTTCGCCCTCGAGATCGCCGCGATCGAAGAGGCGATCACGGTGACCGCCGAGGCGCCGCTGGTCGACACCACCCAGGCGGGCACGGCGTCGAACGTGACGCTGGCGCAGATCCAAAAGGTGCCGACCCTCGATCGTTCGCTCGAGGACATGGCCAAGACCTCCCTTTACTTCAACCTCTCCGGCGGTGTCGAGGGCAGCGACGCGGGCACCATCTCCGTGGCCGGCCGCAACAACCGTTACAACACCATCCAGGTTGACGGCGCGGTCAACAACGATCTGTTCGGTTTGTCGCCCACGGGTTCCCCGAACGGCCAGGCCGAGGCCCAGCCGATCAGCCTCGAGGCCATTCAGGAAGTCCAGCTGCTCGTGACCCCCTACGATGTGCGCCAGGGCGGCTTCTCCGGCGGCGGTATCAACGCCGTCACCAAGAGCGGTTCGAACGAGTGGCACGGCTCGGTGTTCTTCAACACCCGCGACAACGACCTCGTGGGTGACGGCCCGGCCGACCGCCCCTTCCGGGCCTTCAGCGAAGACCAATACGGCCTTTCCTTGGGCGGCCCGATCGTCGCCGACAAGGCATTCTTCTTCGTCGCCGGTGAGCTCCAGCGCCGCGAGACGCCCTCGGGCTTCTCGGCCGCCTCGATCGGCCGTCAGGCCGAGGCCCAGCGTTTCGTCGACATCCTGCGCACCAAGTACGGTTACGACGCCGGCTCGATCGACGAGTTCACGCGCGCCACGGACAACGACAACTACTTCGTGCGCTTCGACTTCAACGTCGGCTCGGGTTCCCAGCTGACCGTCCGCCACAACCTGGTGGACGCCGAGAACGACATCTGGAACGGCTCCTCGACGCTCTTTCTGACCTCCGATCGGCCCTACAACATCCGCCCCAAGACCAATGCCACCGTGGCGCAGTTGAACTCGGTGCTGGGCGGTGCGTTCTACAACGAGGCCCGCATCGGCTTCACCACGGTCGAGACCATCCGTGACGGCTCGACCGCCTTCCCGACCGTGCAGGTCGACCTCCCGGGCGGTGTTTCGCTCGAAGCCGGTCGCGAGCGCTTCTCGACCGCCAACGAGCTCGACCAGGACATCCTCGAGATCAACAACGATCTGACCTGGGTGCGCAACAACCACACCTTCACGATCGGCACCCACAACGAGCTGTTCAGCTTCCGCAACCTGTTCATCCGCGACTCCTTCGGCTTCTACAACTTCCGCAGCTTGGACGACTTCGAGCGCGGCTGGGCGGATCAGTACGAGCACAGCTTCTCGCTCACCAACGACCCGCTCCAGTCTGCCGAGTTCGATGCCGAGCAGTACGGCCTCTACGCCGGTGACCAGTGGGCCGTGCGTGACAACCTGACGGTCAGCTACGGCCTGCGCGCCGACTACCTGAAGCTGCCGGACACGCCGTCCTTCAACCCGCAGGTCGAGCAGCTCTACGGTCAGCGCACCGACCAGGTGCCGGACTCGAACCTGATCCTGTCCCCCCGTCTCGGCTTCAACTGGGACCCGACCTCCGAAGGCAAGCAGCAGATCCGCGGTGGCATCGGCATCTTCTCGGGCCGCACGCCTTACGTGTGGATCTCGAACCAGTACGGCAACACCGGCGTCGAATTCCGCCGCCTGCGCTCGATCCTCACGCCGCCAATCACCGGCACCAACCGCATCAACTTCGTTTCGGACCCGAACGCCCAGCCGAAGACGGTCGGCGGCAACGTCACCAACGAAGTGGCCTTGACCGATCCGGACTTCGAGATGCCCACCGTGCTCCGGGCCAACCTGGCCTACGACTACGAGTTGCCCTGGGGCTTGTTCGCGACCGCCGAGGTCACCTATACCGACGTCCAGAACGACATCCAGTACAAGGACCTGAACCTGCGGGCGACCGGTCGGACCGTCGTCGGCGGCCGTCCCGAGTACAGCCTGATCTCGCGGAACTTCACCGGCGTCTACTTCCTGACCAACAGCGAGGACGGCGAGTCGACCACCATCGGCCTGCAGGTGCGCAATCGGGACTGGGCCGGTTTCCAGTTCAGCGCCGGTTATCTCTGGCAGGACGCCACCGAGGTTTACCCCGGTACCTCCAGCCAAGCCTCGTCGAACTTCCTGAACACCTCCGTGGCCGACCCGCAGAACCCGGGCCTCCAGGATGCCACCTACCTGGTCGAGCACCGCTTGACCTCGACGCTGTCCTACGACTTCGACCTCGGGCCGGTGGGCTCGACGTTGTCGCTCTACTTCAACCGCCAGTCCGGCCGTCCCTACTCGACGACCTTCGGCAGCGGTGGTCTCGACGTCAACGGTGACGGCGTGCGCGGCAACGACCTGCTCTACGTGCCGGGCAGCCAGAGCGAGGTGCTCTTCGTCAACAGCGCGGGCGTCGCCCTGGCTGACCAGACGGGCGCTTGGAACCTCCTGAACGCCTACATCAGCGCCGATGACAGCCTGTCGGGCGCCCGTGGCCAGATCGCTGGTCGCAACAAGGGCCGCAGCCCCTGGACCACCCAGCTCGACTTGCGCTGGGCCCTCGACCTGCCGATCTCCAAGGTCAACACCCAGCTCACGATCGACGTGCTGAACGTGCTCAACCTGATCGACAGCGACAAGGGTGTGTTCCGCTACACCCGCTTCGGTGAGGTCTCGCCGGTCAACTACTCGGGGGTCGATGCGGCCACCGGACGTCTGCGTTACACGCTGAACGTCAATCCCACCACCGGCAGAATCATCCAGCGCTTCGACACCGACGACGTGCGCTCCCGTTGGCAGGCCAAGCTCGGCCTCCGCGTGGGCTTCTGATTCGGTTTCGGCGTTAGCCGATCGAACGAGAAGGGGGGCGCCGGGGCGCCCCCCTTTCTTTTTGAGAACACTCGTTCAGCCAGCTACCAGCGGCAGTCGCTTCCAAGGTACACGGCATTGCCGCTGCAACTCGTCTGCGTCTTGGTGTAGCAGTAGGGTGTCGTTGTCCACTGGGCCACTAGATTCACGAAGGTCTGGTCGGTCGGCTGGCAGTAGACACTCTCGTAGCGCTGATTGAGATAGCGCGCCTGAACCGCAGTCCAGATCTTAGGGTTCAGCAGTTGCGTCCAAGGGTAGAAGGCGCACTGACTCGGCGCGGGTTGCGCAGCTTGGAGAGTTTGAGTCGTGAAGGTCGACTTGTCGCCGTACAAGCATTGCTCGTTCTCCGCAATGCAGCTATCGACACAAGCTTGGCCCCGGGACCCGTACTCACAGAGATATTCGTAGCAGTAGTCGAACTGGTCTCGGCAGAAGGGCTCGGAGTTGGGACAGACGAAAGCTGTCGCGGCGGCCGCGGCGACTCGATCGTCTTGAGCGATGGGCAACAGACCGAGCGAGGCCGGTTCCAGGCCCTCAGACAGCAAAGCCTGGTTCTTCTCCAGAAGGTCGTTGGCGGAGAACTCCGCCGTCTTCACACCGTCGACCAGAATTTCTACCTTGGCGGAGTGACGAATCCCTGCTTCTGCGGAGTCGTCGTCTTCGCTATTGGCAAGGCCCCCGAGCCACGCGGCCAGGATCGCGGGACCGCGGTCGGGAATCAAGACTTGGTAGGTCTCCCGAGAAACCTCCGAATCAGCGACTTTGAGCACGACCGAGATCGTGACGGCTGCGCCGGGGGTCGCACCCTCAACGGGGACGAGCACAGACGCGGTGCCCGAAGCTGCGCTCTTCGAGCAAGCAACGGAGGTCTCCTGCAGGGGGGATGCGAGGCCTGGAAGGGCGAGAGGCAAGAGGGTGAGGCCGACGAGGTACGTTCGACAGGATGACTTCATTCGACATTCTCCTTTTCACGGCGCTTAATAGCTTGCGCCATTCGCAGTATTGCGAGAGAAAAGAGAGATGTCAAGATGACAAGACGCTGGGCGTGATGGAGCCTCGACAGCAAGCGAGGCGAAGCTCGTCACTTCTCGCTGGCTTCCCGCAGCCGGCTCGCCTTCCGCCCGCCGCCCGCCACCTTGACCGGGCAGGAATCCGTCGCCAGCAACTGCCCCACGAGCTGCACGGCGCGTTCGGCGAGCTCGCGGGCGCCGGCACGGAGCTCCTCGCTCTCGGCCACGACTTGGATGTTGCGCTCCATGTCTTCGGCGGACCAGCCGCGAGAGTGGGCGATGTAGGGAAAGGGCGGGAAGACGAAACCGAGCTCGGCGAAGAAGCCCAGCATCTGGCCGGCGACGGCTTGGACGTTGTCCTGGCCGCCGGTGATGACGAAGCCGGCGGTTTTGTTGCGGATCATCACCCGGTTCTTGATCGTCACCTGGTTCTGTACGCAGTTCAGCCGCTCGGCCATCTTGTAGTAGAGCGAGCTGGCGCCGCCCCAGCGGATGGGCGTCGCCACCAGCACCACGTCGGCCCAGTGGATGAGGCCCTCGTAGACGCGGTCGAGTTGGTCGCCCGGGTCCATCTGGGTGATCGAACACGGCCAGGTGCAGGCGTGGGCGCTCTTCGAGTAGAACCCCTCACAGGCGCGGAAGCTCAAGTCGGAGAGTTTGACCAGTTGGCTCTCGCAGCCCAAGGCCTCGCGAGCGTGGTCCAAGGCCGCCGTCAACAAGACCTCGGAGGTGGAGAAGCGCGGGTGTTTCGGGTCCATGGCGGTGGTGGAGATTCCCAAC
>JANRLG010000081.1:0-2412 GCA_033762835.1 Thermoanaerobaculia bacterium
CCGATGGCCTCGGCGGGCGCGAGCTCTGGATCAGCGACGGAACCGGCGCGGGTACCCGGAGGGTGGTGGACCTCAACGCCGGCCCAGGTTCGTCGAGCCCCCACGGCTTCTTCAGGTCGGGAGAGTGGATCTACTTCGGCGCCAACAACGGAGTGGCCGGCTTCGAGCTGTGGCGGATACCCCGCGCCGAGGTGGTCGGACAGATCTTCGCCGACGGCTTCGAGAGCGGCGACATCAGCCGTTGGTCGAGTCCCTAAAGAAAGGAGCCTGGTTGCAGGCCACGCAGTAAGGCCGGTTTTCTCACCGGCCTTCTCCCGCCCTGCTATCACCAGGGCCGGCGGCCGTAGGTCGACCCCGAGAGTTCGCGCGGTGGTTTGCCAGGGGAGAGGGTAGCCCGCGGCGGCGGACGGCGAGGGGGGAAGAACAGGGGGCGGACCGATGGCCCGCCCCAGGAGGGTTTCTAGGTGGCGTCTCGATCGACATCTTCGAGGATCAGCTTGCCCAACGCCTCGGCCTGCTCGGCCCAGCGCTCGGCCCGCTCACAGCGCCGGGCGGTCTCCTCGTCGAATCCGCAGTCGAAGCGCTCTTCGGCCTTGCTGCGCAAGTAGGCGGCGATCAGGAGAAGGTCTTGCCCTGCGGCCCGGAACTCTTCGTCCATCAGGTCGCAATCGTCGTCGGGGCCGAACTGGTTCAATTCGTAGATCCACGCCTGAAGGATCTCGCCCAACCGGACGACAGCGGCCAAGTCCTCTGGGTCGCGGAAGCGCCAAGCGAAGGTCCGGCGCAGGAAGTGGTCGCGCTCTTGGAAGTCACTAGAATCGGTGCGGTCGCTCATGGTGTCTATGGCTCCATGGGTGGCTAGGCTCGGCGGCGTGTTCGCGCGCGTCGTCGGGCCGCTTCTTGGTTCGTGAGGGTCTCCCCTCGGCTTCAGTCTTATCCGCCGTCCCCCGGCGGCTTCTCCTCCTTCCTAGCGTTGGCCTCGGCCTCGTGGTTTCCGGTTCGGGTCGAAGCGCAGGATGGCGGGCCGATCTCCCGCCGGGTCGGGCTGTGGCCCACCGTGCGCCGCGCTGACATCGTGGATTTGCGGCTCTTCCGAAGCCCTGTTATGGGTTTCGCCGTGAACGAGAAGTTCCCTTTGTCCTTCGGTTCCGATCTCCTCGAGTGGCTTCGCGCTCTCGAGCTCCGCCTCGATCGGCTCGAGCGCGCGCTCGTCGCCCACGAGCGGCCCACCAGCTGGGCCAGTCCTGAGGCCATCGCTCGCGAGTACGGGATTCCCGTCGCGACGCTCCGCGGCTGGCTGCACCACCGGGCCAGCAACGGCTTGGCCGCTGCCGTAACCCAGAAAGGCCGCCGGCTGTACGTGGCTCGGGAGACCTTCGACGCCTGGTTCCGCCAGCAGGCCAGACCCTAGAAGCCGGCTCACCAGGCGCGGCGCCACGGCCGAGCGGTAGGAGCGCGCGAGGTGGGTGTAGCGCGCGACCATCGCGAGGGTCTTGTGACCGAGGAACGCGGCCAGCTCCGGGCCGGACGCGCCGAGCATGGCAAGCCAGGTGGCGGCGGTGTGGCGGAGGTCGTGAAAGCGGAAGTCCTCGATACCCGCCGCCGAAAGCGCGTTCTCGAAGTACGCCCGCGGCCGGTGCCACTCGCCGGGCTTCGGGGCGAAGACGATCTTTGCCGCCGTTTGCTCCTCGCGCCAGCGCCGCAGCTCGTCGAGCGCCATCCCGGAGAAGAACAAGGTCTTCGGACTGTTGTTCTTGGTGCGCGGAATCGCCGCCGTGCCGCGTTCGAGATCGACCGCCGACCAGGGGAGTCCCAGCAGCTCGCCAAGCCGGGCACCCGAGGACAGGGCCGCGAGCACCAGCGGCTTCAACCGCGGGTTCGGGCTCTGCTCACAGGCGGCGAGCAGGCGCCAGAACTCGTCATCCGTGAGGAAGCGGTCTCGGCCTGGTGGCTCCGCCGGCTTGCGCACGCGGCGAACCGGGTTGTTCTCGAGCCAGCCCAGCTCTTCGACCGCGAACTGAATCACGGCCGACAAGCCCGCCAGGTAGCGATTGGTGGAAGCGGGCGACGCCTTGCGACCGGTGGGCGTTTGGCCCTTGAGAAGGGCGTCCCGCTGTTGGCCGATCACGGCCGCGGTCAGCGTCGAGAGCTTGAGATCCCCGATCCGGTCCCGCCACCAGCGCAGCTCGAACTCCCGGCGCCGCTGGGTGGTCGCGCGGAGGTTCCGATACTCGACCGAGTCTTTGTAGGCGTCGAGCGCTTCGGCCACCGATCGCTTCGGCGCTTCTTGGATCGGCTGGCCGGCGTCGAACTCGCCTTCCCGCGCCGTCGCCCAGCGGCGGGCCTCCTCCTTGGTCGCGAAGGTCCCCGTCAGCGGCGGATAGCCTGTGCGGCGGACCTGTACCCGCCATT
>JANRLG010000082.1:0-25065 GCA_033762835.1 Thermoanaerobaculia bacterium
CCTCGCAAGAGGCTGGCTAGCGCGCGAAACCGCTCCGGAATCTCGTAGGTAAGCGCAATCGTGCTCCCCTCTACTTCCTCAAAGGACGGCATGCGCCCTTCTTCGGAACACTTCTTCAAAGCGAGGAACGACTCCTTGCTAAGTGGCCAAAGAGCCGGGCCCCAAGCGATCCTCGGTGCCCGGCGAAGGTCAATTTCGCGCGAACCCGAGTCGCGGAATTGTGTCCACTCGTCTTCAGTCTCTATCCGCCGCTGGATCTTTAGGTTGCTTTCGTCCGCGATCTCCCCAGATCGCATCGTGGACAAGAGCGACTGCTCGGGGTTGCGGAGCTTTTCCCTCTGTGGGTCCTTGGAAAGAAGCGCCGTGCCGATAACCTTGAAAATAGCTAGGACCTCAACATGATCGTCTTCAACACCTAGGGAACCCTTTGCTAGTCGCAAGGCCCAACTTTGAGCTCCGACAACTAGCGGCATTTCATCATGCATCCAAAAGAATGCAAGCAGCTCTGCCAAGGCAAGGAAGTCCCCGACGTGAACTCTTGTGCAGTCAAAGCATGTATGATCTGGAATGGTTTCTACAGGCATTGACACCGATACGACCTGAATGTGATCAACGCACGGAAGAACTAACCCACGCCAGAGCTCGGGCGGTCTGGCGCGAAGGTTGAAAGAAGCTTGCGTGAGTTCGCCGTTAACAAGCTCCAGGAGGGTTCGGGCTTCAATGATCGCTTTCAGTTTCTCCTGAAGCATCATCATAAAGATGACCACTGACGATTCCTGAGGTATCATCGAATGCAATGACTCGAAGGTCTTCCGCTTGTCTCGGTCGCGATGAAAACGATATCCGTTGAGCCAAGTCGAGAACGCTTCCTCAGAGTTGACTACCATCGCCAGCTCGGGGTTCACCGTGTAGCTGCCAATGCAAAGCACCGACGAGCGCATTTCTTCGCAGGAGAACGCGCGATTAATACTCTCGACTACTTTGTGGACGGGCCCGCGTCGACCGCTGGCCTTCTTGACTATGTTCAAAACCTTTGGCAGAAAAGTCGGCTCGTCTTGGAGGATAAAGGGGCGAAGCTTCATCAGTAGCGCATCAACCTGGTCGTCTGGCGGACGCTCAGTCTGAACCTTGAGTCCGTTTTCTAAGGTCCAGGCCAGAGACAGCGACGCACGAATAGAGCTTTTGGCAAGAGGATTGACTAGGAGTTCCGCAGAGAAAGTCATGAAGTCGTCCAGGATCACCCGCTCATCGAAGGAAAATGGGGCAATCGATGCTTCTTCAACGGTGCCATCGGGCGATTCGATCCTGAAGCGGCGCTTCTCTGTCATGGCTATCCACCAAAGCTCCCCGCGCGCGGCCCAACCTCTCTGAGATTTGCGGGGTTTGAATGATCTTCATCGTCCCCGCAGGTCACTCTAGACGCTTACCGGGACTTGACGCGGCAGGGTACCACGGTTACAGTGTAACCGCTTACATCGACAGGATGGTGACATGCCCGTCACGATCAAGGAAGTAGCTCGCCGAGCCGGCGTCTCCGTCGCCACGGTCTCGCGAGTGGTCAATCGCCGCGACCCCGTGCGCGAGGAGACACGAGCTCAGGTGATGGCCGCCATCACCGATCTGCGCTACGTGCCCTCGGGCGTGGCGCGCAGTTTGTCGATCCGCCAAACCCACGCTATCGGCGTCGTGTTGCCGGATCTGCACGGCGAGTTCTTCTCCGAGGTCATCCGCGGACTCGACCGCGCGGCCCGGGGCAGCGGCTACCACCTGCTGCTGTCCGGGTCCCACAGCGATCCGGCCGAGGTCGAGGCGGTGCTGCGGGCCATCCATGGCCGGGTGGACGGTTTGATCGCCATGTTGCCGGATCTCGAAGTCGACCAGCTGGCGGACCGCCTACCGCCGGAGATTCCGGTGCTGCTGCTGAACGGCGGCGAAGAGGCGCCCTGGGGCGGCATCTCGATCGACAACGAAGGCGGCGCCCTGGCGGTGACCCGCCACCTCGTCGGGCTCGGCCATCGCCACCTCGTCTTCGTCGGCGGGCCGGAGAAAAACAGCGACGCCCGCGAACGCCATCGCGGTCACCTCGCCGGACTCGCGGAGGCCGGTCTCGAACCGCGGCTACTGCCCGGAGACTTCAGCGAGGACGCCGGCTACGCCGCCGGCCGTCGCCTGCTCGCCGCCGCCGAACGGCCCACGGCGGTCTTCGCCGCCAACGACGCCATGGCCATCGGCGTGTTGTGCGCGCTGCGCGAGGGCGGCGTCCGGGTGCCCGAGGACATCGCCCTCGCCGGCTTCGACGACATTCCCGTCGCCCGTTACGTGCTGCCGGCCCTGACCACCGTCCATGTGGCGATCGACGAGCTCGGCCGGCGCGCCTTCGATCGCCTGCTCGCGGCCCTGCGGGGCGAGACCACCGCCCTCGGCGAGCGCGAACGCTTCCCTGCCTCTGTAGTCGTGCGCGAATCCTGCGGCGCCAAACCCGCGCGCCCGACTCCCGTTCCTGCTTTTTTCCCGATCCAAGGAGGGTCACGCCAACCATGAACATCGACCTTCGCAAAAAGCGTGGTCCGGGCTCCGTGCTCGGCCGAGCGCTGCCGTGGCTGCTCGTCGCCCTGTTCGCGACGGCCGGAAGCCTCGGTGCCCAAACCACGACGGCCACCGTGGCCGGCCAGTTGACCGACGAAAACGGTCAAGCCGTGGCCGGCGCCCAGATCACCGCGACCGGCAATGAAAGCGGTTTCAAGCGCACCGTCGTCTCGCGCGACGACGGCTCGTTCGTGCTGCCGGGGCTCGTCCCCGGGAACTACCAGGTGGTCATCACCTCCCCGGGCCACGAGCCGCGAGTCCAGACGGTGACGGTGCTGGTCGGCCAAACGCTCGACCTGACCTTCAAGCTGACACCGTCGACGGTGATCACGGAAGGCATCACGGTCGTGGGCACCGAGCTGATCGAAACCAAGACCTCCGAGGTGGCGACCAACGTCACCCGCGAGGAGTTGCAGCACCTGCCCCAAAACAACCGCAACTTCCTGAACTTCGCCGCGCTGGCCCCGGGCGTGCGGGTGTCGGACAACGAGTTCCGCAAGGAGATCACCTCCGGCGCCCTCGAAGCCCGCGACACCAACGTGTTCATCGACGGCGTGAGCCAGAAGAACGACGTGCTCGAAGGCGGTGTCGTCGGCCAGGACGCCTCGCGCGGCAACCCGTTCCCCCAGAACGCCGTCCAGGAGTTCCGGGTGATCACCCAGAACTACGGCGCCCAGTACCAGAAGGCCACGAGCGCCATCATCACGGCGGTGACGCGCTCCGGCGGCAACGACCTGGCCGGCGACCTCTTCGTCTACTACCAGGACAAGGACCTCGTCGCCAAGGACGACTTCGCGTCGCCCACGGCCAAAAAGCCCGAATACGAGCGGCTTCAGACCGGCTTCTCGCTCGGCGGGCCGATCCTGACCGACCGGCTGCACTACTTCGTCTCCTACGAGGGCAACGACCAGGACCGCGCCAATCGCGTGAGCCTCGGCAACCCCAACTTCGCCAACCAGTTCGGCCGTTACGAGGGCAACTTCCAGAGCCCGTTCCGCTCGGACCTCGGCTTCGCCAAGTTGTCCTACCAGTCGGCCAACGGGGATCTCTTCGACTGGAGCGCCAACTACCGCCACGAGACCGACATCCGGGGTTTCGGCGGCTCCACGAGCTTCGAGTCCGCGGAGAACGTCAAGAACGACGTCGCCGGCACGACGCTGCGCCATCAAAAAGTGGGTGACCGCTGGATCAACGAGGCCTCCCTCTCCTACCAGCAGTACGAGTGGAATCCCCAGCCCCAGAACAGCGATCTCGTGGGCCAGGAGTTCCGAGGCATCATCCGCATCGGAGGCCGTGACACCGAGCAGAACTTCACCCAGAAGCGCACCAGCCTGCGCGACGACTACACCCTCTCCGGTGTCTCCTGGCACGGCGACCACACGATCAAGGTCGGCGGCAACGCCGATTTCCTCGAGTACGACGTGTCGAAGGAGCTCTTCGGCAACCCGCTGTTCATCTACTCGAACAGCCTAACGGTGCCGATCGAGGCCTTGTACGGCGTCGGCAACCCCGACCTGTCGTCGGACAACACGGAGTTCGGCGTCTACGTCCAGGACGACTGGGCGGTCAACTCGCGGCTCACGGTCTCCCTCGGTCTGCGGTACGACTACGAGACCGACATGTTCGACAGCGACTACGCGACGCCGGCCAACGTGCGGAATGCGCTCGGCAGCAAGCTGCCGGCGAAGTACTTCACCGACGGCAACGACCGCGAGGTCTTCGACAGCGCCTGGCAGCCGCGCGTGGGCTTCAGCTACGACGTGTCGGGAGAGGGCACCACCGTCGTCTTCGGCGGCTGGGGCCGGTTCTACGACCGCGTGCTCTACAACTACGGCCTCGATGAGAAGTACCGCCTGAACTACGGCGTGCGCAACTTCCGCTTCTCGGCGGACGGCGCCCCGCGCGATGGCCAGCCGACCATCCGGTGGCGGCCCGAGTTCCTCTCCCGCAATGGCCTCGACGGCCTGATCGCGTCCGGCTTGGCGCCCAACCCGGAAGTCTTCCTGATCGAGAACGACACCCGGCCGCCGGTGGCCGATCAATGGAGCCTGGGCCTGCGCCAGAACTTCGGCAACTGGGCGATCGACCTCACCTACGTCAACATCCGGAGCGAAAACGGCTTCTCGTTCATCTTCGGCAACCGCAACGCCGAGGGCAACTGCTGCGTGCAGCTGGCGCCCGGCTTCTCGAACGTGTTGTTGTCGACCGACGACAAGCAGAGCTGGTTCGACGGCATCTACCTGACGGTGGACCGGCCGTTCCACGGCGGCGGCAAGTTCCCCTGGGGCATGCGGCTGGCCTACACCTACGGCGAGGCAGAGCAAAACGGCGGCGATCTGTTCAGCTTGGACTTCCCGACCATCGCCGACTATCCCCGCTACCCGACGGCCAACGACGAACGCCACCGCATCGTCTACAGCGCCATGGTGGGGTTGCCCTGGGGCCTGCGGGCGAGCACGCTCATCACCCTGGGCTCGGGCCTGCCGTACAACATTTTCGACGCCTCGCGGGGCTTCGGGCCGAACGAGTTCCGGTTCCGCCGCAACGAGGGTCAGCCGGAGCAGTACGACTTCATCATCCCGGACGCCTGGGCCTACCGCTCGGTGGACCTGCGGCTCGAAAAGAGCTTCACCGTCGGCAGCTTCGGGGACCTCGGGCTGATCCTCGAGGCCTTCAACGTGTTCGACTTCGAGAACTACGGCTGCTACCAGGGCTTCAAGCCACCCCTGCCGGAGGTCAACCCGAAGTTCGGCGAGCCGGACTGCCTGGTCGAACCCGGTCGTCGCCTGCAAGCCGGTTTGACCTTGGCGTTCTAGACTGCGCGTCATGAGACACGGCGAGACCCTTCGTCGGAGGCTGACCGCGGTCGTCCTCCTCGCCGGGCTCGCCGCTTGCCGGCCGCCCGCGCCCCTGGTGTCACCCGCCGGGGGCGTTCCCTCTTCCGAGCGGCCCGTCCCGGCCCTGGTGGCCGACCTCGAAGAACGCACCTTCCACTATTTCTGGGACTTGGCTCACCCCGAAACCGGCCTGGTGCCGGACCGCTGGCCGACGCCTTCGTTTTCGAGCGTGGCCGCCGTGGGTTTCGGCTTGACCGCCTACGGCATCGGCGCCGAACGCGGCTGGGTGAGCCGGGAGGCGGCGCGGGAACGCACGCTCGGCACCCTGCGGTTTCTCGCCGCGGCCCCGCGGGGGCCGGAGCCCGCGGGCACGATCGGTCACCGCGGCTTCTTCTACCACTTCCTCCACATGGACTCGGGGCACCGGTTCGAGCGGGTCGAGTTGTCGTCCATCGACACGGCGCTGCTGATCGCGGGGGTGCTCTTTTCCCAAAGTTACTTCGACCGCGACGACCCCGGGGAGCGCGAGATCCGGAGCCTCGCCGAGGAGCTCTACCGGGCCGTCGAGTGGCCCTGGATGGTCGTCCGTCCGC
Source organism: Thermoanaerobaculia bacterium (assembly GCA_033762835.1). Taxonomy (GTDB): domain Bacteria; phylum Acidobacteriota; class Thermoanaerobaculia; order Multivoradales; family DATKCC01; genus JANRLG01. Next base: position 6,017 of record JANRLG010000082.1, read on the forward strand.
CCGCCGTGGCCATGGGTTGGACACCGGAAGCAGGTTTCCACGGCTGGGACTGGCGGGGCTACAACGAGGCCATGATCCTGCTGATCCTGGCGCTCGGTTCGCCGACCCACCCGATCGCGCCGGAGGCCTGGGACGCCTGGACGCGGGACTACGTCTGGGGCGAATTCCACGGCCAGGAGCACATCTCGTTTCCGCCGTTGTTCGGCCACCAGTACACGGCCGTGTGGGTGGACTTCCGCGGCATCCAGGACGACTACACCCGCGCCAAGGGGCTCGATTACCACGAGAACTCGCGGCGCGCCGCTTACTCCCACCGCGCCTACGCCATCGCCAATCCGGAAGGCTGGCGCGGTTACGGTGCGGAGTTGTGGGGGCTCTCAGCCTCGGACGGCCCGTTCGACGGCACGCTCGAGATCGATGGCCGCACGCGTACCTTCCACACCTACTGGGCGCGCGGCGTGGGGCTGGTGGAGCATTGTGACGACGGCACGATCGTCCCGACCGCCGCGGCGTCTTCGGTCGCCTTCGCACCGGAGATTGCGATTCCCGCGATCGCGGCCCAAAAGGCCTACGGCGGGGATCGGCTCTACGGGCGCTACGGCTTTTTCGACGCCTTCAACCCGACGCTGCGGGTGCCGGTGAAGCTCCAGCACGGACGGATCGACCCCGAGCTCGGTTGGTTCGACACCGACTACCTGGGCATCGACCAAGGGCCGATCGTGGCGCTGATCGAGAACTACCGCAGCGATCTCGTGTGGCGGACCATGAAACGCAACCCGCACCTGGTGCGCGGTTTGCGCCGGGCCGGCTTCCGCGGCGGTTGGTTGGAAACGGTGTCGGAGGCGGCCCGTTGAGAGCGGGCCGCTTCGCCCTCGCCGCCCTGGTTTTGAATCTCGTCGGCTGCGGAGGCGGCTCTTCGTCCGGTGTCACGCTCGAGATGTGGGCCATGGGCCGCGAGGGCGAAGTGCTGCCGGAGCTACTCGACGAGTTCCATCGGCGCCATCCGGGCATTCGGGTCGAAGTCCAGCAACTGCCCTGGCGCTCGGCCCACGAGAAGCTGCTCACCGCCTTCGCCGGGGACGCGCTGCCCGATCTCTGCCAGCTCGGCAATACCTGGAACCCGGAGTTCGCGGCAGTGCGAGCGCTGGCCGACCTTGGGCCGCGCATCTCCGGCTCCCGGGTGATCGACCCCGCGGATTACTTTCCGGGGATCTGGGAGACCAATCGCATCGACGGCGTCCAGGTCGGCGTACCGTGGTACGTCGACACGCGGGTCATGTTCTACCGCAAGGATCTACTCGCCGCCGCGGGTTGGCAGGCGCCGCCGACGACTTGGGCGGACTGGCGCGCCGCCATGACAGCGATCAAGGGCGACCTTGGGGACGAGCGGTTCGGCGTGCTGTTGCCGCTCAACGAGTTCGAGGCGCCGATGATCCTGGCCCTGCAGCAGCCCGAGGAGATGCTGCGGGACGGCGGGCGCTACGGCAATTTCCGCTCGGCGGACTTCCGGAAGGCCTTTTCGTTCTACCTCGACCTGTTCCGCGATGGCCTGGCCCCGGCGATGTCGGACACCGCGATCTCGAACGTCTGGCACGAGTTCGACCGCGGGTACTTCGCCTTCTACTGGAGCGGGCCGTGGAACATCGGCGAGTTCAAGCGGCGGCTGCCGGAGCGCTCCCGCGACCGGTGGATGACGGCGCCGTTGCCCGGCCCGGACGGCCCGGGGGTGTCGGTGGCGGGCGGTTGCAGCCTGGTGCAGTTCCGCTCGTCGCGCCATCCGGAAGAGGTTTGGGAGCTGATCGAGTACCTCTCGGAGCCGGCTACCATGCTGCGGTTCTTCCGGGCGACGGGCAATCTGCCGCCGCGCGAGTCGGTGTGGCAGGAGCCGGAGCTCGCCGACGACATTTACGCTCGGGCCTTCCACGAGCAATTGCAGCGGGTGCGGCCGGCACCGCGGGTGCCGGAGTGGGAGCGCATCGCGGAGCGCATTCGGCTGGCGGCGGAGGCAGTGGCCCACGGCAAGCTGACGCTCGACGAAGCGCTCGAGCGGCTCGACGAGCAGGCGGACGGCATGCTCGAAAAGCGCCGGGCACTGCTGGCGCGGGAGGATTCGTGACCGAGCGCCGTGCAGCCTGGTGGTTTCTCGCCCCGGCGCTTCTGCTGCTGGGCGGCTTTTTCTTCCTGCCCGTGCTGGTGGCCTTTGGCCTGTCGTTCACGGATTGGGATTTGTACGCGCTCGCGGACCCGGCCAACGTGCGCTTCGTAGGGCTCGACAACTACCTCGAGTTGTTCCGGCTGCCGCTGTTCTGGCAGGCGCTCGGCAACACGGTGTATTTCGCCGTGGTCGGCGGGCTGCTGGCGATGGGCGTGGCCCTCGGGCTGGCGCTCCTGCTGCACTCGAAGCTCGCGCGCTGGACGACGTTCTACCGTACGGCGCTGTTCTCCCCCGTGGTGACGACGCTGGTGGCGGTGGCGGTCGTCTGGCGGTATTTGCTGCACACGCGGTACGGCTTCGTGAACTACCTGCTCGGTACGGTGGGGATCGAGCCGATCGACTGGCTGGGGGACCCGAGCTGGTCGATCCCGGCGATTCTGCTGCTCGCGACGTGGAAGAACTTTGGCTACAACATGCTGCTCTTCCTGGCCGGCTTGCAGGCGATTCCGGAGGAGCTGTACGAGGCGGCGCGCATCGACGGCGCCTCGGCCTGGGCGGAGTTTCGCCACGTGACGCTCCCGATGTTGCGGCCCACGTTCGTGTTCGTGGGCATTCTGACCCTGGTGGGGTACCTGCAGCTGTTCGCCGAACCCTACGTGATGACCCAGGGAGGGCCGGTGCAGAGCACGGTGTCGATCGTCTACCTGATGTACGACGAGGGCTTCAAGTGGTGGAACATGGGCTTCGCCTCGGCGGTGGCCTTCGTGCTCCTGGCGCTGATCCTGGTGTTGACGCGATTGCAGTTCCGGTGGGCGGGGCGCGAGGGTGGGCGATGAAGCGGCCCCTGGCGACCCTCCTAGTGAACGGCGCGCTGGCCCTGGCGGCGGCGGTGACGGCGTTTCCGCTCCTGTGGTCGATCTCGGTGTCGTTCATGGCCACGGGCGAGGCGAGCTCGTTCCCGCCGCCACTTCTACCCCGTGAACCGACGCTGGCCCACTACCGGGAGCTCTTCGTGCGCCTCGATCTCGGGCGTTATCTGCTCAACAGTCTGCTGCTGGCCACGGCGGTGACGGTGGTTTCGCTGCTGGTCAACGGCCTCGCCGGTTACGCTTTCGCGAAGCTGCGCTTCGGAGGCCGGGACGGCCTCTTCCACGGTCTCGTCCAGGCTCTCGCGGTGCCTGCCCAGGTGGCGATGCTGCCGCTGTTCTTGATGCTCAAGTCGATGGGCCTGGTCAACACCTGGGCCGGGCTGGTGTTGCCCGCGGCGGCGAGCATCTACGGCATTTTCCTGATCCGCCAGTACGCCCAGGGCATTCCGGACGAGTTGCTCGACGCCGCGCGGATCGATGGCGCCAGCGAGGCGCGGATCTTCTTCTCGATCGTGTTGCCGCTGCTGCGGCCGATTCTCGTGACACTGGCGATCTTCACCTTCCTGGGCACCTGGAACGACTTTCTTTGGCCGCTGATCGTGTTGTCGGATCGTGATCTGCTGACCCTGCCGGTGGCTCTCGCGGGGTTGTCCCGCGAGCACGTGCAGGACAACGAGCTGATGATGGCCGGCTCGGTGCTGACGGTGTTGCCCGTGTTGGTTCTGTTCCTGGCCCTGCAACGGCATTACGTCCAGGGCCTTCTGGTGGGGTCGGTGAAAGGATGAGCGCCACGCGAAGCTGGGTGGCCCCGCCGGAGCGGGATCGCGGCTGCGGTGCTCGAACGAACTTCCGGACGTCTGCGCTCCTCGCCGCGACCCGCTCCGCGGTGCGCCGTGGGTCGTGGTCCTGGTCGTTGGTCGTTCTCGTCGTTGGTGTCCTTGGTGTCCTTCCCTCTCCCGCCACCGCCCTCCCCGCCCCTCCCGCCCTCCTCGACGACTTCTCCGGCCCGCTCACCGGCTGGACCGCGGTGCCTTCCGACGGTGTCGCGCTGGCGCTGGTGCCGGTCGAGGGGGCGCTTTGCCTCGACTTCGACTTCCGCGGCCACGGCGGCTGGGCGATCGCCCGCAAGGCCGTAGATCTCGAGTTGCCGGCGAACTACCGGCTGAGTTTTCGGTTGAAGGGACCGGGAGTCGGGGCCAACCATCTCGAGCTCAAGCTGCTCGACACCTCGGGCCTAAACGTGTGGTGGAAGAATCGCCGGGACTTCGTGTTTCCGGCCGAGTGGACCGAGTTGCGGACGAAGAAGCGGCAGATCGAATTCGCCTGGGGGCCGGCCGGGGGTGGCGAGCCGGGGCGGATCGTGGGGATCGAAATCGGCGTCGTGGCCGGTACGGGCGGCGCGGGGCGGGTGTGTCTCGACGACTTGGTGCTCGAAGAGTTGCCGCCGGAGCGGCCTTACAGCGGCGAGCCGGTGCAACGCCGGAGCGCCGGGCGGGTGGAGCTCGACTTCGGCGAAGCGCGGGAGCTCGGGGGCCTTTCGGTGCGCTGGCAACCGGGGGACGAGAGCCGGGACTACGCGCTCTTCGCGAGTGACGACCTCGTGAGCTGGCGACTGCTGCGCCGGGTGCGTGGAGGCCGCGGCGCCACGGACGAGCTGTACCTGCCCGAAACCGAGGCCCGCGCGCTGCGGCTCGAGTTGGCGGCGGGCAGCGTCGACCGGGTGGTGGACCTCGCCGTCCGGACCCTCGCGGTCGGCGCCTCGCCGAACGCCTTCTTCCAAAGCCTCGCGGACGAAGCGCCGCGCGGCCGGTACCCCCGGGGCTTCGCCCACCAGCAGGTGTACTGGACGGTCGTCGGCAGCGACGGCGGGCGGTCGGAGGCGCTGCTGTCGGAAGACGGCGCCGTCGAGCTCGGCAAGGGCCGCGGGTCCCTCGAGCCGTTCCTGCTGCTGCCCGACGAGGGCCTCGTCGGTTGGCCCGACGTGACCGCCGAGGCGAGCCTGCACGGGGGAGACTTGCCCATCCCCACGGTCACCTGGCGGCACCCGCGCTTCCGCCTCGCGGTCACCGCGCTCATGGCGGAAGGCGAGGTGCTCTGGCTGCGCTACCGGCTCGACAACGTCACCACCGAGCCTCTGCGCGGCCGGTTCGTACTCGCCTTGCGGCCGTTCCAGGTCAACCCCCCGAGCCAGTTCCTGGGCACCCCGGGCGGTGTCGCCCAGATCCGCAACATCCGCCGCGAAGGCGACCGGATCCACGTCGACGGCCAGGCGATCGAGCTGCTCGACGCGCCCGACACCTTCGGCGCCGCCACCTTCGACCACGGCGACCCGGTTACTGCCCTGCTCCAGGGTTCACTGCCCACTGCCCAGGCCGTCCACGACGAGGACTTCGGCTACGCCTCGGCGGTCGCCATCTACGAGCTCGAGCTAGCGGCCGGGGAGTCGCGGGAAGTCGTGCTGCGGGTCATCGAAGAGCGAGGTTCGGCCGAACTGAAGTTCGGCCGCTACCCCAGGGCAATCAATGAAATCCGGGGTAGCGGCCGGCCTTCAGGCCGGCCGGATCCGCAGACGCGATCCCAGCGCCGCGCCGGGGGTGGTGCCTTCGCCGACGCGCTCGCCACCACCGCTGCCGCCTGGCGAGCCCAACTCTCCCAGGTCACCCTCGAGCTCCCCCCCGCCGCCGGGCCCGTCGCCGCCACCGCGCGCACGGCCCTCGCCCACATCCTGATCAACCGCGACGGCCCCGCGATTCAACCCGGCTCGCGGGCCTACGAACGCTCCTGGATCCGCGATGGCGCACTGACCGGCGCGGCACTGCTCCGGTTCGGCCATACGGACGAGGTCGGCGAATACCTCGACTGGTTCGCGCCATTCCTGTTCGAAGACGGCAAGGTGCCCTGCTGCGTCGACCACCGCGGGGCCGATCCGGTACCCGAAAACGACAGCCACGGCGAGTTCCTCCACCTCGTCGCCGAACACTTCCGCTTCACCGGTGACCGGGCTCGCGCCGAACGGCTCTGGCCGGACGTCGCCCGCGTCGTCGCCTACCTCGATCGCCTCCGCCGCACCCGGCGCACCGCCGCCTACGAAACCGACGAGCTGCGACCGTTCTTCGGCCTGCTCCCCGAATCGATCAGCCACGAGGGTTACTCTGCACGGCCCGTCCATTCCTACTGGGACGACTTTTGGGCCTTGCGCGGCCTACGGGATGCCGCCGGTTTCGCCCGCGCCCTCGGCCGCCCCGAAGCGGAGAGCTTCGCCGCCCTCGCCGAGGAGTTCGGGCATGACCTCCGGGCCTCCCTGGCGCGGGTCATCGAACGGCACCGGCTCGACACCCTGCCCGGCTCGGTCGAGCTCGCGGACTACGACCCGACCAGCTCGACCATCGCCTTGGTACCGGGCGGTGAGCAACGGCGGCTGCCGCAGCCCCAGCTCCAGACCACCTTCGACCGCTACTTCGAGGGTGTCCTGGCCCGGCTCGGCGGCGCCGGGGACGGCACCTACACGCCCTACGAGCTGCGTACCGTCGGCACCTTCGCCCGCCTCGGCCAACCCGAGCGGGCCGCGCGGCTGCTCGAGATCTTCCTCGCCGACCGCCGCCCCCCGAGCTGGAACCAGTGGCCCGAGGTTCTCCGGCGAGACCCGCGGGCCGTCGGCTTCCTGGGCGACCTGCCCCACACCTGGGTGGCCTCGGACTTCCTGCGTTCGGTGGCGGAGATGTTGGCTTACGAAGACGAGGACGAAGCCAGCCTCGTGCTCGGGGCCGGCTTGCCGGCGGCGTGGCTCGAGACGCCCGAGGGCGTTGCCGTGGCCGGGTTACGCACCGCCCACGGCGCCGTCCACTATCGCGTCGCCGCGGTCCCGGAGGGCCTCAGGTGGTCTCTCGGCGCCGGCCTCACCGTGCCCCCGGGCGGCCTGGTTTTGTCCTGGCCCTTCCCCGAGTTGCCGGCCGGCGTCACGGTCGATGGCCGGGCCGTTCCGGTGCCGCCGGACGGCCGTGTGTGGGTAAACCGCCTGCCCGCCGAGGTCGTGCTCAGGTTGTCTCGAGACTAACCATCGGGCCGCGATTCGGCCGGCCTGAAGGCCGGCCGCTACCCGTAAGCCATTGAATCTATTGAGGTAGCGGCCGAACTTCAGTTCGGCCGAAAAGACTCGTTAGGGCGCCTCGTCGAGCACGGTGCCACCCGAGCCGATCACCCGCGAGTAGTACCGCGCCGAGGCCTTCGGCGTGCGCTTCTGGGTGGCGTAGTCCACGTGAACGATGCCGAAGCGCTTCGAGTACCCCAGGCTCCACTCAAAATTGTCGAGCAGCGACCACGCGAAGTAGCCGCGCACGTCCGCCCCGCGCTCCCGGGCCGCGTGCACCGCTCGCAGGTGTTCGCGGAAGTAGTGCACCCGCAGTGGGTCGTCGATGCGCCCGTTCGGGGGCACCGGCGGGTCGTAGAGCGCGGCACCGTTCTCCGTCACGTAGAGCGGCAGCTGGCCGTAGCGTTCGGTGACCCAGGTCAGCGTCTCGGTGAGCCCGTCCGGGTAGATCTCCCACTCGGTTTCCGTGTAGGCGCTACCCGGCTGCTTGACCCGCCGGGAGCGATCCGGCACCACGGAGTCGTCGTGCACCACGACCCCGCGGGTGTAGTAGTTGACGCCCAGGAAGTCGATTGGGGCCTTGATCCGCTCGAGGTCGCCCGCCGGGATTTCCGGCCAGGCGCGGCCGAACATTTCCACCACTTCCTCCGGGTAGCTGCCGAGCAGTACCGGGTCGAGATAGTGCCGGTTCATGTAGGCGTCGCCGCGGCGGGCGGCGGCGACGTCCTCGGGGCGATCCGAGGCCGGGTGTTTCGGTTCGAGGTTGACCACCAGGCCGACCTGGTGGCGGCCCGTGGCGCGGTAGGCCTCGACCGCCGCGGCGTGGGCGAGCAGCAGATGGTGGGAGGCCCGCGGCGCTTCGAAGAGGTTTTTGTGCCCGGGCGCCAGCGCGCCGTGCAAATACCCGCCGTCGGTCACCACCCAGGGCTCGTTCAGGGTCGCCCACAAGCGCACGCGGTCGTCGAGCGCGCGGTACATCACCTCGGCGTAATCGCCGAACCAGCTCGCGATGTCGCGGTTGAGCCAGCCGCCGCGGTCGTCGAGGGCGGCCGGCAGGTCCCAGTGGTAGAGGGTGGCCAGGGGCTGAATGCCGTGCTCGAGCAACGCATCCACCAAACGGCGGTAGAAGTCGAGACCCGCCTCGTTGACCCGCCCGGTGCCCTCAGGCAACACGCGGCTCCACGAGATGCTGAAGCGGTAGGCGTTCAGCCCCAGCTCGCGCATCAGGCCGACGTCCTCGCGGTAGCGCCGGTAGTGATCGCAGGCCACGTCCCCGGTGTCGCCACCGCGGGTTTGGCCGGGAGTGTGGACGAAGCGCTCCCAGATGCTCGGGCCGGCGCCGTCGGCGAGCGGCGAACCCTCGATCTGGTAGGCCGAGGTGGCCGCGCCCCAGAGGAAATCGGCAGGAAAGCGGATTGGCTGTGGCATACTCGAAACCTGTCCGGGACCAACGCCCGAAAATCACGCAAAGGTCGAGAAACGTGGAGAAACTGCCCGGTTCGCGGGGCTTGAATCTACACGATCCGGGGCTCGCCGTAAACGGTTTCAGTGGCGCCGACGAAGGTCTCGACGACTCGGAAATGGGGGGTTCCTGTGAGCGAGGTGCGTCTCGACGGCGTCCGCAAGGTCTACGCAAACGGTCACGTGGCGGTCGCCGGCGCCAGCTTCGTCGCCGCGTCCGGCGAGTTGCTGGTGCTCGTCGGCCCGTCGGGCTGCGGCAAGAGCACGTTGCTGCGCTTGATCGCCGGGCTCGAGGAGCTGTCCGCGGGGTCGATCGCGATCGCCGACCGGGTGGTGAACGAGGTGCCGCCGAAGGACCGGGACATCGCCATGGTCTTCCAGAACTACGCGCTGTACCCGCATCTGTCCGTCTACGACAACCTCGCGTTCGGCTTGCGCATGCGCAAGGCGGCGGCGGCCGACATCGACCGCCGAGTGGGCCAGGCGGCGGCGAAGTTGGGGCTCGAGGCCGTACTCGGTCGTAAACCCCGGGAGCTCTCCGGCGGGCAACGTCAGCGCGTCGCCCTCGGCCGCGCTCTTGTGCGCGAGCCGAGGGTGTTCCTGCTCGACGAGCCGCTGTCGAATCTCGACCCGCAACTGCGCACCCAGGTGCGCCGCGACATCGCGGACCTCCACCGGGAGCTCGGCTCGACGATGCTCTACGTCACCCACGATCAGGTCGAGGCGATGACCCTCGGGGACCGCATCGTCGTGCTGCACCAGGGGCAGATCCAGCAGATCGGCACGCCCCTCGAGCTCTACGATCACCCCGGCAACCTTTTCGTCGCCGGGTTCCTGGGCAGCCCGGCCATGAATCTGCTGCCCGGCCGGCGCGACCAAGGGCACTTCACACCCGATGGCGGCGACGGCTGGCGGCGCGAGCTGCCGGGCCCTCCAGGCCGAGTCGTCCTGGGCGTGCGGCCCGAAGGATTCCGTCTCGATCCGGCGGGCACCGAGTTCACGGTGCGTGCCGTCGAGCTCCTGGGCAGCGACGCCCACGTCCACGCCCACCGCGGGGAGCTCGAAGTCACCGTCCGCCTCGCCCCCCGGCCCCTCCCCAAGGTCGGCGATCGCCTACCGCTGGCCCTCGACCCGACCGAGTGTCACTGGTTCGACGAAGCCAGCGGGTTGCGGATCGGCTGACGGCCGAGGCGCTCAAGGCTAGCGACTCCAACCGCTACGATACCGAGCTCGCACGAGCGGCCTGAGAAACAGGCCGATCAAGATGAAGATAGGCAGGATGAGCAGCCCCAGACGGGAGTTCTCGGGTCCGCAATAGGTGCAAAACTCAAGCAGTGGCTCGTCCTCCGCGGAGATTTTGAGACCCCTATTTCGCTCGAGGTGGGACCGGCGCCTGGGGCTCGCTGGATGAAGAACTCCCGTGGGCGGCTCCGGTAAGTCCCAACAGGCCCCTTTCCGCGGGAGGGAAACCACGACCCGACGGCCGCCCGGGAAGTTCACGAACATGAGGTCGGATCGCTTCGCGGCCGGATCGCAGTTCCACTGTAGATCGGTCAGAGAGACCCAGACTTGCCGGCCCGACTCCGCCGCTCGAGCCGCCTCGTCGGCGGTCATCGCAGATGGATGGTCAGGGAAGGACCAGTACTCGGGGAGAACAGTGAAAAACAGAAAGTAGGAGCAGAAGAGGGCGAAACACCAGCCGACCACGTCGGTGGCGAGATCCATCCAGCTTCGCCGGCGCAGTCGGCGCCAAAAACGCCAGGCCAAGGGTTCAAGCCCCTCCTTCATCGTGGGCCTCCGCCGGGTTCGGCCTTAAGCAGGTCGTGCTTCCGCAGGTAATAGGCGAGGTTGCGTTCGTCGATGCCCAGGCGGCGGGCGGCGTCTCGGCGCACCCCGCCGGTGCTGGCCAGCGCTGCTTCGAGGAGGCGCCGTTCGGTCGCCGCGAGCGCGGTGCGCAAGTTGCCGGTTTGCGGCTGCGGGGCCGTGGGAGGAGAGCGCAGGGCCGCGGGCAGGTGCTCGGGCCGCAGCTCGTCGGTCTCGCACAACAACAAGCCGCGTTCGATGACGTTGCGTAGCTCGCGGACGTTGCCGGGCCAGTCGTAGGCGCTGAGCAGCGCCAGGGTTTCCGGGTGGAGCCGTTCCACCGGCACGCCGAGTCGTTGCGCCAACTCGGGCAAGAACCCTCGGGCGAGCGGAGTGATGTCTTCCCGCCGTTCGCGCAAGGGCGGCACGCGGATCGTCAGCACGTTCAGGCGGTAGAACAGATCGGAACGAAAGCGACCGGCTGCCACTTCGCCGCCGAGATCCTGATTGCTGGCACAGACGAGCCGGACGTCGGCCCGGGACGGGCTGCTTTCCCCCAGCATCTCGAACACGCCGTCCTGCACCACGCGCAGGATCTTGGCTTGGCCGGCGAGGCTCAGCGAATCGATCTCGTCGAGAAAGAGTGTGCCCCGATGGGCGGCCGGGAAACGCCCCAGGCGATCCCCCGCGGCCCCGGTGAAGGCCCCGCGACGGTGGCCGAACATCTCGCTCTCGAACAGCTCGGCCGGCAGGGCTGCGCAGTTGACCGCGACCCAGGGGCCGGACCGGCGAGCACTGCGGCGGTGCAGCAGGCCGGCCAGTTCCTCTTTTCCGGGTCCGGTTTCGCCCAGCAGCAGGACCGGGGTCTCGGCCCGGGCGGCCCGCTCGACGAGGTGCACGGCCTCGAGCCAGCCCGCGCTGCGACCGAGCAGGGGACGCTCCGTGGTGCGTTCGGCGACGGGTGCCGCGGACACCGCTCGGGCGCTCTCCACGGTCGATGCCACGCGGGCCGCCCGGCGTGCCAGCACGTGGTCGAGAACTCGCACCATCTCGTCCGCGTTGACCGGCTTCAACAGGTAGTCGCTGGCCCCGGCGCGCATGCACTCCACCGCCGACGAGACGGTGCCGTAGCCGGTGAGCACGATGACCCCGGGCGGATCGGGCCGGGCGGTCAACTGCCGCACCAGGTCGAGGCCGACGCCGTCCGGCATCTTGAGATCGGTGACCACGGCATCGACGCCGTGCGCTGCCGCCAGCGCCTGTTCGATCCCGGGAGCGGTGGAAACGGTGAAGCCTCGGCGTGCGAGCACGGTCGCCAACGAATCGCGCAGGTACGCTTCGTCGTCGACGATGAGCACGGCCCCCCGAGCGCCGACCCCGGTCACGAGCCGACCTCCTCGTAACGCGGCAGCTCCACCGTGAAGACGGCGCCGCCCCCCGGCCGGTTGGCCGCGTACAGGTTGCCGCCGAGCTCACCGACGATGCCCCAACACACCGCCAGGCCCAATCCCGTCGAACCCCGGGTCGAAACGAAGGGTTCGAACAGGCGCGGGGCGACTTCGGGAGCCAGGCCGGTCCCACGGTCCGCCACGGTCACTCGGACGAGCCCGGAGTCCGTCAGCCCAAGATCAACTTCGACCCGGCCGCCGCCGGGCTGGGCCTGGCAGGCGTTCAGGACCAGATTGAAGAACAACTGACCGAGCGTCGTCGGATCTCCGGCGACCCGGAGCGGCACGGCCGACCCCGACCGAACGAGCTCGACCCCGCGGCAAGCCGGGTCCGCGGCCACGAGCTCGAAGACCCCGGCGACGATGCCCCCGAGCTCGACCTCACGCCGAGAGCGCCGCGCCTCTCCCGGAGCGCCGGCGGGCAACGCGAAGTCGAGAACGCCGCGGGTGACCTTGGCGATGCGTTCGAGCCCTTCGCGCACCCGCTCGGCGAGGCCCAGGGCCTCGTCGGTACGACCGGCCCGCAGGTCCTCCTCGAGCAGGGTCAGGTAGTTCGACATGCCGCCCAGGGGGTTGTTGATTTCGTGGGCGAGGCCCGCGGCGAGGCGACCGAGGCTCGCCAGCCGCTCGCTGTGGCGCACCTGCTGCTCGAGCGCCCGCAGTTTCGCCTGGCCCTCGTTTTCGACCTGAAGCCGCGCCGCGCGCCGAATCTGACGAAAGGCCAGGGCGCCGAGGGGCAGGCTGGAGGCGATGATCGCCAGGTTCAGCGCCACGGTCCGGCGGTACCGTTTGGCGAGGACCTCGAAGGTCGGCGGCAGCGCTGCGCGGTCCAAGGGAATCTGCAGACGCCAGGCGACCGGCGGCGACCACAACGCGTCGGTCACCGGCGCTGCCACGACACCCGAATTCGCCGAGGCTCCCGCTTCGAGGCGCAACTCGCCGCGAAACTCCGGGGCAGCGGCGGCGAGCAACCGCTGGGGATCGAGACCGACTTCGAGCCGGCCCTGGTCGGTCAAAGTGCCCCCGAGCGGCCACCACGACTCGTGGAGCGAGGTCGCCGCCGCCGCGAGGGTCTCGACACGCAGCAACACGGGGGCTCCGCCGCGGCGCCCCGCGGCGATCTGGGCCTGCCCGGCGGTGTCGCGCACCACCAAGCGCTCGAGTGCGCCATGGGTCTCCAGAAACAGCAGCAGGGCGCCTTCGACATCGCGCCGACTCCAGCGGCGCACCGCCGGATCGGGGCTCTCGAAGGCCTCGAGACCCTGGCCGAGGGGCGGTGCTTGGGTGAGGAAGATCAGATCGCCCCGCAAGGTCGCCAAGCTCGCCTCGAGGCTGCGGGCTTGTGCCAGGGTCTGGAGGCGCAGGTCCTCGAGCGCAACTTCCCGGGCGGCGTCGCGCGCCGTGAGCAAGCCCGTCACGGCGGCTCCGTTGACCGCCAACAGCGCCAGGAGCAGCAGAAGGGAGACCTTGGCTCCTGGTGCTTCGAGCCCTGCCCAGGGCCAGCGCGGCTTCATAAAAGTTACGACCTCGTTCGTGATCTCCATGATAACCACAAGCTCGGGTTGCCGCCAGGAGCCGAGCCCAAAGACACGAGACAAAGGGGTTCGGCGTCGTCGAGGGGCCGGTGAACCGTGCTCTTCGGGGCGGCACGCCGGTTGCTCCGAGGCGCGTGCACTCGAACCGAAGGAGGCTCCTCATGTTTCATCGCCGCATCGACTCTCGCCCCCGGCGTCTCGCGGGCGCTCTGCTCGCCCTGCTGCTCTCGGCCCTGCCCGCCACGGCTTTCGACCTGAACGGCTTCCTGCCCGCGGCCGGGGAGGGCCAGGTGGCCCTGTCGGTCACCGCGGAGGGTTACGACCAGTTTTGGGTCGGCGAAACCAAAGTGTCGGACCCGGGGGTCGGCGAGGTCGAGCTCACCAGCCAGTCGCTGTGGTTCCAATACGGACTCGCGGAACGCTTTGCCCTGGTGGGCAGCGTCGCCCACGTCGATGCCGACTCCGACGGGCTGGCGGGATTCGGCGAGCAGGATCTCCAGGATTTGGCCGTGCTGCTCGAAATGCGCCTGCTCGAAAGCGGTCCTCACTCCGTGGTGGAGGCGGCAGGGGTCCGCACGCCGCTGGGAGACTACGAGGACGACCTGCCGGTCGACGTCGGCGACGGCACCACGGACGCCCTGCTCCGGTTGGTGTATTTGCTGCGGGCCGGCGGCTTCTACTTCTCCCAGCAAGTCGGTCACGACCTGCGGGGCGGGGACGCTCCGAACGGCTGGCCGCTCTTCACCGAGATCGGCTACACCTTCGGTCGGGTGACGGTGAACGGCTTCCTGTCCTGGCAGATCACGGACGACGGCACGGACATCGGTGACCCGGGGTTCACCTTCCCCAGCAACCGCGAGGAGTACCAACGCGTGGGCGCCAAGGTCTACGCCCGGGTTTCCGAGCGGTTCGGCCTGTCCCTCGTCGCCTTCGACACCCTGGACGGTCGCAACACGGGTGAGACCTCGGGATTCTCGGCGGGGCTGAGTCTAAGGTTTTAACGTCTCCACCCCGAGCCAGCCACCGATGCCGATGCTGGCCAGGGCGGCGACGATCCGTAACCCGCGCGCCCAGCGGCCACCGTGGACCGAGGCGGCCCCGGCGAGTTGCACCACGGCCAGGGACACCACCAACATGCCGAGGATGGTGCCGACCCCGAACGGCAGGAGTGAGGCCACCCGTTCGCCGTCGGAGCCCGCGGTGGCGGCGAGCAGGACCACGATCGAGCCGCTGCCCGCGAGGCCGTGGACGAGGCCGAAGCCGAAGGACTGGCGCGAGCCCCGGAGCGGCGGGGCGTGCTCGTGTTCGCCGACGGGATGGCGTTCGCGGTGAATCGTCCAGGCGCCGAGGGCGATCAGAAGGAGGGCCACCAGCATCTCGGCGCCGCGGTGGAGCGGCGCGGGCAGCTGGAGGTCGAGCAGCAGCACCGCCGCCGCGGCCGCGGCCACCGCCAGCGTGTGGCCGACGCCCCAGGCCGTGCCCAGGCGCAACGCCCCGCGCCAGCCGGCTTCCTTGGTCGCCAAGGTCGACACCGCGGCCAAGTGGTCCGCCTCGAAGGCGTGCCGGAAGCCGAGCAGAAAGCCGGCGCCGGACAAAGTCAGCAACTCGCTCATGTCGATTCAGCTCCTGGCCGCCGCCCCGGCCTCCGCGGAAGCCCGGGGCTCGAACTCGTTGTACGCGGCGGTCAAGCCGCAGGCGAAGAGTACCGCCAGAAGTCCCAGGGCGGCATTGAAATAGGACGGGGCCGTGAGAGCCAGGCGCAGAATCACGGTCGCCACCGCGAAACCCGAATTGCGGAACATCACCGCGAACGACGAAGCCGTGCGTACCGAGAGCAGCACGAGCAAGATGTCGCTGAAGACCAGCACGGTGTAGAAGGCCTCGAAGAACGGGTAC
This sequence comes from Thermoanaerobaculia bacterium, assembly GCA_033762835.1. Classification (GTDB taxonomy): domain Bacteria; phylum Acidobacteriota; class Thermoanaerobaculia; order Multivoradales; family DATKCC01; genus JANRLG01. The sequence goes on from JANRLG010000082.1 coordinate 21,271, forward strand.
GGCTCGCCCCCGCCGAGCAGCCGAGCCAGGTCGACGAACCCGATGACCAGGAAGGCCCCGAGCAGCAGGAGGGAAATGGCCTTCTTGGCCGCGATGAAGTGGTCCCGCTCGGTACTGTCCTCGGTGATCGGCTGGTGGCGTTGGAGCCGGTAGTAGAAACCCAGGACGACGAAGATCAGGAGCGCCCCCACGGCGTCGCCGAGCAGTGGCCCGACACCCTCAGAAACGTGCTCCCAGCGGATCGGCTCTTCGAACTTCGCCAGCTGCTCGAAGCTCTGGCGCAGCAGAATCAAGGAGAAGACCTCGAACTGCTTGCCGAGCGCCTTCGAGACCGACGAAGCCAGGCTGAACACCAAGGCCACGACTTCGAACGCCAGAAGTAACCCGAAAGCCACCTCCAGAGCGGCGAAGTGGCTCGCCGGCAGATGACCGCCGAACACCGTCGGAAGCAGGCCCTGGCGCTGCAACTCGATGACCAGCAGGCTGCCGAGGAACGAACCCACCAACAGCGAGCCCAGGAAGCGCTGGGTGCCCGGTGACTTCCAGCGGCGTGCGAGGTGATCGAAGAACCGACCCGCGAAGGCCAGTGCGGCGGTGATGGGCTTCACGGCACGTCCTCGGTGCCGCGGGCGCCGATCACCGGTCGATCCCCCACGGCGGCGATCGCCGGCTGAGCCTCCAAGGCGGCGATCGCCGCCTGGCCCAGCGCGAGCCCGCCGTCGTTGGGCGGCACGAGCCGGTGGACCAGCGGCTCGAAACCCGCCGCCGCCAAACCCGCGACCGTGGCCCGTAACAGGCGCACGTTCTGGAACACGCCGCCAGTGAGAGCCACCTGGCCGAGGCCCGTGCGGCTTTGACCGAGCCGCGCGAGTTCCACCCCCGCGGCAGCCACGGCAGCGTGAAAGCGCGCCGAGATGACGAAGGCGGGCACCCCGCGCTCGAGGTCCCCGAGGATCGCCGCCAGCACGGGCCGCGGCTCGAGCACGGCGACGGGGCGGGAATCGTCGAGCTCGAAGGCGTAGGCGCCTTCCGCGGCGTCGCTGGCGATGGCTTCGAGAGCCATCGCCGCCTGGCCTTCGAAGCTCACCTCGGTGCGCAAGCCAAGGAGCGCCGCCACGCTGTCGAAGAGCCGCCCAAAGCTGCTCGTGGGCGCGGCACCGAACCCGGTCTCGAGTTGGCGCTCGAGCACCCGTTGCTCCGCCTTCTCGAGGTACTTGGCCGCCCGCGCTAGCGGCAAGCCGGCGGCGTGGAGGTGGGCGAAGGCCATGCGCGCCGGGCGGCGCACGGCGGCGTCGCCCCCGGGCTGGGGGGAGTACCGCAGGTGCGCCAGGCGTTCGAAGCCACGATAATCCGCTACCAACAGCTCACCGCCCCAACTCGCACCGTCGCTACCGTGGCCGGTGCCGTCGAAAGCCAAGCCCAGTACCGGCGCCGTGAGCCCCAGCTCCGCCATCAGCGCTGCGACGTGAGCATGGTGATGCTGGACGCGCTGCACCGAAAGCCCGCGTTGCGCCGCCCAGCGTGCCGCCAGCCGGCCCGAGGCGTAACCGGGATGGAGATCGGCCACCACCACCTCCGGCGTCACCCGGAACAGCCGCAGCAGGTGATCGAGGGCGCGCTCGAAGGCCTGTTGGGTGAGCAGGCCCTCCTGGTCCCCAAGGTGCTGGGAAAGAAACGCCCGCCGCCCGCGGGTGAGGCAGAAGGTCGCCTTTAGCTCGCCGCCCACGGCCAGGACGCTCGGCGGCTCGACTTCACCTGCTTCCCCCGCGGGCAGCGTCAGGGGAAACGGCGCGTAGCCCCGCGAACGGCGCAACGGCAGCTCGCGGCCGTCGACCACCCGCAGCACGGAGTCGTCACAGGGCACGTGGATCGGCCGGTCGTGCCCGAGGAAGCCGTCGGCGAGGCAGGCTAGGCGCGCGTGGGCCTCGGCGTCGTCGATCACGATGGGCTCTTCGCTGCGGTTGCCCGAGGTCATCACCAGGGGCCGGGCCGCCCGCGGGCCTTCGAAAAGCAGGTGGTGGAGCGGCGTGTAGGGCAACAGCAGGCCGATCGTGTTCTGGCCGGGAGCCACCGACGGCGCCAGCCCAGCCGCCCGCGCCTCCAGCAGCACGATCGGCCGCGCCCGCGAGCTCAGGAGCCGCGCCTCGGCCTCGTCCACCCGCGCGTACCGGCGCGCCGTGTCGAGATTCGGCACCATCACGGCGAAGGGTTTGTCGCCGCGGCCCTTGCGGTGCCGCAGGCGAGCCACGGCGAGCTCGGCGCGGGCGTCGCAGGCCAGGTGGAAGCCGCCCAGGCCTTTGATCGCCACGACCTGGCCGGCGTCGAGGGCCGCCAGGGCGGCCGCGAGGGCGGCTTCCTGAAAGCTCGTCGGCGGCTCTGGCCCCGGCGACCAGGTGAGCCGCGGCCCGCACTCCGGGCAGGCGGTGGGTTGGGCGTGGAACCGGCGATTTGACGGGTCGTGGTACTCGGCCGCGCAGGCCGGGCACATCGGGAACACCCGCATCGTGGTCGCGGCGCGGTCGTAGGGCACGTCTTCGATGATCGTGAAGCGCGGGCCGCAGTGGGTGCAATTGAGGAAGGGGTAACGGTAGCGCCGGTCGGCGGGGTCGAACAGCTCGCGCAGGCAGTCGTCGCAGGTCGCCACGTCGGGCGAGATCGGGGTGACCGCGTCCCCGCCGTGGCGAGTCTCGACGATCTCGAAACCCGCGCCCGGGGGCTCCGCGAGGACCATCTCGGTTTCCACTACGGCGTCGAGCACGGCGAGCGGCGGCGGTGAGCTTCGCAGCCGCCGTCCGAATTCGGCGACCGCCTCGGCCGGGCCCTCGATCTCGATTTCCACGCCACCCGGGAGATTGCAGACGCGACCGGCGAGCCCCAACCGGGTGGCCAAACCGTGCACGAAGGGTCGGAAACCGACTCCTTGGACGATGCCCGTCACCGCCAAGCGGCGGCGCACGGCCGAAACGGCGGGCACGGGAGGGGGCACCCCGCGGATGCTACGGGCCGTTTCCGCGCCGGACAAATAGCAAGTTCATGCCATGACCCGAAGCCGCCGGCAGGCGGATAATGCCCGCAACCTGCCCACCCCGACGGGAGACGAGATGCCGACCAGTCTCGACCATGGCGCTGCGACCGCCCAGGAGCTACTTGCGGAGCGGCTCTCCGATCCGCGCACCGTGGAGTCCCTGCTCCGCCTGCTCGACCGCCTCGACGTCATCACCTTCACCGCCGAGGCCCTCGAAGGATTCTTGAAACGGGCCGAAGTAGTGGCCGACTCGATCGCCCAGATGGCCGGCGACCTGCGGAAGTTGTCGGGCGACGAAGTCGGCCCGGATCTGCTGACGCGGCTGCCGCAGCTCGCCCGCGCGGGGATGCGGATGGCCGACGCGGTGGACCGCCCGGAGATCAACCGCCTGGCCGACTCGGGGTTGCTCGAAAAGCTCGCCGAGCCGCGCACGATCGCCGCCGCGAAAGCCCTGATCGACAAGCTCGAGCTGGTGGTCTTCACCCTTGAAGCCTTCGACGGCTTCTTGCGCCGGGGGGACGAAATCGCCGAGTCGATGGCCACGGGCGCCGAGGACTTGAAGGGCCTCGCCGACGGCCCCGGCGGCGAAAAAGTCCGCCAAGTGCTCGGCACTCTGCCGGATCTCGTCGATGCCGGGGCGCTGCTCGCCGAAGCGGGCATGTTCGAGCCCAAGACGGTGCAGGTGCTCGCCCAACTCGGGCGCAACGTCGCCGAGAGTTACGACGAGGTCAAACGCGCTCCCGAACAAGCCCCGATCGGTGTGTTCGGCC
>JANRLG010000083.1:0-4925 GCA_033762835.1 Thermoanaerobaculia bacterium
GAAGGCGCGGGCCTTCTGCTTGAACTTCGCGAAGTCCTGCCCGCCGAGGCCGGGGAGCTCGAACTCGGCTTCGGGGCCCATTTCGTCCTCGAAGTCGGTATAGAGACCTTTACGGCGCTGGCGCTCGACGAACTGGACGAGACCGCGTAGCCGTCGGCGCACGGTTTCGAGCCGCGCCACGGTGACGGTCAACCACCACTCGTCCGTCTGGATCTCTTCGATCAGCTCGATCTGCTTCAGAACGTCCGGAATCGTGGCCTTGGCCTCGAGCCCCTCGGCGATTTCGCGGAGCTGGGTTTCGAGCCCGGCGAAGGCCGGCGAGCCGCGGAGCTTGGTCAGCTGGAGGCGCAGGATCAGGAGGTCGAAGCGCTTGGCCTCCTCGGGCTCGGCGGCGAGGGCCGAGGGCAGGCCGGCGACTTCTTTCGCCAGCTCGTCGAGGGCTTCGGCGGAGAGCTTCCCCCACGCCTCGGCCTGGCCGTACTTCTCCACCAGCCGGCGTTTCGGGCGCACCACGAAGTTGGCGAGGTTCATGGCCGCGACTTCGCTCCACAGGAGCGCCGCCGTGGCCTTGCGCACCGCGTCGTCGTCCGCCGGCTCGGCCTCGGGCTCGCTTACCTCGCCCAGCTCGCCGGCCGCGCCGCGGCGGTCGAGTTCGGCCAGAAGGGCCAGGCGCTGGGTGAACAGGCGCTGGCCGAGGGGCTGGCCGCCGTCCCCCTCGGAGACCTCCGGGTGTTGGCTGAAGAACTCGAGGTTGCCGCAGTAGTCGAAGAGGTAGAAGAACTCTTTGTCCTGGCCGGGGCCGAACAAGTTCGCGCACTTGCGAGTGCCGCGGCCGATCATTTGCCAGAACTTGGTGCGCGAGTGGACGGGCCGGAAGAAGACGAGGTTGACGATCTCGTGTACGTCGACGCCGGTGTCGAGCATGTCGACCGAGATCGCCACGTGGGGCTCCTCGTTCGGCTGCTTGAAGTTCTCGAGCAGTTTCTCGGCGCCCACGACATCTTCCGTGATGACGCGCGCGAAGGTGCTTTTGTAGTGCGGGTAGTGGTGATCGAAGCGTTCGGCGATGAACCGGGCATGGGCCTGGTTCTTGGCGAACACGATCGTTTTGCCGAGGCGGTCCCCGCCCGCCACTTTGAGGCCCCGGGTCATCAGGTGCTCGAGCACCTTGTCCACGGTGTCGGCGTTGAAGAGCCAGCGGTTGACGGCGTCGGCGCCCACCTCGGCGGGCGCGGCCCCGGTTTCGCCCCAGTCGAGATCGTCCCAAGCGTCCTTGTCGTCTTCGGAAAGCTCCTCGTACTTGATGCCCTCGCTCGGAAACTTGAGTCGCGCGGTGACCGCACGGGGCGGCACGAGGTAACCCTTGGCCACGGCCTCCTCGAGCGGGTAGGCATCCGTGGGTACGCCGGCTTCGAGGTCGAAGAGGCGGTAGGTGTTTCGGTCTACCTCGTCCTTGGGGGTGGCGGTCAACCCCACGAGAAACGAATCGAAGTACTCGAGAATGGCGCCGTAGCGCTTGAAGACGGAGCGGTGGGCCTCGTCGAGGATGACGAGGTCGAAGTGGCCGGTGCCCAGCCGGCGCTCGCCGGACACGTGGTCTTCGAGCAGGCCCATCATGGTCGGGTAGGTGGAGACGAGCACCTGGCCGTCGATGTCGTCCGAGTCGAGGGCGTTGACGGTGGTGCTGTGGGGCAGGAACTCGCGGAAGGCGCCGACGGCCTGCTTGACGAGCTCGCGGCGGTCGGCCAGAAAGAGGATGCGTTTGGTCCAGCCGGCTTCGATGAGCAGCTTGCACAGGGCGACGACGACGCGAGTTTTGCCCGCGCCGGTGGCCATGACGAGGAGCGCCTTCCTCTGCTTCTTGTCCTCGAAGGACTCGGCGACCTTGCGCACGGCGCGCTGCTGGTAAGGCCGGTCGATGATGGAGTCGTCGAGCGCCAGGGTGCGCAGGCTCTTGCGGTGGGCGCGCTGGTAGTGGAGGTACTCGAGCTCGGCCTTTTTGTAGAAGCCCTGGACGGGGCGCGGCGGATAGTCGGCGTCGTCCCACAGGTGGTGGTCGTAACCGTTGGTCAGGAAAATGGCGGGACGCTGGCCGAAGTCGCGCTCGAGGGCGTCGGCGTAGTAGCGCCCCTGTTGCTGGCCGGCGCGGGCGTCCTTCCGGGTGCGTTTGGCTTCGACGAGAGCGAGGGGGCGGCCGTCGTCCCCCCACAGGACGTAATCGACGCGGCCATCGCCGTCCGGGAGACCCGTCACAGGAAACTCGCGGTCGCGCGGGGCGACCAGGTTCCAGCCGGCTTCCCGCAGCAGGAGGTCGATGAAGGTGTCGCGGGTTTCGGCTTCGGTGTAGTCGTGGCTATCCGGGAGCTTCTCGGCCACTTTCTTGGCGGCGGCCACCGCGACGCGGAACTGCTGGAGCTCGAGGTCGAGGGCGTCGTTCTTCGCCTGGGCAGCGGCGAGCTCGCGGTCACGTTCTTCGAGCTGGGCGGCAAGGTGCTGGAGCTGAGCCGCGGTGCGCCGCGCCACGACGGCCGGCGGTAGCGGCAGGCGCGCCGGGTCGAAGGTGAGGCCTGGCGCCGGGCGCTCGCCGCGGGCGTAAGTGCGCGCGAGCCAGTAAAGGACGTGGAAGAGCTCGCGCACGGCGGCCAGGCCATCCACCGGGGGCACGGCCCGCGGCTCGTGCACGGCGCGGTTGCCGAGCAACACGATGGCCCGCGCCTTCTGGAAGACGCTCGCCCCGAGCAAGTTCTTGAATCGCGGCTCGTGCAGCCGGGCGCTCAGGTTGTCCGCGTAGCTTCGCGGCAAGGAAGAGTCGAACCGATAGGCCCAAGCCACCGCTAGCTCCAAGGCCCGCCGAGCCTCGAAACAAGCCGTCCGCGCATCCCCCAAAGCCATCCCCTCCGCCCGCCCCGCCGCCTCGAAAACCTCCGGCCATTCCGTGGCAAGGAAAGAAAAGTGACTCATGGCTTTCAAAGGCCCCCCGAGAAGGCCAAGTGCTGGAGGGAGGCGAAAAGGGAATCGAGGGCGGCGAGAGAGGACCGGTGCGAGGTCTTGAGGGCCTCGATGGCGGCGATTCGGCGAGCGAAGTCGCGCTGAAGGTCGAGTGGGGGGACTGGTACTTCGAGATCTCTCAGTATTGCCAGGTTGATGTTCTTTTGGGCAAATTCAGGCGCAGCCTCTTCTAGTCGGGCCTGCCAGAACGACAGCCAGACACGGATGAACTCGACCGTCGCAGGCTCTTCCGCCCGAAATCCAACAACGCTGTCTGGGAAACAGGCATCAAAAGTCAGGATTCCGGTCTTGGCGATGTTCGCGGCGATGGTGATGCATAGGGTACCGGCCGGCCAGAGTTTGCTTTGGCGAAGTCCGTTTTCCGAATAGGTCGAGTTGAAGCTGCGAAGATAGCCGTCACAGTTGGCCACATCACCGGTCTGAACGAACGGGTAAGGCCCACCCAAAAGCTCGGGCGCATTTCGGGGACGATGCTTGGACACCCCTCGATCGAGTTGCCCGACCAGGCCCAGCTTCACCAACGGCCATCCCAGACGGTTCAAGATCGGATCGCCGAATGACTCGAGGAACAGGTTGCCTTCCAGTCCTTCCAGCGCCGCAAGTGCCGCCCGCCGCTTGGCCCGGAGCGCGTCCGCCTTGTCCAGGATCTCGGCGAGTCGGCGATGTTCGCGGAGTGGGGGAAGAGGGATCAGTAGCTCGTCAAGGTGCTCGTTGCGCAGGTTATTGATGTTTGCTCCGGCGGCGAGGCTCGAAACAGTCTTCCGGTAAGTCGGAGTCTGAAAAAAGTGCCCGAAATAGGAAGGGACGACCCTAGTGTTGGGGCGCAAGACCTTACAGAACGCTCCGAAGCCGCCGTCAAACGCTTCTACAACTCTAGCTGCCTTGCCGACAACCTGAAGGCTCCCGCTTGAAGTAGCGATCACGACATCGTGCGGCCTTAGCTTCTGTTTCGGAGACACCCGGGCTGCCGGAACGAAAACAAGATCGGACAAATCCAGACCTTCATCCTGAATGTTGCCGGCCCGAAGTATCGGCAAGTAGCCAGGAGCCGGCAACGTAGTTGCTTCGTCGCTCCGGTAGGTAACGCCTCGAATTTGTTCCGCTATGTCTGCGATACGAACCGGCTCTGCCCTCATCCCAGCATCCCCTCCAGCTCCCGCATCCCTTGCTGGATCTCCTCCTCCAACTTCGCCAGCTCGGCCAAGATCTCTTTCGGCGGGCGGTGGTGGACTTCTTCGTGTTGCACTTCCCGGTAGCGGTTCAGGGACAGGTCATAACCCTGGGCGGCGATTTCGGACTTGGGGACTCGGAAGCTCTGGGCGGTGCGCGGGCGGTCGCGTTCGGTGCCGTGGCGCTCGCGCCACCGGGTGAGCACGTCGGGCAGGTTGTTCTTGGCGTGGTCCTCCGGGGCGAGCGCGGCCTCGGGGCGTCGCGCCTAGCTTCTCCGGGGGCAGGAGCGGCGTTCGTTTGTCGTCCAGGCTCCAGCCGTCGGCCTGGACGTCGTAGAACCACACGTCCTCCGTGCCGCCGGAATTCGTCTTGGTGAAAAACAGAATCGCCGTCGACACCCCGGCGTAGGGCTTGAACACCCCGCCCGGCAGCGACACCACGGCGTCCAGCTTGTGCTTCTCCACCAGCAGCTCGCGGAGCTTCCGGTGCGCGCCCGTCGAGCCGAAGAGCACGCCGTCCGGCACGATCACCGCGGCCCGGCCGCCGGGCTGAAGCAGGCGGAGAAACAGGGCGAGAAAGAGCAGCTCCGTCTTCTTCGTCTTCACCACCCGCGTCAAATCCGCCGCAATCGTCTCCGTATCGAGACTGCCCGCGAACGGCGGATTGGCTAGCACCAGCGTGTACCGCTCGGCGTCCCCGTCGGCCGAGGACGCCAACGAATCGCGATACCGCACGTCCGGGTTCTC
>JANRLG010000084.1:0-23412 GCA_033762835.1 Thermoanaerobaculia bacterium
CGATCGCCTCCGGGTAGCGGCGGTGGATGTCGAACGTTTGCGCGATCACCTGGTCGAAACGCTTCAGGCGCTCGCCGCCGGTGCCCGGGACTTGGCCGAGCTGCCCGCCGCTCCGAGCCGCGACCACGAGCAGCTCGCCGCCTGGAACGCCACTTCGGTCGACTACGGCGCGGCGAAGGAGACCCTGGTGAGCCTGTTCGAGGCCCAGGTGGACCGTACGCCGGAGGCGGCGGCGGTGGTGATGGACGGGGGGAGCAGTCTCACCTACGCCCAACTCGACGCCCGCGCCAACCAATTGGCCCATCGACTTCGTGCCCTGGGCGTCGGGCCGGAGGTCAAGGTCGGCATCGCGGCGGAACGGTCGCTCGATCTCGTCGTCGGTTTGTACGGCATCCTGAAGGCGGGCGGGGCCTACGTGCCGATCGACCCGTCGTACCCGGAAGACCGCATCGCCTACATGATCGGCGACGCGGCGGTGCCGGTGCTGCTGACCCAGTCGCACCTGTCGCTGCCCGAACACGGGGCGCGGGTGGTGACACTCGACGACCCAGCGCTGGCCGACGAACCCGCGACGCGACCGGAGCGGCTGGCCACGGCGGACCACCTCGCCTACACCATCTACACCTCGGGCTCCACCGGCCGGCCCAAGGGGGCGATGAACAGCCATCGCGGCATCGTCAACCGCCTGCTGTGGATGCAGGCCGAGTACGGTCTCGATGCCACGGACAAGGTCCTGCAAAAGACCCCGTTCAGCTTCGACGTGTCGGTCTGGGAGTTCTTCTGGCCGCTGCTCGTGGGCGCCCAGCTGGTGGTGGCGAAACCCGAGGGCCACAAGGACCCGGCCTATCTCGTCGCGACCCTCCAGCGCCACGGCGTCACCACCCTGCACTTCGTGCCGTCCATGCTGCAAGTGTTCGTCGAGGCCGAGGGCGTCGAGGCCTGCACCAGCCTGCGCCGGGTGATGGCCTCGGGCGAGGCCCTGCCGGTCGACTTGGTGCGCCGCTACTACCAGAAGCTGGCCGCACCCCTGCACAACCTCTACGGCCCCACCGAGGCCGCCGTGGACGTCACCTACTGGCCGACCTCGGCTGCCGACCCGGCGATTCCGATCGGCTACCCGGTGGCCAACACGCGCATCCACGTGCTCGACGCCCAAGGCCGCCCAGCCCCGATCGGGGTGCCCGGCGAGCTGCTGATCGGCGGTATCCAGGTCGGCCGCGGCTACCACGGCCGCCCGGCCCTGACCGCCGAGAAGTTCGTGCCCGATCCGTTTTCGACCGAACCCGGCGCGCGGCTGTATCGCACCGGGGATCTGGCCCGCTGGACCTCACCCCCCGGCCCCCTCTCCCCACCGCCCTCGAACCCGCCCCCGGGAGAGGGGGGGCAAGAGGGCCGAACCGGCCACCTCGAATACCTCGGCCGCATCGACTTCCAGGTCAAGGTTCGCGGCTTCCGCATCGAACTGGGCGAAATCGAATCCGCTTTGACCTCCCAGCCCGGCGTGCGCGAGGCGGTGGTCACGGCGCCCGAATTGGCGCCCGGGGACCGCCGGTTGGTGGCCTACCTGGTGGCCGCCGAGGGCGCCACGGTACCGACGCCGGACGAGCTGCGAGTGAGCCTCGGCGCCCGCCTGCCCGAGTACATGGTGCCGAGTTACTTCGTGACCCTCGACGCCATGCCGCTCAATCCCAGCGGCAAGGTCGACCGCAAGCTCCTGCCCTTGCCCGAGCGGGCGGTGAGCGCGGCGGGGGAGGGCGAGCCGCCCGCGACCCCCACCGAGATCGCCGTCGCCGAGGTTTGGTGCGCCGTGCTCGGTGTCGAGCAGGTGGCCCGCGGTGACCATTTCTTCAACCTCGGCGGCCATTCGCTGCTGGCGACCCGGGTCGCCGGCCGTCTGCGCGCCGCGGTGGGCGTCGACGTCCCGCTGCCCAAGCTCTTCGAGTTCCCGCGCTTGGCCGATCTGGCGAGTTGGATCGACCGTCGCCGCGGCAGCGCCGAAGCGGCCGCGAGCGACATCCCGCTGCTGCCGCGGGCGAGCGCGGGGCCGTCGTCCTTCGTCACCTCGTTCGCCCAGGAGCGGCTCTGGTTCCTCGACAAGTTCGAGCCCGGCAGCGCCGTCTACAACATTCCGAACGCCACCCGCCTCGCCGGGCCACTGAATCTCGAAGCGCTCTCCCAGGCTTTGGCCGACCTCGTGGCCCGTCAGGAGAGCCTGCGCACCACCTTCGCGGAGAACCCGGAAGGCGGCGCGCCGCTCCAGGTGATCGCCGCGGAGGGCCACGTGCCGCTGACCGTGGTCGATCTGCGCCAGCATCCGGAACGTGATCGCGAGGCCGCCGAGTTGGCCGGCCGCGAGGCTCTCGAACCCTTCGACTTGGCCACCGGACCGCTGTGCCGGGTCACCGCCGTGCGTTTGACCGACGACGAGACGGCGCTCTTCGTGACCATCCATCACATCGTCTCCGACGGCTGGTCCATGGACGTTTTCGTGCGCGAGTTGGGCCAGGCCTACGGCGCCCGGGCGACCGCGGGCCAGCCGGCGGCGTGGCCGCCGCTGCCGCTCGGTTATGCCGACTACTCGGCGTGGCAGCGCTCCTTCTTGGCCGACGACGAACTCGAGCGCCAGCTCGGCTTCTGGCGCCAAGCCCTCGAAGGCGCCCCGACGTTGCTCGAAATCCCCGCCGATCGGCCAAGGCCCGCGGTCCAGAGCTTCCGCGGCGCAGTGGCGCCGTTCCGCCTGCCCGATGCCCTCGCCGCAGCCCTGCGCGGCCAGGCCAAGGCCAGCCAAGCGACGGTCTTCCAGTTGCTGCTGGCGGCCTTCGGGGCCTTCCTGGGTCGCCTCACGGGCCAGGACGACTTGACCGTGGGGTCGCCGGTCTCCGGTCGCGAACGCCCGGGCCTCGAGTCGCTGATCGGCTTCTTCGTCAACACCCTCGTCCTGCGCCAGCGCCTCAATGGGGCCCCGAGCTTCGGCGAGTTGGTCACCCGCGCCCGTGACGGCGCCCTGGCAGCCCTTGCTCACCAGGACGTGCCCTTCGAGAAGCTGGTCGAAGAGCTGGCGCCGGTGCGCAGCCTGGCCTCGACGCCGCTGTTCCAGACCATGCTGGTGTTCCAGAACCCGCAGGACGCCGAGGCGGCCCTGGCGGAGGGCAACGGCGGTGGCGGTGGGCTCGAGCTGCGCTCCCAGGAGCAGGAGATCCGCATCTCCAAGTTCGACCTGACGCTCTTCGTGCTCGACCACGGCACCGTGTTCAACGGCCACTGGGCCTATCGCACGGACCTGTTCGACGCCGTCACCGTCGAGCGCTACGCGCGCGCCTTCGAGACCTTCCTGGCCGGCGCCCTGGCGAACCCGGAGTTGTCCTACGGGCGCCTGCCGCTGCTGCCCGAGGCCGAACGCCGGCAGATCTTGGTCGAGTGGAACCAACCGCGCCTCGACTACCCCTCGGACGGCTTCGTGCACGAGCTCTTCGCCGCCCAAGCCGCCGCCGCGCCCGACCGGGTGGCGGTGGTGTTCGAGGGCGAGACGTTGTCCTACGGTGAACTCGACCGCCGGGCCAACCACTTGGCTCAGGAGCTCCAGCTGCGCGGCATCGGGCCGGACTCGGTCGTCGGCGTGCTCGCAGAGCGTTCCTTCGAGCTGATCGTGGCCCTGTTTGGCGTGCTCAAGGCGGGCGGCGCCTACCTGCCCCTCGATCCCGACCTGCCGTCGGAGCGGCTGGGGTTCATGATCGAGGACTCCCAGGTCGAGGTCGTGCTCGCCCAGGACCGCCACGCCGACGGCATCGTCGGCTACGGTCAGGCCCAGATCGTCATCCTCGACGGTCCCCTGCCGGACGGCCCGGCGGCGACGCCCGTGGTCGCCCTGCACCCGGAAAACGCCGCCTACGTCATCTACACCTCGGGTTCGACGGGCCGCCCCAAGGGCGTCGTCGTCTCCCACGGCGCGATGGCCAACCGGCTGCGCTTCGCCGTCGCCAACGACGTCGGCCCGGACCACGCCTTTCTGCAAAAGACCACGATCAGCTTCGACGTCTCGGTGCTCGAGATTTTCGCGCCGCTCTTGGCGGGCGGCCGGACGGTGTTGGCCAAACCCCGCGGGCAGAGCGACTTGGCCTACCTCGTCGAGTTGATCGAAGGGCAGCGGGTGACTCACACGTCCTTCCCGCCGACGTTGCTCTACGCCCTGTTCGAACAAGACGGCTTCGCCCACCTGGGGACGCTCGAAAGCGTCGTCACCGGTGGTGAGACGGTGCCCTCGGAGCTGCCGGAGTTGTTCGTCCAGCACTCCCAGGCCCAGCTCTTCAACCGCTACGGCCCGACCGAGGCGACCATTTCGGTGACCTCCTGGAGCTGCCGGCCCGAGGTGCCCGAGCGGGTGCTGCCGATCGGCTTCCCGACCGCCAAGGCCCGGGTCTACGTGCTCGATCGCGAGCTCCAGCCGGTGCCGATCGGGGTTCCCGGGGAGATCTACCTGGGTGGCCAATGCGTCGCCCGGGGCTACCTGGCGCGGCCGGCCAAGACCGCCGAGACCTTCGTGCCCGACCCGTTCTCGGGCGTTGCCGGGGACCGTCTGTACAAGACCGGGGACTTGGCGCGCTTCCGCCCGGATGGCGCCCTCGAGTTCGTGGGCCGCATCGACAACCAGGTCAAGATCCGCGGTTTCCGCGTCGAGCTGGGGGAGATCGAAAACGTCCTGTCGCGCCACGCCGGCATCCGCGAAGTCGCGGTCGTCGATTGGGGCGAAGGTGCCGGCAAGACGCTGGCGGCCTACCTCGTGGCCGGCGGCTCCCGCCGCCCGGGGGACAACGAGCTCAAGGACTTGCTGGGCGCCTCGCTGCCCGCCTACATGGTGCCCTCGGCTTACGTCTGGCTCGACCGTCTGCCTCTGTCGCCTTCCGGGAAGATCGACCGCAAGAACCTGCCGGCGCCGGAGGCGGGGGGCGAACAGCTGGAGCCACCCCTCGGCCCCACCGAGGAACTGGTGGTGACGGTGTGGCAAGAGCTCCTGGGCACCTCGCGCATCGGTCGCAATTCGAACTTCTTCGACCTGGGCGGCCACTCGCTGCTGGCCACCCGGGTGGCCTCGCGGGTGCGCGAGCTGCTCGACGTCGAGTTGCCGTTGCGGGTGTTCTTCGAGCAACCCACGGTCAAGGGCCTGGCGCGGGCGCTCGAAGTTGCCCGCCGGACCGGGGGCGAAAGTGCCACCGAAGAGCCCATCGAACGGCTGCCGCGCCCCGCGGGCGAGGTCGTGACCTTCCCGCTGTCCTTCGGTCAGCGCCGGTTGTGGTTCCTCGATCGTCTCGAGCCCGGCTCGATCGCCTACAACTTGCCCGCCACCGTGCGCATGCAAGGACCGCTGGACGTCGCGATCCTCGAACGCGCCTTGGACGCTCTGGTGGCCCGCCACGAGAGCCTGCGCACCACCTTCGCCATCGCCGGTGGCGAGCCCGTGCAGCGCATCGCGCCCACCGGGAAGATCCCGCTGAACGTCGTCGACTTGACCGACCTACCGGCCGAGGAGCGCCTCGAGGCCGCCACGCGCCAAGCCGAGACCACCTCGCGCTCGACCTTCGACCTCGCGTCGGGCCCGCTGGTTCGGCTCGAGGTGATTCGCCTGGCGCCCGAGGACTACGTGGTGCAGATCCTGATGCATCACATCATTTCCGACGGCTGGTCGGTGGGGGTCTTCTTCAAGGAGCTGCTGGCCTTCAGCAGCGCCTTCCTCGAGGGCCGGGAGCCCAACCTGCCGACCTTGACGGTGGACTACGCCGACTTCTCGGTCTGGCAGCGCCGCCAGCTGTCGGGCGCCGAGCTCGAGGACAAGCTCCAGCACTGGCGCGGCAAACTCGCCGGCGCCCCGGCGCTGCTGCCGCTGCCCACGGATCGGCCCCGGCCGCCGGTGCAGCGCTTCGTGGGCGGCCAGCACTGGGTCAACATCACGGCCGACCAGACGGCGCGCCTGGCCGCCTTCGCCCGTGGCCGCGGTGCGACGATGTTCATGGCCCTCTACGCGCTGTATTCGGCGCTGTTGGCGCGGCTCACGGGGGCCGACGACCTGGTCGTCGGCACACCCATCGCGGGCCGGCGCCACGCCGAGACCGAGCCGCTGATCGGTCTGTTCTTGAACACCCTGGCGCTGCGCCTCGATCTCGCCGGCGACCCAAGCCTGGGCGACATACTCGATCGCGCCCGGACGGTGACCCTGGACGCCTACGGCTACCAGGATCTGCCTTTCGAGATGATCGTTGACGATCTCCAGCCCGAGCGCAGCCTGGCCCACTCGCCGATCTTCCAGGTGTTGATCGTGCTCCAGAACACCGCCCTGCAGCAGGAGAAGGGCGAAGGCGACCTCGAGCTGAAGTCGATGCGCGTCGAAGGCAGCACGTCGAAGTTCGACTTGACGCTGAACGTCACCGAAACGGCCGACTACATGGCCGCGCAGTGGAACTACAACCGCGACCTCTTCGACTTCGCCACCATCGACCAGATGGCCCGGCGCTTCAGCGCGCTGCTCGACGCCGGACTCGCCGACCCCGCCCTGCCGCTGTCGAAGCTGCCCATGTTGTTGCCGGCGGAAGTCGAGCAGCTGCGGAGCTGGAATAAGACGGCGGTCGACTACGACGCGGCGGGTGCGACGTTGGTGAGCCTGTTCGAGGCCCAGGTGGCGCGGTCGCCGGAAGCGGTGGCGGTGGTGATGGCGGAAGAGGGCGACCACGGGGGGCCGCGCCTGCTGACCTACGCCCAGCTCGACACTCGGGCGAACCAGCTGGCCCATCGACTTCGTGCTCTGGGCGTCGGGCCGGAGGTCAAGGTCGGCATTGCGGCAGAACGTTCGCTGGACCTGGTCGTCGGCCTCTACGGCATCCTGAAGGCGGGCGGCGCCTACGTTCCGATCGACCCGTCGTACCCGGAGGACCGCATCGCCTACATGATCGGCGACGCGGCGGTGCCGGTGCTGTTGACGCAGTCGCACCTGACCCTGCCCGAGCACGAGGCCCAGGTGGTGTTGCTCGACGATCCGTCGCTGGCCGCCGAGCCCATGACGCGCCCGGAGCCCTGGGCGACGGCGGAGCACCTGGCGTACACGATCTACACCTCGGGCTCGACGGGCCGGCCCAAGGGCGCAAAAAACGCCCACCGTGGCATCGTCAATCGGCTCCTGTGGATGCAGGCTGAGTACGAACTCGATTCCTCGGATCGGGTCCTGCAAAAGACCCCGTTCAGCTTCGACGTCTCGGTTTGGGAGTTTTTCTGGCCGCTCCTGGTCGGCGCCCAGTTGGTCGTGGCGAAGCCCGAGGGCCACAAGGACCCGGCGTATCTCGTCGAAACGATCGCGCGCCACGGCATCACCACGCTCCACTTCGTACCCTCGATGCTGCAAGTGTTCGTCGAGGCCTCGGGCGTTGAGCGCTGCACGAGCCTGCGTCGAGTCATGGCCTCCGGTGAGGCCCTGCCGGCGGACCTAGTCAAGCGCCACTACGAACGCCTGCCGGACACGCCGCTTCACAACCTCTATGGCCCGACCGAGGCCGCGGTGGACGTCACCTACTGGCCAACTTCGGCGGTCGACCGTGCGATCCCGATCGGCTACCCGGTGGCGAACACGCGCATTCACATCCTGGATGCCCGGCTCCACGAGGTTCCGGTCGGGGTGGCGGGCGAGCTGCTGATCGGCGGGATTCAGGTCGGCCGCGGCTACCACGGCCGCCCGGCGTTGACGGCGGAGAAGTTCATTCCCGATCCGTTCGCGACCGAGCCCGGCGCCCGGTTGTACCGGACCGGGGATTTGGCGCGGTGGGTGACGGGGGGCGGACACATTGGTCCGCCCCTACAGGACGAAATCGAACATTCGCCGGCCGGTGTCGACCCCGCCGCCGTAGGGGCGGACCAACGTGTCCGCCCTCTTCGTGGCCACGTCGAATACCTCGGCCGCATCGACTTCCAGGTCAAGATTCGCGGCTTCCGCATCGAGCTCGGGGAAATCGAATCGGCCCTGGCCGCCCAGCCGAACGTGCGCGAGGCCGTCGTCACCGTGCGTACCGTCGGCGGTGGCCCTGCACTGGTGGCGTACCTGACGGCGACCGTCGACGAGCTCGACACCGCCGCTCTGCGTGCCGCGCTCTTGGCCCGGCTGCCCGAGTACATGGTTCCGGCGCACTTCCTGCTGCTGCCCGAAATGCCGCTCAACCCAAGCGGCAAGATCGACCGCAAACAGCTTCCGGCCCCGGAAGTCCGCGCCGGCTCGGCCGAGCGGGTGGCCCCGCGGACTCCCCTCGAGGCGGCGGTGGCGGCCTTGTTCGCGTCCCGGCTCGAGCTGCCTGAAATCGGCGTCGAGGACAACTTCTTCGCCTTGGGCGGCAACTCCATCGGCGGGGCGCTGCTCATCAACGAGCTCCAGGAGAAGTTGGGCGAGATCGTCCACGTCGTGGCGCTCTTCGACTCGCCGACACCGGCGGCCATGGCGGCGTTTCTCGAGCGCGAGTACCCGGCCTCCGTGGGCCGCCTGACCGGCGCGGGCGAGGGCCGGACGAGCCAGCGCAAGGGCGCCGTCGAGTCCCGGCTGACCCTCCACGACGGCGCCGTGGTGCGCGCGCTGATCGACAGCCTGCCGGCGTTGCCTCTGGTGGGCGCCAAGAACCGGCCGGCGGTGTTCGTTCTCGCGCCGCCCAGCTCCGGCGCCGAGCCGCTGCGCGCGATTTGGGCGCAGCACCCCGGCTTGTTCGCCGCGGGGGCGCTCGAGCTGCTCGACTTCAACCACCTGGCCGAGCGCCGGCGGGCCTTCGACGGTGCCCACGCGGCTCGGCTCGCGGGCCTCGTCGAGGCCCTGGCCGCGGCCACGGGGACTTCCGACACAGAAGCCCGCGAGCGCCTGGCCACCTGGGAGGCCGAGTCCCTGCCGGTCAAGGAGACCTACGCCCGCCTACTCGCGGCCCTCGGCGACCGCCTGCTGGTCGACGACACCCCGAGTTATGCCTGGGACTTGGCAACGCTGCGGCGCGCCGAGGCGACGTTCCAGGGGGCCAAGTACGTCCACCTCGTGCGTCATCCCTACGCCAGCCTGCACGAGTTCGAGCAGAGCCACGCCGACGACCGCTGGTTCACCAAGGACCACCCCTACACCCGGCGCCAGCTCGGGGAGCTGCTGTGGTGGCTCGCCCACCGCAACGTGCTCGACTTCCTGCGCACCGTTCCGGCCGAACGTCACCTCCTGGTCCGCTACGAGGACCTGGTGACGCAACCCGCCGAGACGTTGGCGCGCGTGGCCGAGTTCCTGGGCGTCGACGCCATCGCCGAATGGCCCGCGGCGCTTGCCACGGACGACGCCGAGGCGTGGCAACAGGCCTACGACACCGACTTCCTGGGGGACATGACCTGGGAGCTCGCCGTCCAGCTCGGGTACCGGCAGAGTGCGCCGGAGCGCTGGCTGATCCACCGCGTGTGGCAACCGGGCGCCCTGGTGCCGCTGTCCTACAGCCAGGAACGGCTGTGGTTCCTCGATCGTTTGGAGCCCGGATCGGCCACCTACAACCTGCCGTCGGCGATCCGCATCCGCGGGCCGCTCGACACCGACCTGCTCGCCGCGGCGTTCCAGAGCGTGGTCGACCGCCAGGCCGCGTTGCGCACGACGTTCGTGCTCGAGAGTGAAGGCCCCTTGCAGCGCGTCGCCGAACGGCTCGAGCTGGTGGTTCCCCTCGAAGATCTTTCCGGCCTGGGCGAAGCGGAGCGCGAGGCCGAGCTGCAAAAGCGCCTCCTGGTGGAAGCCCGCCGCGCTTTCGATCTCGAGCAGGGGCCGCTGGTGCGGGCCAGTCTGCTGCGTCTGGCGCCGAACGAACACGCGCTGATCATGGTCTTCCACCACATCGTGGCGGACGGGTGGTCCATGGGCGTCGTCAGCGAGGAGCTCTCGGAGATCTACCGCGCCGCCCTGGCCGGCCGCGAGCCGCGGCTTCCCGAGCTGCCCGTGACCTATGCCGACTTCGCCGTCTGGCAGCGGCAGTGGCTCTCCGGGCTCGACTTCGAACGTCAGCTGGAGTTCTGGCGCACCACCTTGGAAGGCGCCCCGCCGCTCCTGCCGCTGCCGACGGACCGCCCGCGGCCCACGGTCCAGCGCTACCGCGGGACGAACTTCGTCGGCTACTGGTCGCGAACCCTCACCGACGACCTCCAGCTCCTGTGCCGGGAGTCCGGGGCGACGTTCTTCGTTGGCCTGGTAGCGCTTTTCGACCTCCTGCTGGCCCGGTTGTCCGGCAGCGACGATGTCGTGGTCGGCACCCCCACGGCGGGACGCACGCGTTCCGAGGTCGAGAACCTGGTGGGCCTGTTCCTGAACACCCTCGCGCTGCGCCTCAAGGTGCGCCCGGAGAAGGGGTTCCGCAGTCTGTTGACGGATGCTCGCAGCTCGATTCTCGGGGCCTTCGGGCACCAGGAAGTGCCGTTCGAACAGTTGTTGGCGGCTCTCGACATCGAACGCAGCCTGGCCCACACGCCGATCTTCCAGCACCTGCTCGTGCTGCAGAACGCCGTGACGGCGGAACTCGACAAGCAGGACCTCGACTTCGGTTGGATCCCCCTCGAAGGCTCGGTCGCGAAGTTCGACCTCTCGGTGGCGGTCAACGAGTCGAAGGAAGCGGGCCTGATGTGGAACTGGATGTACAACGTCGACTTGTTCGACGAAGCGACCGTCCAGACCATGACCCGCCGCCTCGAAGCCCTCGCTCGCGGCTTGCTCGCCGAGCCCGAACGGCCCGTCGGCAGCGTCTCCCTGCTGTTGCCCGAGGAGGAGCGCCAACTGCTCGCCTGGAACCAGACGGCGGTGGACTACGCCGTGGCCGAAGCGACCCTGGTGTCGTTGTTCGAGGCCCAGGTGGATCGCACGCCGGAGGCGGTGGCGGTGGTGATGGACGAAGAGGGCGCCGTAGGGGCAGCCCCCCGTGGCCGCCCGCTTTCGCTGACTTATCTCGAGCTCGATACCCGCGCCAACCAACTCGCCCATCGACTGCGGGCGCTGGGCGTGGGGCCGGAGGTCAAGGTCGGCATCGCCGCGGAACGCTCGGTCGAGATGGTCGTGGGCCTCTACGGCATTCTCAAGGCGGGCGGCGCCTACGTGCCGATCGATCCGTCGTACCCGGAAGATCGCATCGTCTACATGATCGGCGACGCCGCGGTGCCGGTGCTGGTCACCCAGGCGCACCTGAGTCTGCCGGCGCACGAAGCCACGGTCGTCCACCTCGACGATCCGACCCTCGGAGCGGAGCCGGCGACCCGGCCCCAGGTCGCCCAAACGGCGGACCATCTCGCCTACACGATCTACACCTCGGGCTCCACCGGCCGCCCCAAGGGCGCCATGAACAGCCACCGCGGCATCGTCAACCGTCTGCTCTGGATGCAGGCGGAGTACGGGCTCGACGCAACCGATCGTGTGCTGCAGAAGACGCCCTTCAGCTTCGACGTCTCGGTCTGGGAGTTCTTCTGGCCGCTCCTCGTGGGGGCGCGGCTGGTGGTCGCCAAACCCGAGGGTCACAAGGACCCGGGGTATCTGGTCGAAGCCATTCAGCGCCACGAGGTGACCACCCTGCACTTCGTGCCCTCCATGCTCCAGGTCTTCGTCGAAGCGCCCGGGGTCGAGGGCTGTGCGAGCCTGCGCCGCGTGATGGCCTCGGGCGAAGCGCTGCCGGCGGATCTCGTCAAGCGCTGGTACGAACAGCGGCCCGACACGCCGTTGCATAACCTCTACGGCCCCACCGAGGCCGCCGTGGACGTCACCTACTGGCCGACGACGGCCGCGGATCGGGCGATTCCCATCGGTTATCCCGTGGCCAACACGCGCATCCACGTGCTCGACGCCCAGGGCCTCGAGGCCCCCGTGGGAGTGGCGGGGGAGCTGCTCATCGGCGGCGTTCAGGTCGGCCGCGGGTACCACGGCCGTCCAGCCCTGACCGCTGAGCGCTTCGTGCCCGATCCGTTCTCGGTGGAGCCCGGCGCGCGGTTGTACCGGACGGGGGATCTGGCGCGGTGGACCTCACCCCCCAGCCCCCTCTCCCCACCGCCCTTTAACCCCCGACCGGGAGAGGGGGAGGAGTACCCCGAAACCCCCGCCGCCGTGGGGGCGGTCCTCCGTGACCGCCCTCTTCGTGGCCACCTCGAATACCTCGGCCGCATCGACTTCCAGGTCAAGATCCGCGGCTTCCGCATCGAGCTGGGCGAAATCGAAGCCGCCTTGGCAGCCCAGCCCGGCGTGCGGGAATCGGTCGTCCTGGCACGGACCGACGTGCCCGGGGCCGGTCCGGCGCTCGTGGCCTATCTCGTGGCGGACGGCGAAGCGCCGGTCGAAAGTGACCTACGCTCCGCCCTCGGCGCGCGGCTGCCGGACTACATGGTGCCGACCGCCTTCGTGGTGCTCGACGCCATGCCGCTCAATCCCTCGGGCAAGGTCGACCGCAAGAAGTTGCCCGCCCCCGAGCGCCTCGGCGAGGAACGCCGCCAGAAGGTGGCACCGCGCACGCCGGTCGAGAACTTCCTTTTCGAGTTCTGGAGCCGCCTGCTGCAACGCCGTGACTTCGGCGTGCTCGACGACTTCTTCGCCTTGGGCGGCAACTCGTTGTTGGGCGCCATCTTCATCAACGAGCTCCAGAAGCGCCTGGGCGAGATCGTCCACGTCGTGACGCTCTTCGACCGCCCGACGATCGAACGCTTCGCCGAGTACCTGGAGCGCGAGCACGAAACCGCCGTGGCGCGCCTCGTGGGCATCGGCACCGGCGGTCGCAGCCGGGTGGCCGAGGGCCGGGTGGACGAAGGCAAGATCGCGACCATCCGCGGCTTGATCCCGCGGCGCCCCGTACCCGCCCCCGGGGAGCGCAAGCCGAACCCGCGAGCGGTCTTCGTGCTCGCCCCCCCGCGCTCGGGCACGACGCTGCTGCGCGTCATGCTGGGCGGTCACCCGCAGATCTTCGCGCCACCCGAGCTCGAGCTGCTCAACTTCGAGACCCTGGCCGAGCGCCGCGAGGCCTTCGCCGGTCCGCAGGCCTACCGGCTCGAGGGTGCGCCACGCGCGGTGGTGCAATTGACCGGCGAAACCGCCGATGAAGCCCAAGCGCGGCTCGAGCGCCTGGCCGACGACGGGACCTCGGTGGCGGAGTTCTACGGCTGGCTCCAGGAGCACCTCGACGGACGCCTCCTGGTCGACAAGACGCCGACCTACGCCTGGGACCCGGGGACCCTCGAGTCCGCCGAGGTGATGTTCGACGAGCCGCTGTACATCCACCTCGTGCGCCATCCGTACGGGATGATTCGGAGCTTCGAAGAAGCCCGCATCGACCAGGTCTTCTGGCGCACCGAGCAGCCCTACGGCCGGCGCGAACTGGCCGAGATCCTGTGGACCGTGGCGCATCAGAACATCGCGAAGTTCTTCGAGCAAGTTCCGGCCGAGCGCCGCCTCGAGGTCCACTTCGAGCGCCTCGTGCGCGAGCCCGAGGCCGAGCTTGAGCGGCTGTCCCAGTTCCTCGGCATCGACTACGTGCCGGCCATGGCCAACCCCTACGAGGACAAGAAGGCCCGCATGACCGACGGGCTGCGCGCCGAGTCGCGCATGATCGGCGACGTCAAGTTCCACGGCTTCCAGGGCGTCGACGCCAAGACCGCGGACCAGTGGCGTACGGCCTACGACCACGACTTCCTGGGCGAGCCCACTTGGGCAGTGGCCGAGAGTCTGGGCATCGGTCATGAGCGCATCGAGGCCCCGGCCCTGCCGCCGGCTCTCGTGCCCCTGGCCCCGGGCGAAGCCGGCCAGCCGCCGCTCTATCTCGTGCACCCGGTTTCCGGCGATGTCTTCTTCTACCGCTTCCTCGCCCGCGAGCTGGGTGGTGTCGTGCCGCTGTTCGGCTTCGAAGCCCCGGGCCGCGAGCGCCCGGCGGAGCGGCTCGAGTCTCTGGCAGAGCTGGCAGCCCACTACGTTGCGTCGTTGCTCACCTTCCAGAAGGAAGGGCCGTACCTGCTCGCCGGCAGCTCCATGGGCGGCGCCATCGCCTTCGAGATGGCGCGCCAGCTCGAGGCCGCCGGCCGCGCGGTGGCGTTCGTCGGTATGTTCGACGTCGTCCACCCGACGGAACTGGCCGCGGCGGATCTGGGTGAAGGCGTGCGCTCCGAACTGGCCCTGCTGCGGTTCCTGACCGGTGGGGCGGGCGAGGACGTGACGGAAGATACGCTCCTGGCCCTCGAGCCGGCGGTCCGTCTCGAACTGTTGCTCGGTCGCATTCGCGCCGCGGGGGCGCCGCTACCGTCGAACTTCGGCACCCGGGAGCTCGGAGCGTTGCTCGATCTGATCAAGACCAACCAGCGCTCCCTGGCCACCTACGTGCCCGGTGCCTACGGTGGGCCGGTGACCTTCTTCCGCGCCGAAACGCCGCTCGCCCACCAGACCCGCCCGACCGAGGACGCTTGGCGGCCGTCGATCCGCGGCGAGCTGGCCGTGATCGTCACTCCCGGCAACCACCTCGGCATGAACTTCCCGCCCCACGTGGCGCAGCTCGCCGCGCGCTTGCGGGAGGTGCTGGCCAAGGTGCTCGAGGGCGTCACGGCGTAAGGCGTGCGGCCGGCCGCACGGCCGGCCGGTCGATCACCGCACCGGTGGTTTCCAGCCCTGCTGGGAGAAGTACACCACCAGCTCGGGGGTGCGAATGCCCGAACCCTCCGGGCTCGCCTCGAACGCCACCGCGACGAACGTCCCGGTGGCGGTTTTCTTGAGCGTCGGCGGGCCGAAGAACCGGCCCCCGCCGGGGCACGAGCCATCGGGGGAGCAGGAGGCGCCGGTGCCTTGGGCGTTGCGGCCCTGGAACTGGAATCCCAAGAACTTGGCCGGAGTCGGCACGAAGGCGGCGAGCACGCGGCAGCGCGGGCCGAGTTCGGTCAAGGCCGCGGCCAGGGGACCGAGTTCAGCCGGCAGCACTCCGGCGGTCTCGCCGCTCAAAGCCAAAGCCCGGCCGGCCAGCGGCGCCGCGTCTCCGGGCAACGCCGCGGTGATCCAAGCGGCGATGTCCGGCGGGCAGGCCGGACCCTCGGCGCTCGCGGCCCCGCGGACGTCGATGGCCCACTCGCCGGGCTGGCATTCCGGACAACTACCGTCTCGATGGGAACGCAAGCGCGGCGCCGGGGGTGCCGGCGGCGGTGGCGGAGGCGTGACGACGGGTGGCGGTGCGGGGGGCGGAATCGGTACCGGAGTCGGCGCTGGGGCAGGGGCCGGCTTGGGCGTCGGAACCGGTGCGGGGGTGGGTTTCGGTGACGGCACTTCGACCGGTGCGGGCTTGGGCGTCGGCGCTGGTTTCGGGGTCTCGACGCGCGGCGGTGTCGGAGTGGGTCTCGGCTCCGGCCGCGGTGCCGGCGTCGGCGCGGGCTGGAGCTCGGGCGCCGGGGCCGGTCGTGCGGCGCCCTCGGCCTTGGCGTACTTCACCTTGAACGACTCGAACGAAGCGCCCGCCTTGAGCAGGGCCGCGTTCGACGCCTTGGGAGCTTTGCCCGGCTCGACATCGAGGTCGGCGCTGTAGACCATGAAGGCCGGGTGGCGAATTTCGATCAGCCACCGGCCCGCGGCCAACCCCCGGACGGTGGCCCGGCCCTTGGCGTCCGTGGTGACCACCCCGGGGCCGCCCTCCTCCCCGGCGTAGGTCAGGGTGACCTCGGCCGCGGGCACCGGTTTGCCCTTGGCATCCGCGATTTCGACGGTGATGGCGGCCGGCCCGACCCACACCTGGGCGAGCAGGGCCACCGGCAGGAATAAGAGCAGCATCAGGGTGCGCATGGCCGGGAGCTTAGCAGTTGTCGCAGGAGCCCCGGCTAACGAAAGACGGACGCCTCGAGGACCGCGCGGGTGGTGGCATCGGCGGCGAACAGGTGTTCCACCCGCAGGGAGGCGAGGGTGATGTTCTGGGGCGTGCCGAAGGTCGTGAACATGCTGAAGAAGGCGAGCTCACCATGGGGCGTCGCGAAGCGCGAGGTGAGCACGGGCGGTGCCGGGCGCCCCCAGGAGGCGGTCAAAGCCGCGGCGCCCAGGCGGGCGCGCAACAGTTCGGCATAGGCCTCGACCCGCGGCGCGAGCTCGGGGTGGGCGGCGGCGTCCTCCCGCAGGTGGGCGAGGAAGGCCGGGCCGACTTCGCGCAAGTTCACGAGGGAACGCGTGAAGCCTTCGGGGTGGAGGAACAAGTCGAGCAGATTGACGGCCGGGTCCAGCGGTAGCTCCGTCGACCATGGCAGCAGCGTCGCGGCGAGCCAACGCCCACCCCGATTGAGTCGCAGCAGATTCCAACCGGCGTCGATCACCAGCGCAGGCATCGGATCGTGGGCGGCGAGCAGGTGGCGGATCGCTTCATCCGCCGCCGCGAGCCCGGGGTCCCCGAGCGGCCTCGCGTCGTACACCGGGGCGAAACCCGCCTGGAGCAAAGCAGCGTTGCGCAGGGCCAACGGCACGTCGAGCTCGGCGAGCCAGCCGAGCAGCAACTGGCGGCTGGGTTTGGCGCGACCGGTTTCGACGAAGCTGACGTGGCGCTGGGAAACCCCCACTCGGTACGACAGCTCCAGCTGGCTCAGCCGCCGGGCTTGGCGAGCGCGCTTCAGGGTGCCGGGAAGGTCCTGGGCCAGCTCGAACATGGACCGATTCGATCACAATCCCGAGGCAGCCGACATGACCTCCGAGGTAATTGCGGCGATGATCGGGGCGCTGGATACTCCCGGTCACCACGACCCAGGAGGTCCCCATGAAACGCACCCTTTTGGTTCTCACCCTACTCGCCTTTGGCACTTTGACCGCCGCCGCCCTTTGGCGGCACGGCTACTGGGGCCTGATCGCTCCTCTTCTCCAAACCCTCGCCGGCGGCCAGGTTCTCGTCGATCTCGTCATCGCCCTCACCTTGGTCATGCTCTGGATGGCCCGTGATGCGAAGACCCGCGGCCGCCGGATCTGGCCCTGGATCGCCGTCACCTTGGCCGCCGGTTCCTTCGGACCGCTGGTGTACCTGCTGACGCGGAAGCCGGTCGCAAGCTGACTCGGCGTTCACTGCCCCGCGGGTTCCGAGCAGAGAGACGCCCCGCAGGGCGGCGTCTCTCCGGAGTCGCCTGGTCTCAGTAGACGATGTTCGCGCAGTAGGAGTTGTTGCGACTGGCGGTGCCGTAGCAGAACCACCGGTCATTGGCATTGGCGATGCTCGCGCAGTAGGAGGTGTTCCGGTAGGTGAGAGCTTGGCAGAGGGCCTTGTCGGCGGCGTTGGTCACGCCGGAGCAGCTCCCCTGGGACCCCCAGCTCGCGACGGAGTAGCAGAAATTCCTCAGCTGCGCGTCGGTGATGTCGAAACAGTTCGAGGGGTAGTTGGGGGCCACGGACATGCCGTAGCAGGCGAGTTGCAGGTTGCGGTCCGTCATTTGCGTGCAGGGCGACTGCGTCGAGTCGGACATGGCGTAGCACATCTGCTTGTCGTGGAAGTCGCTGATGTCGCGGCAGTTCGAGGAAATGCGCCCGGCGATGCCCCAGCAGGCGAGCCACTCATCGCGCGCGTTGGAGTACTTGAACGGATTGCTCACAACGCCGGTGCAGCTCGGGATGGCGAAGGAGCCGATGCGCGTGCGCCAGCCGGTGGCGCTGGTCGAAGCGTAGTACTCGGTCGTGTACCAGAAGGTGCAGTCGTCGACGGGATCGATCTCCATCGAGCTGTAGTCACCCCAACGGGCGGCGGGGCCGGTCTGGGAGCCGCTGCCGGCGAACATCTGGGCCTCGGCCTGCATCGTGCCGAGCGGATCGGTGGTTTCGCGCGTGGTGTACCAGATGCCCGGGAACATCGTCGAGCTGGTCTTGCTATAGCCGAGAGCGATGTTGCCGACCTTGTCCATGGCGATCGACGGCATGAACCGGTGCGTGGCGTCCGGCGAGTGGGTGCCCTGCTGGAAGATCGACCAGCCGCCGCCCGTGTCGCGCAGCTCGAACCACCGCGGCGCGGCCCGGTTGCCGGTCGAGTTGACGTCCACCGTCCAGGTGCCGACGAGCGTCTGGTGGCTGCCGAAGTTGCGGTAGACGAGCCGCTGCATCGGCCACCAGGAGGCCGAGTCGATACCCTGCGAAGTGCCCCGTTGGGGCAGGCAGTTCGAGAAGAAGAAGCCGCACACCGTCCAGTTGAAGGCGGCGAGGCCCTGCGCCGGGGTGATCGAGTGAATCAAGGTATAGGACGAGTTGGCCGGGGTCGTCCAGTCGACGTTGAAGGCGTAGACGTCGAGGCTGTCGGTGGCGGGCGAACCGAAGTAGGGCTCACCGCCGTCCCGGAACGAGTAGAACAAGCCGGAGCTGCCGGCGGGCGGCGCGGTTGGGCCGTCGACGTCGGCGGGCATCATGAGGTTCGAGAAATTCTGGAAGAACTGCATCGGACGCGCCGCGAGACCGGCGAGCATGCGCTCCCGATCCACCGCGAAAACGTCGTACTGGCCTTGGAAGCCCGAGTTTGTGCCCATGAAATAGGCGTTATCGGAGGCCACCGGCCAGGTGCCGACCTTGAAGTAGTCGGGGAAGCGCGGGGTCACCACTTCGTAGAGGAAGTAGGCGCCCGTGGGGTCGCTGGTTTGGGACACCGCCCAACACACCGAGCGGTTACCGCCAGCCACCGCGAACTGGGTCAGCACGTAACGGCTAGCCTGGCGGTCGTAGACGAAGATGGCGTCACCGCTGTTGTTGGCCTGGCAGGGGCCGCCGAAACCGGCCCAGAGGTTGTTGGTATTGGACGGGCCGGTCAGGCGCACGCCCGATTTGTTGTAGATCGAGAACACCGAGTTGACGACCTGCACGATGTGGTTCGGGCCCACCGCCATCTCGGTGTCTGGCGGGTAAACGCCGGTAACGTTGGTCAGGCCGTCGAAGCTCGAGGAGAGGGCTGGTGTGCGAACACCCGAGAGCGTCGGCCCGGCGAGCACGTCTTTTTCTTTCGGAGCGGTCGTGCCGAAGAACTTGCCGTCCTTGTCGTAAAGCGTCTCGTGCCGCGGCCGGTTGACTTCCTTGGCGGTCGCTTCCTCGTCGAAGGGCTTGATCTCGGCGACCGGTAACTCGCTCACCTTCTGAGAGCGCAACGGACCCACGACGGGCAACGTGTAAGGCCGACGCCACACCTGACCTTCGATCGCAGCCTCGACCGGACGGCTACCCTTGGGGGCGAGCACGCCGGACTGGACCGCGGAGGCGGTGCCGGCGGCTTCATAACCCTTCCAATGGGGCTGGTCCTCCTTGCCGGTGCGTATACCGGCCGCCACCAGACGGCTCTTCAGCGAGTGCCCTGCGGGCAGGATGCCGAGCCGCGGCTCCTGGACGACGCCATTCACCGCGATCTCCATCGAGACCTCGGGGTGGGCCGCAAAGACCGCCTGCAGGGACTCGAAGGAGCCCGCGGCGAGACACGCGCCCGTGCCGAGCTCTGCGACGAAGTCACCGCGCTCCACTTCCACGCCCGAGTGGGCTTCGGCGTAGAGCTCGGCGCCCTTGGTGTCGAAGTAACGAACGGTCAGTTCAAAAGCGCCCGACAGCGGTTGCCCGCTGGCGTCGAGGGCCTGGCCTTCGTAGCGCACCGACTTCGGGAACTCCGCGGCGGCCAGGGGCAGTGCCACCGCCGAAACGAGGAGCATCACTGCTCCGATAGAGGCCAGAAACGAGCGAGTTCGATGCATGGGTGTCTCCTTTGGGGATCAGGGGAAAACACGACCACGGGACCGCCCTGGAAAGCACTTGTTTCTTGTGCCCTCCTTCGGGCACCCGGATGGTTGCATGACTCAGTTGCATAGGTCAAAGTGCAGGGTCCGCACATAAATATAAATATATATTTTTTCCAAGAGGCCATGCCCACTTACTCTCTCGCCTGTTCTAAACCCGCACAATCGTCTGTGTCAGGGCGGCGCACCGTGGGCCGCGGGCAAGACCGGCGGGAAGGGGACGGCTAAGGCAGGTGTTACCCCAGCCGGTCCCTCAGAAGGAGCGATTTCCGCTCCGCGGGCGAAAAAATTGAGCGTTTTTTGAGCGTTTCGGGCTTCGAGCTTTTCGGGTGGAGCCCAAAACCTTTGGAATGAGTGGTATCCCCAACGGGATTCGAACCCGTGTTGTCGCCTTGAAAGTCGATAATAAGATCTACTGAAGTACTCCGATGTCTCCGTCAAGTCATTGCAATCATTGGGTCGTGTCCTTGTCTGTTGCTAGAGGTCCATTGGTGTTTTTCTGAGAGAACTTGGGCGCGAAAGTGGTGTTCCGCAGTTAACCTGTGCCCCGGAGTTTTGCCGTGGGC
Organism: Thermoanaerobaculia bacterium; assembly: GCA_033762835.1. Taxonomy (GTDB): domain Bacteria; phylum Acidobacteriota; class Thermoanaerobaculia; order Multivoradales; family DATKCC01; genus JANRLG01. The sequence goes on from JANRLG010000084.1 coordinate 20,292, forward strand.
CGTCTTTCGGACTTCGCAACCGCCGCATCCCGTAGCCGGCTCAAGCCGCTGGCGAGGTGTCGTCCGCATTGGCGCTTCCTCGCCAAGAGAAAGGCCCTTGGCTATCGCCCAAAGCAAGGCGGAGGGGGAGCGGGAGCGTGGTGTGTCCGAGTGCTCTTGCCCGGGACTCAGATCTACCGGCAAGGCAAGCTCGGAAACGCCGACGATGACCGCCTGATCGCCGACGGCCGGAGTGTCTTGAACCTCGATCAAGCGGTTGAAGCGGCGCTTGCCTGGTGTGAGGACATCGAGCGCGGGGCGAAGGGGTTGGCCCCGGTGAAGCGTGGGCCGTACACGGTAAACCACTGCATGGACGATTACCTGGAGTGGTTCAAGCACCATCGGAAGAGCTGGCGGCAGACGGCCGCAACGGCGAAGGCGCACATCCGGCCCGCGCTCGGGAAGCTCGACATCACCGAGTTGACCAGTGAGGCGCTTCGACTGTGGCACCACCGGCTCGCCGAGGTCCCGGCCCGCCGCAGGACAAAGCCGCTGGCGCCGCAGAACTATGACTCGTCCGAGCACGCGGACATCGCGCGGCGTCGCAAAGTGTCGGCGAATCGCGTGCTGGCCGTCTTGCGGGCGGCTCTGAATTTCGCCTTCAGTAACGGACATGCGAAGACGGATGTGGCTTGGCGGCGGTTGCGGCCCTTCCGCAACGTCGAGCGGCCCCGGCTGGTCTACCTGACCGTGCCCGAGGCACGGCGCCTCCTTGCCGCCTGTGAGCCGGACTTTGCGCGCCTCGTCCGTGGCGCGCTCACGACGGGGGCGCGCTATGGGGAACTCGTATCCCTCAAGGTCTCGGACTTCCGGGCCAGTCCAGTGCCTTGCCTCCTCATTCAGGACAGCAAGTCCGGCAAGCAGCGGGCGATCTACCTGAACGACGAAGGCGTTTCCTTCTTTGCTGACCGCTGCCTCCGACGCCCGGCGTGGGAACTGATCTTCCTTCGCAGCGACGGCACGCCCTGGCAGCGTGCGCAGCAGGGGCGACGGATGGCGGATTCGTGCCGGCGCGCCGGGATCGACCGGCCGGTTTCCTTCCACGCCCTCCGCCACACTTACGCGTCGCTGTACCTCATGAACGGCGGGCAGCTCCCGGACCTGGCCGCCCAGCTCGGCCACGCCGACACCCGCATGACGATCCGGCACTACGCCCACCTCGCCGACTCCTGGCGGGCGGAGTCCGCCCGCAAGTTCGCCCCGACTTTCGGCGCCGTGGACGCCGCCGGGGTACTGCGGTTTCGACCTCGCGACGAAGGAGGTGATCACGCCGGCCACTTCTGACCCGGCTCTGCCTTGATGTGTGAAGCCGAGGGGAGACCCTCGAGAAAAATGAAGCGGCCCGACGAGAAGCACGCACTTCCCGCCGAGCCTAGTTCCCCATGGAGCCTAGACACCATGAGCAACCGACCCGATTCTAGCCCCGTCGCCCCGATCACTCCGACCCTTGCCCGCCATCGCCTCCTGTGGCGGTTCAAGGACCCCCGGGATGCCGCCGCCGTCGTCCGTGTCCTCGAAATGCTCGGCGAGTTGCAGAACGAGACCTTCCAGTGGGGGCCGGAAGACAACGAGCTGACCCTGCTCACCTGTGAGACCGTAGCCGCCGGTTCCGACCTCCGCGCCGTCGTCGATCACCTCCGTGAGATCGCCGAACACCGCGAGGCTTCGGGGCTCGACATCGAGGATTGGCGACTCGCCGACAAGGCCGCCGGCTGGGCGGATGAACTCGGGCGCGTCGCCGCCGAGATCACCGAGGCGACGACCGAGCCCACCGCCAGCCCGTGAGCCACCAGCGCCCCGCCCGCGCCTCTTCCAGAGCGCGGCGGGCGGGGCGTTCTCCGGTCGGTTCTCGGCGCCAGTCAGCCGGCGGGGCGTTCGAAACCGCCCCAGCTGCCCGCCTGGCTCTTCCTCCGGCAACCACCAGCGCCGCCGAAGTCGCCACCGCCGCCCATCCCGTCACCCTCTCCGAAGGCCAGCCCGTCCCCGCCTTACCCGGCTCTTCAGCACCCTAAGCAGGCCACCCCCGCCGCGCGTTCGCCCTGCTTTCGGATTCGCGTTACCCCGCCGATTTTCGCCGTGGCCCACAGTGCGCCACGGTGACATTGCGGATTTCGTGGCCTACAGGTTGCCCCCCACACTCCCACTCGTGAGCGAGCGGCACCCCCAAGCACGACCAGTTGTTGAGGTGAGCGAGGCAGGCGCGGGTAACACCCGCGCGGCTCGGGTCCCGGCGCTCGCGCGCCAGGACCGGGCCTTTTCGCCCTCGTCGGGCTCAAAGGCCGAAGGCCGGGAGAAGAACGGCCGCCAGGGCCGCCGCTACACGGAACTTGTCCTCGTGCGTTTCACGCCGGAGGAGCTGGCGCGGCTCGACGAGCTGGCCGCCGAGGCGGGCCGGCCGCGGAGTACCTATCTGCGGGAAGCCGGTCTCAAGGCTCGGTTCCGGTCGCGGATCGACGGCGCCACCTTCGCCGCCCTCGGCCGCATCGGCAACAACCTGAACCAGCTCGCCCGCACCGCGAACGCCATGAAGCCCTCGAGCTCTCGCGGCTACTCGCCGACACCTTGGCCGAGCTGCGCGCCGCGCTGAAGGAGATCGCGCCGTGATCGGCAAGTCGAAGCCGGGGAAGGACTTCGGGCGCCTTCACAGCTACCTGGTCAAGGACAACCGGGCCGAGTGGGTTTCGACGCGGAATCTCTTCGTGCCGGAGCCCAGCTACGTGCCCGACATGATGAACGAGACGGCGAAGCTCAGCGCGCGCGTCGAGAAGCCCGTCTATCACCTGTCGATCGCCCTAGCGCCCGGCGAGCACCTGACGCCGCAGCAATGGGAGGCGGTGGCCGATCGAGTGCTCGACAAGCTCAAGCTCGGGGAGCACCAGACGTTTATGGCCCTTCACACGGACAAGGGCCACGAGCACTTGCACCTGATGGTGAACCGCGTCCACCCCGACACGTGCCGCGCCTGGAGTGCTTGGCAGGATTGGGTGATTCGCGAGCGCGAGCTACGGGTGATCGAGAAGGACCTCGGTCTACGCGAGGTTCAAGGCCCCGGCTTCCTGCTCGAGAAGGGCCAGAAGCTGGA
>JANRLG010000085.1:0-2961 GCA_033762835.1 Thermoanaerobaculia bacterium
CATGCACGACCCCGCGGGGAGCGAGAAACCCAATCTCGTTGTGGGCTTCGAGGGCGACGGCGACTTGGGGCAAGTGCTGCGAGAGGCCGGTACCGTCGCGGCGGACACGGCGCCGCGGGGCGAGCCAGTGGACTTCGTCGTATTGCAGCGTGGGAGCCAGGGCATCTCGGAATACATGTTCGAGGAGGTCAAGCCCTTCTACCAGCGGGGATGGGGAACCAAGTTGCGCTCCGTCTTGGGGTTCGGCAAGTGACAGGGCCCGCGCAAGGACAGGAAACATCCACTCGACCCGACTCCTCCACCTGGGTCCGCGCCGACTTCAACGGCCTCTTCCGCGGCGAGTTCCTGTGCCTTGCCCATGCCGATGAAGTCACCGACGCGGGCGGGCGCGTGTTACGCCTCGCTCCTGGCATGCGCCTGACCGCCTTCGACCTCGACGCCGACGACGACGGCCGGCCCAACAAGCTCTACGCTTCCGGTGTCGTCGAGCCTTCTCCCAACTGGCTCACCTGCCACGGCTCGCGGTGGGTGTTGAGGATCGACGGCGAGGGCTTGCGGTGGACGGAGCCGGAGGTGTGAGCGAGTAGGATTCCCCCATGCGCGTCGAGGTCAAACCGGAGCTGTTGCGCTGGGCGCAGGAACGAGCCGGCCTCGCGGAGGATGCCCTCACCCGCAAGTTCCCGCGGCTCGGGGCTTGGGAGGGCGGCCAAGCGGCGCCGACGCTCAAGCAGCTCGAGGACTTCGCCCGCGCCACCCGCACCCCGGTTGGGTACTTCTTCCTCCCGGCGCCCCCGGTCGAGCGCCTGCCCATCCCGGACTTTCGGACCGTCGGCAGCGAGCCGCTCCGCCGGCCGAGTCCGGATCTGCTCGAGACCGTCTACCTGTGTCAGCAGCGTCAAGAGTGGTACCGCGAGCACGCCCGCGCTACGCGCGAGCCGCGCCGTGAGTTCGTGGGTTCCGCGACGGTCGACAGCGACATCGTGGCCACGGCGGAGGCCATGCGCGCTACCCTCGGGCTGGACCTCGCCGAGCGCCGCTCGCTCGCCACCTGGGAAGAAGCGCTGCGCCGGCTCGTTGCCCACGCCGACGCCGCGGGCGTGCTCGTCATGACCAGCGGCATCGTGGGCAGCAACACCCACCGCCCGCTCGATCCCGACGAGTTCCGCGGCTTCGCCTTGGCCGACGACCTGGCCCCTCTCGTCTTCATCAACGGCGCCGACTCGAAATCCGCCCAGATGTTCACCCTCGGCCACGAGCTCGCCCACCTCTGGCTCGGCCAATCCGCCCTCTCCGACGCCACTGCAGCCCGAACCCCGAGCCACAAGGTCGAGCGCTGGTGCAATCAGGTCGCCGCCGAGATGCTGGTGCCGCTGGCGGAGTTTCGTCGGGAGGCCGGCGGGAAAGGGCGGGCGGGGGTGGAGTTGGTTGATGAGCTGAAGCGCCTGGCGAGGATCTTCAAGGTCAGCACGCTCGTCGTCCTGCGTCGCATGCACGATGCCGGCAGCCTCACTTGGGAGGAGCTCTGGCAGCACTACCGTGAGGAGGCCGAGCGGTTACGAGTCCTTGCCAATCAGAAAAGGAAGGACGGTGGTGACTTTCACCGCGTTCTCCCGGTGCGAGTTAGCCCGCGCCTTGCTCGCGCGCTCGTTGAGAGCACGCTTGAGGGACGGACGTCCTTTACCGAGGCCCTGCGACTGCTGGGCTTCAAGAAGATGCAGACATTCCACGACCTCGGGCACCGGCTGGGAGTCACCTAATGGCCTACCTGCTCGACGCGAACGTCTTCATCGCGGCCAAGAATCTGCACTACGGGCTCGACTTCTGCCCGGCGTTCTGGGATTGGGTGATTGAGCGAAGCGCTGCCGGCGAGGTCCTGAGCATCGAGAAGGTTGGCGACGAGGTCCAGGCGCTCGAGGATGACCTCTCCGCTTGGGCCAGCGCCCGCGGGCCGGGGTTCTTCCGTCCTCCTAGACCGGCCGACCTTCCCGCCCTCGGCGAGGTGGCGGCTTGGGCCTCGTCCCAGCAGTACGAACCCGGCGCCGTCAACACCTTTCTTCAACAGGCCGACTACTACCTCGTAGCGCAGGCCCGCTCCGCGAGCCACATCGTGGTGACCCATGAAGTGCCCGCCAACTCCCCCAAGAAGATCAAGATCCCCAACGCCTGCCTCGCCTTGGGTATCACTTACATGACTCCCTTCGCCATGCTGCGCAGGGAGCGGGCGCGGTTCGTGTTGGGGCCCAGTTCGGCCTCGGCATCGAAATCACCGAGACCGGTGACGAATTCGAGTGAGGGTCGGCCTCCTCGAGGGTAGGCCGAATCCTCGCAGCGAACGAACCGGCGTGTTCGACGCCTTCGCCTGCGAAGTCCGCTCGATTGAACGTGACGATTGCGGTGCTGTCCGAGGCCACAGCCAGTTCCAAGACCATGTCGTCGGCAGCATCCTTCAACGTAGGCCGTCACAGAAAAAACCTCTTGCCGAGTGATTGTCACCACGACCATGCCGGCGACCTTCGTGACGAGCGTGCCGATTGCCGCCCAGCGCCTACTCTTCCCCGCCCTGGGTGCCCTCGGCCGCTTGGCGAGATATCGAGCTTGGTACCCGCGCCACTGGTGACGGAGCCCTGTACTACCATCCCCGCCGGGGGTCCGTGGCGGTTGGGCAACAAGAGCTCGCATGAAAGTCCGTCAGAGCGCGTACTTGGGAATCTACTCGGCCGAGCTTTCTCCCGAGGAGATGCACGCCGGTATGTGAGCTTGGACTTTATCCCTCACGCGTCCGCTCGAGCGATTTGTTAGACGTCATAGTTCCTCCCACCGAATTGAAGTGGGACGCTCGCCCGTACTGAGAAACTCGTGGGCAGCCTGCCGCCCCATAGGCGACGGCACCACCCACCGACGTGGAAATTCGGTGTGGTGCACCAGACCAACATAGGCCGTTAGAACTGGTTCGTCAGTGCT
>JANRLG010000086.1:0-1723 GCA_033762835.1 Thermoanaerobaculia bacterium
GAGACCGCCGGAGAGGAAGTAGCCCGCGGCGCCGGTGGCCGGCTCTTCGACCTTCCACACCGAGCCGCGCCAAGCGTTCCGCTGGATCTCCGCGCGCGGAATCTCGACCGTCAGGCCCTGGCGGACCCAGTTTTCCACCTCGGCTTTGACCGCCGCGGGGTGTGCCAGGCCGGGCAATTCGGTGGCGACGTTGGCGCTCGTGAGGGTCACGACGCCGGGGCCGCCCGCGGCGCGCGCGAGGGCTAAGCCCTTGTCGGCGGAGATGCCGTCGACCTGGAACTCGCGAGCGAAGGTCAAACCCTCGAGGGCCGAGCCCTGGGCCGCGGACAGCCGCATCCAGTCGCGGGCGGCATTGGGATCCGTGCCGTGGGCCAGGGGCTCGGCGGCGCGCAGGGCGGCGTCGAGGGTGACTCCCAGCCACTCGAAGGACGTCGGCAGACCGAGCACCTGCTGGACGCGCACGGCGTTCGACGCCACCACCAGGGACGGCAGGGGTCGCAGAATCTCGACGTCCAGCAGGCCGGCCAGCTGATTCTCGCCTTCGTCCCAGGCCGCGGCGTAGGTGTGGGCGAACTGCGACAGCAGACGGGCGGCGAGACGCTCGGCGTCGGCTAGGTCGTCAGCAGTTTCGAGGGGCCGAACGGTCTGCTGGCCACCAAGAGCCAGGGCGTGGTACGAGCCCGCGACGACCACCTGGCCGGTGCGGTAGCTGCCGGTGACCCCGGTGAGCTCGACCTCGAAGCGGTGGACGGCGCCCATGTCCAGTGGGTTGCCGGTGCCGATGGCCACCGGTTGGCCGTCGACGTTGAGCTGGGGCCGCAGGCGCACCAGGTACATCGGCACGGCGTACAGGCCGCCGAAGGCGTTGACCGTGCGGTGATCCTCGACCGACGCCGGGGTGTAGGACCAGGTCACCCGGTGGCCGGCCAAGGTCGACAGCGGGAGGGTCGTTTCGAGGATGATCGGACTGGCCTCGGCGCTCGTGCGCCGGGCCCGGAAGGTCACCTGCTGGAGCTCCGACTCGGGCAGGGCCGCCACTTCCTCGACGACCGCGACCACCGTCGCGGGCAGAGTGCTCGGCAGGAGCTTGAGCCGCTCGACGGCGTTGGCGCGGCTGCCCAGCTGCTCGTCCCAGGTACCCCCGGGGCCGGATTGAAGGTACGCCTCGACTTCGTCGCGGATCACCGTCAGCAAGTCGATGGGCTGCACCGCGGACTGGTAGGCCAGCAGGCGCTCGGTGACGGGGAAGTCCATGGCGCGCAGGACGCCGGTGGCAGGAATGCGGGTGACGTTCTTCAGCGCCGGGGCCAGCGGCACCCACAGCTTGCCGGAGAAGTCGACCACGGCACCGCGGTAATTGGTGTAGGGCACGTGGGCGGAAACCCAGACGTGCTCGACTTCCACCGCCGCGACCCGGCCGCCGCGGATGACCGGGCGGTGGGCGATGCCGGCGCGCGCCAGAGCGTCGGGCACGGTGGCGGCGTTCTGGAGGCCGAGCTCGGCGGCGACACTCTCGATCGGCCGCTCGAGCACGCCCCGGACGTAGCGGGCGGGCACCGAGGAGGCGCGCAGCAAGGCCACCAGCAGGCTCGCCTGATCGACGTCGTTACCCGCGCCGGAACGTAGGGTGCCCTCGGCGCCCTTCATGGCTCCGGCGTAAAACTCGGTGCGAATGCCGTTCTTGACGAACTCGTAGACGGCCACGGCGTCGTAACCAAGCTCA
>JANRLG010000087.1:0-7709 GCA_033762835.1 Thermoanaerobaculia bacterium
GTTCGCGTAATGCGAGGGCCGGGGCGGGGGGGGTCGGGGGCAATGGGCCCGGCAACCGGGGCGGACGCCAATGGCGGGGTTCCCGGACCCTGCCCCCCCGCCCCGCCCTCTCTCCGCCCCGACGCAGTGTCTCTGCCGCCGCGAGGACCGCCGCCAAGTCCTTGAAGCCATCGGTTCCAGCCGTGGCGGCCTCGAGGGTCGCTCCCAACCGCCGGCCGAAAGCCAGGCTGGCGAGGTAGACGCTCACGAGCACGAGGGCCAGGGCCTGGCCGGAGAGTGCTCCTGCCAGGGTGGCAACGAGCACGCCGAGGGGCACTGGGCTTGCCAGTCGGGCCAGCCAGACGACCACGCGCGGCAGTCCGGTGTTCGCTTCGGCCCAGGCGTAAAAGCTCTCGAGCCGCTCGCCCCCGCCGCCCGACAAGCGCCCGCGAGCCTCGAGCTCCTGCCGTTCGTCGAGCCGCGGGGCGAGCCGCTGGACTTCGCGTTGCCGTTCGAAGACGACCTCCGGCGCCGCCGGCGTCAGCAGCCAGCGGGCGAGGGTCGTGCGACCCGGGATGGTGGCGACCGTTCCGAGCAGCTGGCTGAGAGAGGTGCGACCGAACAGGTGCAGCTCGCGCGCCCAGGGCGGCGCGTCGTCGGGGACGGGTGCCGCGGGCCCCAGGGCGGTGAAGTCCCGCGCCAAGCGCGCGCGGGCCCGAGTATTGACTGCCGCCAGGGCCTCGGCGTGGCGGCGCCGGCGAGCGAGCCGCTGATCGTGCACCACCAGGGCGACGAAAACCACCGCGGCGCTGGCGGAAAGCCAGCCCTCGACGGCCGAGGCACCGGCCGCCCCCGCGACGCTGCGCAGGGGCGACCAGGCCGCGACGAAAAAGGTCAGCAACCGGGCGAAACCGGTCCGCCGGCCGACGGCGGCGAGCCGGCGAGACAGGGCGGTGAAACGCGCTTCGCGCTCGGCGTAAAGGGCGTCGGGCGGGGGGTGGGTCGGTGGCACGGGCACGAGTTTCGTCCGCTGGGCGGGCGCTACGTTACGCTACTTCGCACCATGCTGGCGTCCGCTTCTCCGCTCGGCCCCGCGCGCACCGAGGAACCCTGGTTCCGGCTCGTGGTGCTCTACAGCCTGCTGTCGGCGCCGTGCCCGCTGATTCCAGTGCCACTCTTGGACGACTGGGTCGTAGACCGCGTGCGCAAACGGATGATCGTGGACCTCGCGCGCGGCCGGGTGCCTGTGACCGAGCGGGAGGTCGACATCCTCGCGGGTCTCGAGCGGCAGCACTCGGGGTGCTTTCTCCTGACCGTCGTCGCCACCGCCCTCCGGCTCGTCTTCAAGCTGCTCGGCGGGGTGTTCCGCAAGGTCCTCTTCTTTCTGACGATCAAGGACTGCGTGACGGCCACTTCGCGGACCTTCCACGAGGGTTATCTGCTCCATCGGGCCCTCGACGGGCCGAGCGCCGGACTCGATGCCTTCCGGGTGCGCAGCGCGGTGGCCGCGGCGATTGCCGAGGTCGACCCCCAGCCCGTCCGCGGCGTCATCCGCGGGGTGCTGCGGACCGGCAAAGAGGCGCTTGTGGGCACCGCGCGGCTGTTCGGGCGTACTTTCCGGCGCCGTGTCGACCGCGTTGCCGGCGAGGCCGCGGTTCCCGTTCGAGAAGGTGAAGCCCTCGTGGGCGGCTTGGTGGACCAGCTCGCGGCAGCTCTCGGGCAGGACCGCGAACACCTGGCTCGCCTCGACGCGGCCCTCTTCCGGGCGCTCCAGGCCGAGCGGCTTGACCCGCCGGAGCGGAACCGGGAGACTTCCGGGCGATGAAAGAGCTCGTTCTGATCGTCGACGACGAACCCGGCATTCTGACCACCCTGTCGCACATCCTCGCCGACGAGTCGTACCGTACGGTGACCACCTCGTCCGGCGCGGAAGCGCTCGAGATCTACCGGCGCGAACGGCCCGATCTCGTCTTCCTGGACATCTGGCTGGCCGACCGCGACGGGCTCGAGACGCTCCAGGCCATCCGCGAGCTCGACCCGGCGGCCGCCGTGATCATGATGTCGGGCCACGGCACCGCCGCCACCGCGGCGCGCTCGATCAAAATGGGCGCCCACGACTACCTGGAAAAGCCGCTGTCCTTGGGCCAAGTGGTGGGTGCCGCCGCCGGGGCGCTCGAAGCGCGCCGCGTGCTCGCGCCGGGGATCAGCCCTCTCGATCGCAATCGGGAACAACAAAAGGAGTTCCGCGCGCCCCAGGGAGTGCCTTGCCTGGTCGAGTCGAGTGTGCCCCAGCGCACCATCGCCGCGTCCTCGGTCATCTACGGCCTGGGCCTGCACTCGGGCAGTCGCACCGGCATGGTGATCCAGCCCTTGCCGCCGGGCAGCGGCATTCACTTCATCACCCTGCCCACGGGCACGGCGATTCCCGCCCACGTCGGTGCCGTGGCGGACACCGAGTACGCCACGACGCTGTCGAAGGACGGCCAGAACATCAAGACCGTCGAGCATCTGCTCTCGGCCCTCCACGCCGCGGGCGTGACCAACCTGCTGATCAAAGTCCACGGCGAAATCCCCGTGCTCGACGGCTCGGCGTTGGCGTTTTGTGACCGCCTGCTCGAGATCGGCATCGTGGACCAAGACGCGCCGCGGCTCGAGCTGCGCATCGACCGCCGCTACGAAGTCGGCACGCCGGGCGGCAAGCACCTGGTGGTCGAGCCCGCCGACGAGTTGTCGGTCTCCTACCTGTTGCGTTACCCCGCGCCCATCGGCGAGCAGGCCTACGAATTCACGATGACGGATTTCGAGGCTTACCGGCGCGAGATCGCCCCGGCGCGCACCTTCGGTTTCCTGCGCGACTTGCCGATGTTGAACGAGCTGGGCCTGGGGTCCGGCGGCCGGCTCGACAATTTCATCCTGGTGGGCGAGGACGAGGTGGTGAATACCGAGCTGCGCTTCCCGGACGAGTTCGTGCGCCACAAGATCCTCGACATCCTGGGCGACCTCTATCTGCTCGGTTACCCGCTCAAGGCCCGCATCACCGCCCGGTTCACCGGCCACCGCGACAACATCGCCATTCAGCGCACGATCCTCGGTTCCTGAGAAAGCGCCAGCCATGACCAAGCCGCTCGTCGTCTTCGCCCTGCTCCTCGGGGGCGCGTGCTCCGCGTCCGCCGACCTCACGCCGAACGGCGTCACCCTCGCCGACTACCTGCCGGGGGTCGCGCGGTACGACGCTTCGGTACCGCCGCCGGCCGCGGTGCTCGGCCACGAGGTGGGCGCCTGGCACCTGCGGCCGGATCAGTCCGTGGCTTACCTCGAGCGATTGGCCGCGGTGTCCGACCGGGTGGCGATCGAAGAAACCGGGCGCAGCCACGAGCGCCGGCCGCAGCTACTCCTGACGATCAGCTCGCCGGCGAACCTCGCGCGCCTCGACGAGATCCAGCGCGCCCACCGGGCGAGCACGGAGCCCGGAGCCGCACCCTCCGCGAGCGAGCTGCCGGTCGTCGTCTGGCTCGGCTTCTCGATCCACGGCAACGAGCCCTCCGGTGCCAGCGCCGCCTTGTTGACGGCCTATCACCTGGCGGCCTCGAAGGATCCGGAGGTGCTCGGTTGGCTGGACCGCGCGGTCGTGCTCATCGATCCGATGCTCAACCCCGACGGCCTCGGCCGCTTCGCCGCCCACGCCAACGAGTGGCGCGGCAAGGTGCCGGTGGCGCACCCAAGCCACCGCGAGCACGTCGAAGACTGGCCGCCGGGGCGCACCAACCACTATTTCTTCGATCTGAATCGCGATTGGCTGCCGTTGTCCCAGCCCGAGTCGCGGGCGCGGGTGGCCGTCTTCCAGCGCTGGCGCCCGAACGTCTTCGCCGATTTTCACGAGATGGGCTCGAATTCGTCGTACTTCTTTCAGCCTGGGGTGCCGAGCCGGCAGAACCCCCTGACCCCAGCGAAGAACCTCGAGCTGACCCGGGCATTGGCCAAGTTTCATGCCCGCGCCCTCGATGCCCTGGGCAGCGCCTACTACACCGAGGAGACCTTCGACGACTTCTACTACGGCAAGGGCTCGACCTACCCGGACGTCCAAGGGGCCGTGGGCATCCTGTTCGAACAGGCGTCTGCTCGCGGCCACGTCCAGGACACCCCGAATGGCCCGCTGAACTTCCCGTTCACCATCCGCAACCAGCTGACGACGGCGCTGTCGACGATTCGCGGGGCGGTCGAATCCCGGGCGGAACTCCAGGCGTATCAGCGCGAGTTTTACGCCGAGGCACTCCGTTCGGCCGGCGAGGGCGCCTACTTGGTGGGCGACGGCAAGGACCCGGTACGGCTCGCGTTAATTACCGAGATCTTCCTCGCCCACGGCATCGAGGTCCATGGCCTGGCGAAAAAGACCGAGGCCGGGGGCCGCACCTACCAGCCCGGACGGGCCGTCGTTCTGCCTCTGCGGCAACGGCAAGTACAACTGTTGCGGGCGATGTTCGCCGCGCCCACTCGGTTCGCCGACCCGGTGTTCTACGACGTCTCCGCCTGGACTTTGCCCGATGCCTTCGGTTTACCCCACGGCGAAGTGCCGGCGGCCGCCGGGCTGCTGGGTGAACGCCTGACCGCGGCGCCGCCGACCGGTGCGGAAGTGCAGCCGGCGAAGGAGGGACCGCCGCCGGTGGCCTATGCCTTCGAGTGGCGATCGACCTTCGCGCCGCGGGCGGTGCAACGATTGCTGGCGGCCGAGCTGCGGTTGCGGGTGGTGCACCGCAGCTTCGTCGCGGAGACCCCGTCTGGTCGCCGAGCCTTCGACCGCGGTACGGTCCTGGTGCCGACCGGCGCCGACCCCAGACGCGCGGCCCAGATCCGAGGCTTGCTGGCGGAGGCCGCGAAGAACGACGGGGTCGAGTCCTTCGCGCTCCTTTCGGGCCTGACGCCCGAGGGGGTCGATCTCGGCACTCCGAGCTCCAGCCCGCTCACCTTCGCCAAACCGCTGGTCGTCATCGGCCGCGGAGTCGCGGTGAGCGAAGCCGGAGAGGCCTGGCATGTGCTCGACGAGCGCTTCGGGATCGCCACGACGCTGGTCGAGATGCGGGAGCTGGCCACGCTCGATCTCACCCCTTTCACCACGATCGTCCTGGTCGATGGCTCCTACCGCGAGCTCTCCGCCGACACCGCCAAGCGCCTCGAGTCCTTCGTCCGTGGGGGTGGCGTGCTGGTGACCCAGAAGGGCGGTGCCCGCTGGGCCGGGCGCGAGCTGCTGGGAATCAAGGAAGAGGAGAAGAAGCCCGAGCCCGCGGGTGAGCCCCGGCCCTATGCCGAGTTCGAACAAGATTCGGCGATTCGCCAAGTGGCCGGCTCGATCTTCCGCGCCGGGCTCGATCTCACCCACCCGCTGGCCTACGGCTTCGCCGAGCCCCAGGTGGCGCTCTTCCGCGACCATGAGACGTTGCTCGAAGGAACACCGAACGCCTACGAGGCCCCGGTGCGTTACGGTGCCGAGCCGCTCCTGGCCGGCTTCGTTTCTCCCGACAACCTGAAGCGCCTCGGCAAGACCCCTGCCGTCGTCGCCACCCGCCTCGGCCGCGGCACCGTCATCCGCTTCGCCGACAACCCCAACTTCCGCGGCTTCTGGTACGGCTCGAGCCGCCTGTTCCTGAACGCCGTCTTCCTCGGCGCTACCGTCCAGAGCACCGAGTTGGCCGCGGCGGTGGGGGAGTAGTGACGCCTTCTTTGCTTCGCTCTACACGAAGGAGACCAAGGGTATGTTTCGAACTATCGTAGCGGCGGCCTTGCTCTTGGATCCGATAGGGGCACGCTGTGCAGCCTCCGAAAGAGAATCGCTCAAGTCTGTAAGAGAGCTGAGTGTCCTAGTCGAAGATGTCCCCGCCGTACTTGGCTCACTCGGCCTAACCGCCGCAAAACTCAAGACCGACGCGGAGTTGCGGCTGAGGCTCGCGGGCATCGTGGTTGTGGGCTCTTAAAATATAAAACTGTACATAAATGCAAATGGCGTGGCGGCCGAGCCCGGTTTGGTAGCGTATTCCGTCAGCACGGAGTTCTTGCAGCCAGCTCTGCTGAAAAGCGAAGCAGAGCGGACGGCGGTTGCAAGCGAAGACGGCGATCAATTTTGCTACTTTTGGGATTCGATCTACGCAGGCAAAGAGCGACTGATGGACGCTAAGTCCAGAGCAGAGCTAGCGTTTACCACGGTTACTACGTGGAGCACTGGGACCGTCGGTATCGTGGGCTCCGCACGAGACCCAAGAGAGAAGATTCGGTAAACAGTTCAAGACCAGGTCGATCAATTCACAAACGACTTGCTCGCAGCGCGCCAGGAGCGCGAGAGGCAAGAGAGACTGGCAAAAGAGTACCTCGAGAGCGTCAAAGCCCCCGCCCCGCCCGCTGTACCGGAAAACTGACAGGGCTGCTGACGGAGGAGTAAGCCCAGGCTCACTCAATCAGCACGATCCCTGGTATGCGCTCGAAATGAGCGCGGTTCCGGGTCCAAAGCGGCATCCCGTGAGCGAGGGCAAGGCCGGCGATCAGGTAGTCGGCCATGTTGATCGACCGGCCAGTCTCTTCGAGGTCGCGGCGGGCCTTGGCTGCGGCCTTCGCGGCCCGCCAGTCGAAGGGGACGACCGGGAGAGCGTCGAGCAAAGTTGTGACCTTGGTTTGTTCCGTCTCAGAGCGAACGCCAGCTTCTAGTTCGAAGGCCGAGATGCTGCTGGTTGCCACCCGAAAGGACTGAAGCTCTGTCCGCAGGCGGTCGAGCACGGGTTCCCGGCCTCGCAGGGCATCGATCAGAATGTCCGAGTCGACGAGGATCATCGCCAGGTCGCTCGCAGCTCTCGACGAGTGTCTTCGAACCGCTCTGCCGCCTCGTCGTCGAGGGTGCCGAGAACCGCGGCGGCAGCCCGAACCTTGTTCTCCTGCCGGGCCAAGTGGCTGAAATAGACATCCAAGGCTTCGGCCACTAGGTTCGAGAATCCCTTCTCGCCGCGGCGGGCGGCAAGATCGAGCAAGCGGGCTCGGTGATCGGAAGAAACTTCCAGAGTCGTTCTCATGGGCCCACGATAGCACATGCATGTGCATGCAGGTCGATCGGGGAAACGAAGCGGCTTGGGCGTGCCTGCCCCTTCTACCGTACAATCCACCGACCATGCCCGACTTGGCTGCGCTCGCCGCTCCCGGCTCGCCCGAAGAGCTTCTGGTTCGGCGCATCGACTTCGCTCGTTTGCCGCGGCACGTGGCGATCATCATGGACGGCAACGGCCGTTGGGCCAAGGCGCGCGGCAAGGTGCGGGTGGAGGGCCACCGGGCCGGGGTCGCGGCGGTGCGCGAGACGGTCGAAACCGCGGCGCGGCTTGGGCTCGAGGTTCTGACGCTCTATGCCTTCTCGGTCGAGAACTGGAAGCGCCCGCGCTTCGAGGTCTGGACCCTGATGAACCTACTCAAGGAGTACATCCGCCAGGAGCTCGACCGCATGGTCGAAAACGGCATCCGCTGTCAGCCGATCGGCCGGTGGCGTGAGCTCGACCCCTCGGTCATGCGCGAGCTCGAGCGCGCGGCCGTGGCGACCCAGGGCGGCTCGCGCATGACCCTGAACATCGCCCTCAACTATTCCGGGCGCTGCGAGATCGTCGACGCCTGCCGGCGCATCGTCTCCGACTGGGCCGCGGGCAAACGCGCCGACATCGATGAGGAAACGCTCGGTCGTTACCTCTACACCTCGGGCCTGCCGGACC
>JANRLG010000088.1:0-54056 GCA_033762835.1 Thermoanaerobaculia bacterium
TGGACCGCGGCGACGTTCTCGTCGTGAGCTAGTCCGTGGTTGTTGACGAGATCCGGATCGGCGATCACCCAGACCGGGCCCCTGCGCCCAATGAGCAGTCCCCCGGGGCAAGTGAGCACCGGTTCGTAACCTGCGATCGGCACCATGGACTGGGCCAGCTGGCGATGAATCGCGACGTCAGCGCCGGTGTCCGCCCAGCGGCAGGATTCGAGCCCCGTGCCGGCGCCGCGCCGCAGCTCGAGGCTGGGAAACCAAGAAGGAGCGAGCCGCCGCAGCTCCTCGACAATGGAGTCGGTGGGCCGGGGGGTGACTTCGGCCGCCCATCCTGGCCGGGACGAGCTCTCCTTCGCCTGCCACTTGGGCAAGACCACGACGGCGGCTCCCCGGTCCTTCTGGGCGTCGTTGATCAACCGGTCGAGATGCCCACCGAGGTCACCGGCGACGCGCTTCGGGTCGGGCTCGGCCAGGACCACGGGCCAGCGCGGACCGCCTCCTGGGCCGCCGGTGATGGTGCGGGTGGTCACCGTCAGGCCCGCGCCGCGGAGCAGTTCGACCAGTCCGCGGTGGCCGACGGCGCTGTAGCTGAAGCTGTCGGCCCCGGCGGAGGGTTTGGGGGCCAGCTCGGGGCCGAAGGCGGTCAGCACGACCGCGGCGAGGAACGACGCCACGGCGATGCCGATCACCCAACGGAGAACGCGCCGGGAGTAGCCGCCTTCGAGTTCGGCCGGGGGCGTCACGAGGATGTCCCCCGGCCGAGGGCGCGGCGGATGAGCTATAGGCCGCGGTCGTAGTCGGCGGGGCCGACGGGCTGACGCCCGAAGAGTGCCCGTTCCTCGGTCGCCACCCAAGTCGCGAGGGCTTCTCGCGGGTCGCCCTGCAACGGCAAGGCCCGTAACGCCTCGCGCGTGGTCCGCGCCGGCGGCAGGGGCACGCGGAAGCGCTCGCTGAGGCGTGCCAGGACATCACCCAAGAGGGCCTGGAGGGCCTCGGCCCAGCGGCCCTCGGCGGCCAACCGATCGGCCAGCACCACCGGGGTCTTGTCTCGATTCCCGGGTTCCTCGGCGGGCTCGGGCTTCGGCAGCGCCACCTCGGGATCAGCGCTGCGACCGAGCAGCACCCTTGCCGTCACGACCACCAAGGTGACCAGAAACGCCGCGATCAGCAGCCAACCCACGCCCGGTGCCAAGCCGGAGGGCAGATCGCCGAGTCCAGAACCACCGCCGGAATCCTCCCGGCCCTCCGGCGCGACTGCCCGGCTCGGGGCCTGCCCACCAGGCGCCGGCCTGCGACTGGCACCGTTCCCTGCCAGATGCTGGCCGGCGAGGGGCAGCTCGGTCTGGTAGCGCGAGTCCGTCGTCACCGGCGACCGCGGCGCCGCGGCCAGCGGCCCGCCGACCAAGCCTCCCACGACCAGCAGCGCCAAGCCGAAGGACCGGCCGCGCTCAGTCGAACACCGAGGCGAGCTCTTGGACATCCACGGATTCCTTGGCACAACGCAGGCGATAGTAGAGGACGGCGCAGGCGGTGGCGGACAGGCCAGTCGGAATCACGCCCAGAAGCTCGGTGAGGAGCCGGAGGCCGATTTCCACCGCGGTTTCCGACGGCTCGACGCCGCTGACCGCC
Organism: Thermoanaerobaculia bacterium; assembly: GCA_033762835.1. Classification (GTDB taxonomy): domain Bacteria; phylum Acidobacteriota; class Thermoanaerobaculia; order Multivoradales; family DATKCC01; genus JANRLG01. Next base: position 1,624 of record JANRLG010000088.1, read on the forward strand.
AGGACGAGGCCGGTGCCAACCGCGAGGCCGAGAAAAAGAACGAGCGTCAGGAGCACGAGGATCGCGAAGAGGACGAACACCGTCCAGCGGTTGCCCTGGGTCAGGTCCATGCTGCGGTTGAGAGCGGCGATCACGCCGGAACGGGTTTCCACTGCGGCGGGGATGGCGACGCCGAGGGCGACGAACGCGATGATCCCGGGCACGATGCAGGCCAGGGTGCCGAGCATCACGATGATCGCCTGGAGCACTGAGACGCCGAGAACCGTCAGGCCAGCTCCGGCCGCTCCCTGGAGGCACTGTTCGACGCTGACCTGCCGTCCGCGCAGGTGGCTGAGGACGCCTTGGGTCAGGGCCGCCGTCGCGATCGCCTGGAACACTATGCCCAAAACGATGCCGCCCCACGTCCAAGCCAGTTGTCGTTGGGGGCTCCCGCCGACGGGTTGCAGAAGGGCGAAAGCAAAGCTCGGCAGGGAGACCAGCAGGCTGAGGGCGGTGAAGGTGCCGAAGTTCGCGAAGTAGGTCTGGAAGGTCTCCCCCAGAACGAGTCCGAAGTCGAGCTTCTTGGCGGGCTGAATCAACGCCGCGGCGGGTACGGCAGGTGGCGCAGGGAGCGGCGGTGGTGGCGGCGGTTCTGCGACCTCGTCCGCCGGTGGTGGACGGAACTTCGCGAAGATCACACCGCAGCGAGGGCATTCCGCTCCGTCTGCGTTCGGGAAGCCGCACTTGGGACAATCCATGGATCCGCCTTGGTCGCGTGGCGGGATGTTACCCCGCGTCGCCAGCCAGAACCCGGGTTCACCGCCGGAGGGTGAGACGCCTCAGCGTTGACCGATGGCGGTGCGGGCGCTGAGGCCGGAGCCCTTGACCTTCACTTCGATCTTGGCCAGCTCGGCATCGTCCAGCGGGCCGTCGGTCGCGAGGGTCAGCACGTACTGGTTGCGCAGCTCGGCGTTGATCTGCCCATAGGCCTCGGCCAGCTCCTGGATCTCGCGGATCTGGTACGTCCGGCCGCCGGTCGAGCGGGCCATGCCGTCGAGGATCGGGTCCACGGTGGCACGGGCCCGTTCGGTGTCGAGGCCGACTAGCGAGATGACGTAAATCGGCACTCCGAGCTTCCTTGCCTGGGCCACGCACTGGCGCGGCGTCGAACGGCTGCCGTAGTCCTCGCCGTCGGTCAGCAGAACCAAGGCGCTCCGGCCTGGGGTGTCGGCGAACTGGACGAGGGAGAAATTCAACGCGTCGTACAGGGCCGTGGCACCGCTCGCCTGGAGCCGGCCGAAGGCGTTGAGCAGGCGCGGAATGTCGTTGGTCGGCTCGGCGATCAGCCGGGGTCGGTCGTCGAACTCCACCAAAAAGGCCTGATCGTCCGAGCGCACGGTGTTGACCAAGAAGCTCGAAGCGGCCCGCCGCGTGTCCTCCATCAACGCCCACATGCTGCCGGAGGAGTCGACCACCAGGCCGAGCGTCAAGGGCACGTCGTCGGCTAGGCGGAAACTCTCGACGGTTTGGGGCTTGCCGCGCCGCAGGACGGTGAAGTCCTCGACCGTGAGGTTCTCGACCGGCTTGCCCTGGCGATCGGTGACCACCGAGGTCAGTTCGACCAGGTTGACGGCCACTCGGGCGGAAGCGATCCGCTCGTCGATCAACCGGACGTCTTCGATCTCGCGACCATCCGCGAGCACCGCGAGCACCCGTACGTAGTCCCCCGGCTGGGCGTTCGGGGTGGGAATGCGGGCCCGAAACGGGGGCGCCGTCAGGGTTTCGACCAGCGTCTCGTTGTCGTAGAACTCGACGCGCGCCAGCCGGGCGCCGCTCGGCACCACGACCTGGGCGGTGACCGTCACACTGCCCGCGGCCAGCTCCCCCTCGATCTCGGTCACGGTGGCAGAGAACACTCCTGAACGCTGGTTGATCGGCAGCACATAGTCGCCGAGGGTGGCGCCCGAGGCGGAAATCGCCACTGCCCGAACTTCGTGGGGGGCGGCCGTGCGCCCGAGGTCCAACGTTGCGTCGAAGGGCGGTCGAGTATCGGTTTCGACGAGCTTGCCGTCCAGGTAAAAGGCCACCTGTTGCACGGCGTCCGTGGTGGTCAGGGCCTGGAACCGCGTGCGGCCCGTGGCCGGCCGCTCGGTGGGTGGTAGCACCACCAGGACCTTCTCGACCGGGCGCGGTCCTACGGGCACGACAGCCGGCGCACCGGGAGCGCGCGTGCCGCCGCTTGCCACCGCCGAGGCATCCTGGTCGTAGCTCACCCGCGCGGCCCCCCAGCGGCCCGTCAACAAGTCCTCGACCACCACGACGGCGCCCGCAAGCTCGTCCGGCGGCTCGAAGGTGCGCTGGTAGTTCCACAGGCCCGCGCGCGCCAGGCCTTCGACGGTCTGAACTTCAAAATCGAAGACCAAGTCGCCCTCGATCGGTACCAGCAGCGTGGCCACCCGTAGATTCGGCGCCGGCAGGCGTACGAATTCCTGGTCGAGGCGAACTTCCAGGGCGAGTTGTGCGGTGCCCGCGGGGCCGGCGGTCAACGAGGCCGCCACCGGCAGCTCGCCCAAGGCTGCGGGGTCGTCGAGGACCCCGAGGGCTCGCGCACGGGCCGCGCCCACGGGCGGGGCGGTGGCCAAGGAACGTCTTGCCCGCACCGACAAGCCCGCTCGCGTCGCCCGCACTTCGAGGGCCTTGGGTTCGATCGACTCGCCCGCCAGGCGCAGGGTCAGGTGGGTGCGGGCCGCGAGCTCCGCGAGCACGCCGTCGAGATCGAGGGGGCTCGACACGACGCGGCCGCCGGTTTCGTCCGCGAGGGTCCGCAAGGGAACGTCGCGGTCTTTGAAGGCGGCCGGGGACCCCAGGGCGATCGGTACCACCGTCCAGCCGGCCACGGCCAGCTCGGGGGCCAGGGCGCGCAGACGCTCGGTGGTGGGGGCGGTTCCGGTGCGGGGTGCTTGGTAGAAAGAGCGGGGATCGGGGTCGAAGCCGTCACTGACCCAAAGGAGCAGCCCCGGCGCGCGGGCCAGCGCGGTCGCCGCGAGGCCATCGAGGCTGCGAATGAGGACGCGGGTTTCGAGATCGAGGTTGAAGCTCTGGACGGCTGCGTTCCGCTCGGCGGCGGGGGTTTCGCCCCAACGCTCGCGGAAGCTCGACAGCGAGTCGTCCACCGAGGCCTCGTCGCCGACGGCTTCGAAGGCTTCCTCGACATCGTCCGCGCTGTGGCTGGGTTCCATCAGTACTTCCGGGTCGGGCCCGGCGAATACCACCTCGACCGGCCCGAAGCGCACCAGTTGAGCCGCCGCCCGCTCGAGTAGCCGCGCCGCTGCCGTGAGGCCCTCGGAGGTCGCCAGGGCACTGTCGAAATAGACCAGTACGGGTTCGCCCCGGGCTGGGGTCACGGCCACCACGGGCACTGGCTGACCCGCGAGGGTGGCGACGAAATCGGCGGGGGAAAGGTCGGTGGGTATCTTGCCGCTGGCGTCGCGCACCGATACTGGGACGGTAACGTCCCGTTCGGAGGTCGCCGGCTGCGGCGCGGCCGCGGCGAGAACGAGCCCAGCCAGTACGACGACGGCCGGAAGGTGTCTTGGATGGGAGATCACGACGGGTTGGCCTGCAACGATCACGCCCGAAATAGGGGCGCGGCGTATTGTAGCCGGGAGTTCGGCAACGGCCCAAGATATGGCCCGGGCGCAAAAGAGTTCTTGGTTCTTCTCGAGCGTTCGGCTATTCTGTGACGCGGGGGTCCACAACAGGCCTTCCTCCCCGGGAGGCGAAAGGAGTTGCAGTATGTGGTCCTCTTTCCGCCGTGTGTCTCTGTGGATCGGTGGCGCGGTTCTCGCGCTAGGCTTCGCCGCGAGTGCCGAGGCCCAAACGGCGAACTTTCAGGGTAACTGTTCTTGGAACGCGACTTTCACCCAGTTCACCTGCCAGTACGACGCCCTGCTGCCGGCGGGCAACCCTTCGGCGTGCCCCGGCTCATTCATCTGGCGGGTGCGCTTCGACTACAGTGACGGCACGTCCACCGGGCTGATCCCGCCGACCACCAAGCCCAGCAAGACCTACGCGTCGAGCGTCGTCAACCCGAACGTCACGTTGACGGTGATCTGTTGGAGCGGGGCACAACCCACGCTGAACCGCACCATCAACCATCCGTTCGGAGTTCCGAACGGCATCAACATCAACGGTACCTGGAACTGACCTCGGTCTTCCCGGAGCCGCGGTGACTGCCGCGGCTCCGGCCCCCGCTTCGCCTACTCGCCCCCGAACACCTTCTTCCAGTACGCCTGATCGGCTCCCGACGGCGTCGGCTTCTCGCCTTCGTCGGCGAGGCGACGGTGGGTCTTTTCGGTGCGGCCCAAAAGAGCTGCTGCGGTCTCGACTCGGGCGCCGAGGTCCCGGCAGGCGCGGGCCAGGGCCTGGTCGGCGGTGACGACGATCTTGCTTCGCGCCCCCTTGCCGAGGGCGCGCAGAATGGCCTGATCCGCCGTCAGCGGCGCCGTGAAGCGAACTTCGAGAGCGCCGTAGCGAGCGGCGATGTCACCGGGCGGCGGACCGTCGAAAAAGACCACCACCCCCGACCGTTGGCGCGCCCACGGCAACAGCCATCGGATGACCGCCGCCGCGTCGCGGGCACCGCGGGCCCCGCCGGCCTGGCCGCCGAGGTTGCTGCCGTCGATTAAGTAAGACATGGTGCCCGTTGAAGTCCTACTTCTTCTTCCCCCAGTCGACCGGCACCACGGGAGCCAGCAGCCCGATGCCGCGCTCCTCCGCGAGCTTGCGGAAGGCTTCGACGTCGCCTGCGAGGAGCGCATTCAGCTCGTCAACGGCTGTCTGGAGCCGCGCCCGCGTGCGTTCGTAACCCACCTCGTGGGTGGGGGAGGGCGGGGCGTAAGTCGAGAGTAACCCGAAATAGGTCTGGAACATCTGCGAGGTCAGATCCGCGGCATCGGCGATGCCTTTGGTGTTCTCGTCTTGCCAAAGGCGCTTCTCGAACTCGTCGAGCTTCTTCTTGAGGGCGTCGCCGGCTTCGACGAAGGGGTCCTTCTCGTCGTCCTTCTTCTCGGTGGACTCGCTTTCACCCTTCTTGTCCGCCAGGGCCTTCTCCTGACGGGCCTTCTCGGCGGCTGCGCGGGCGAGCAAAGTGGCAACGTCGGTGCGCACGTCGCGCACCCGGTGCACGGCGTCGGAGGCGGCGTTCCAGAGCTCTTCGACCCGGGCGATGGCCTCCTCCCGCTTCTGCCAGTCCGCCGGTGAGTTGCCGAGGCTCGCTCGGGCGCGGACCTGGACGGTGCCACGGGCTTCGTGGTCGCCTAGTTCGACCTCGACGGTGTAGGTGCCGGGAGGCAGCTCGGGACCGGTGGGGTCGTCGTTGCTGGGCTGATTCGGGGCCGCGGGGAAGTTCCGCGGGCCATTGCGTTCGAGACCCCAGACGACGCGGTTCACGCCGCGCACGACGGGGCGCTCGAAGCTGCGGACTTGCTTGCCGCCGGCATCGAGAATGCGGATCTTTGCTTTCTTGGGCGGTGCGTCCGCGGGCAGCTCGAAGGTGGGCTTCTCAGGTCCCCAGGGATAGGCCTCGAGCGCCTTCCGGCGTCCCGCTTCCTGGCGTTCCCGTTCGCGCTTCGGGTCCGCGAGCGGCAGATCGTCGCCGCTGGCGCTGAAGGTAAAGATCGCACCGTAGGGCCGCGCCGCGCTTTGGAAGTGGCCGTCGCCCATGCCGAAACCGCCGCGGGCGAATTCGCCCGCGAAAAGGACTCCATCAGCGCCGGAGTAGAGCTTGAGCGGCTCGGCCAAGCTCGCGGGCGTGATTTCGCGCAACGGCCGGATGTCGTCCAAGATGTAGAGCGCCCGGCCATGGGTGGCGATCACGAGATCGTGCTCGCGGGGGTGGATGACGAGGTCCATCACCGAGACCGTGGGGAGTCCACTCTTCCATTGCGTCCAGGACTTGCCGGTGTCGACCGAAACGTAGAGGCCGAACTCGGTGCCCAGAAACAGCAGGTGCGGAGCCACCGGGTCCTGCTCGACGACCAAGGCCCAGCCGCGGACGTCCGGCGTCACCAGGGACGTCCAGGTCTTGCCGTAGTCCGTCGTCCGGTAGACATAGGCCGCGTGGTTCGAGCGGCGGTGATCATCGAACACCACGAAGGCCTCGCCGCCCGCGTGGGCGGAGGCCTCGACGTGGGGGATCCAGGTGTGCTTCGGTACCCCCGGCACGTTGGCTTCGACCGCGGTCCACGTCGTGCCGCCATCGCGGGTCACGTGCAGGCGGCCGTCGTCCGTGCCGACCCAAATCACGCCGCGTTCGACCGCCGACGGCGCGATGGTGAGGATCGTCGAGTAGTTTTCGGCCGCCGTCACGTCCGGGGTCAGGCCGCCGCTGTCGGCCTGCTTTTGCCAGGCCGGGTCGTTGACGGAGAGATCTGGGGAAATCGTCGTCCAGGTTTCACCGCGGTCGGTGGAGCGGTGCACGAACTGGCTGCCGTAGTAGATCGTGGCGGGCTGGAAAGGATCGATGGCGAGACCGGCGTTCCAATTGAAGCGCAGCTTGATCCCCTCGGGCTCCGGCGGCCGAATGTCCCGGGTCTGGTGGTCGTGCAGGCTCCAGCGCACCAAGAAACCACCCTGGGCCATGGCGTAGCCGACTTTCGAATCGGTGGGGTCGGGCTGGACGTCGAAGCCGTCGCCGAAGCCCACCAATTGCCAGTCGTGATTGGCCCCGCCGCCGAAGCGCAGCACACTCGAGGGGCCGCGCCACGAGCCGTTGTCCTGGAGGCCGCCGAGCACGTTGTAGGGCTCTTCCTGATCGACGGCCACGTGGTAGAACTGGGCCAGCGGTAGGTTCTCGACGTGGCGGGCGGTGGCTCCGCGGTCCCAGCTTTCTCCAACGCCGCCATCGTCGCCCAGGTACAGATGGCGCGCGTTCGTGGGGTCGATCCACATCGCGTGGAAATCACCGTGCAGGGAGCCTGCTCCCGGCAGGCGGCTGAAACTCTTGCCGCCGTCCTCGGACACCTCGACGCCGAAGTGCAGGCTGTAGACCCGATGGGGCCATTCGGGATCGACCCGCAGGTCGGCGAAGTAGAACGGCCGTTGGGCGATGTTGACGTCGCTGTTGCGGGTCTCCCAGCTGCGACCGCTGTCGGTGGAGCGCAACAGGGCGCTCTTTTCGGCCTCGACCAAGGCGTACACCACCTCGGGATGCGACGGTGAAAAGGCCAACCCGGCGCGGCCGAGCGGCCCCGCGGGCAGGCCGTCTTCGACCTGCTGCCGCTTCCAGGAGGTACCGCCGTCCCAGGAGTGGAAGAGCCCGGAGCCGGGGCCGCCGGAACGGAAGAAGTACGGCCAACGCCGGAACTGCCACAAGTTGGCGAGCAGGTGGTCGGGATTGCCGGGATCGAGGGCCAGGTCGCCGCAACCGGTCCGCTCGTCGACGTACAGCACCTTCTGCCAGGTGGCCCCGGCGTCGGTCGTCCGGAAGACGCCGCGTTCCGGGTTCTCCCCCCACTCGCGCCCGGGAGCGCAGACCCAGGCGACCCGGGCGTCGCGCGGGTGAAGCAAAATGCGGTGAATCCGCTCGGTGCCGTCGAGCCCCAGGTGCTGCCACGTTTTACCGCCGTCGTCCGAACGGTAGACCCCATTGCCCACCGAGGCGCTGTTGCGCACGTTGCCTTCGCCGGTGCCCACCCACACGACGGCGGGGCTGACCGGCGACACGGCGAGCGCGCCGATGGCGGCGACCGGCTGATCGTCGAAGATCGGGGTGAAGCTCAAACCCCCGTTTTCGGACTTCCAAACCCCGCCCGTGGCGGCTCCGACGTAAATCGTCGACGTACCGGGCACTCCCGCGATGGCGCCGATTCGTCCGCTCATGCCCGCCGGGCCGATCGAGCGGACGGTGAAACCGGCGAGCAGTTCGGGATCGAGTTTCGGTGGCGGCGGCGGTGCAGCGGGCGCTTTGCGCGCGGCCTCGGCCACGCCCGAGCTCAGCAGGACGAGCAAGCCGAGCAGAACCAGGGTTCGTTTCATGAGGTCTCCCAAGGTGCGGGGCGAATCCCAAAAATACGCGCTGCGGTGAATAAAGTTGCGGCCGGTGTCAGATCGCCGGGGGTGGCCCACGTCAGAAGGGGGCATGACGACGAAACCGGCTCTCTCAACACGAACGTACGATTCCATGGTTGACGAACGTACGATTTCTGATGTACCTTTCTCCCATGGAACCCCACACCCGCTATCCCACTGGACGACCGCCCCTCTCCGCCTCGGAAGTTCGTCGGGACATCTACCGCTTACTCGATCAGGTGCTCCAGACGGGGCAGCCGGTGGAGATCCTGCGCAAGGGCAAACGCCTCCGTATCGTTCCGGCCGAGCCGGTCGGGCGCCTCGACCGACTCGTTTCGAGGTCCTACCTGGCGGTCGAGCCCGAGGCTCTGGTCCATCTCGACTGGTCGGGCGAGTGGCGCCCGTGATCCACCTCGATACCCATGTCGTGGCATGGCTCTACGCTGGGGCGGTGGATCGCTTCCCCTCCGAGGTCCGGCGCCGGCTGGAAACTGCGGATCTGAGGATCTCGCCGATGGTGGTGCTCGAGCTCGAGTACCTGTTCGAGATCCAACGGACCACGGAACCGGCTCGGACCGTGCTCGCCGAACTCGCCCGAGTCATGGGGCTCGAAGTGTCCGCGCATCCATTCAGTGCGGTGGTCGAGCGGGCGCTGGGTCTGCATTTCACGCGGGATCCGTTCGACCGCCTCATCGTGGCCCAGGCGGCGGCGGAGGAAGCGCCGCTCCTCACCAAAGATGATGCGATCCTTGGCGCCTATCCGCGGGCTTTTTGGGAGCGCGGCTGAGTTTCAGGCCAGGCCTGCTTGACGAAGCCGAACCTTGGGGTTGCCGAATAGAACGTCTTCGAAGGCGAACGCGCTCGGATCCCAGCTCCGGCCCACCCACTCCCGGTAACTTTGGTGTTCCGGGTGGGCGGGGTTGAGCATGGCGGTCAGGAACTCGAAGTAGCCGGGCGGACCACCGACATCCTCCGGCGGGCACGCACGCTCGCCGCCCGTGCAGCGGGGATAACGCACGCCGGGGCGGGTGCGTTCGCGGGCTTCCAGAGTAACCGTGTGATGCCACTCGTCACCGAAGTCGTAAAGATAGTTGCAGACTCGCGCGTCGCCCACGAAGCCCGTCGCCAAGGGCACGCGCCAACTCGCGAGTTCGCGACTGGCATCCTCGGGAAAATCCGGGTCGGGAATGCCGATGGGGGGCAGAAGGCTGGGCTCCGGGAATCGGAACTCGTGAAGATGGAGGTCTTCCCACGGCATGGCGTCTTGGATGGCGCAGTGCAGATCCCAAAAGGTGCGGTCCGCGCGGATTTCGAGCCGCCGCCAGATAGCGGGCAGGAGGCCGTCGAGCTGGACATGGAAGACCAAGATGCCGGACATGTTGAGCGCAGTCTATTTCACGCCCGGCCAGCGAGCACGGTCAAGGGCCAACGGATCTCGCGGACTTGGTCCCGGGGGCCCCAAGCGGCGGCGAGCTCCTGGGCGAAGCCGGGCAGCGGATCGATGCCGGTCCTCTGCCGACAGCGGTCGACGGCGGACCAGCTGGCGACGTAGCCGAGTAGATGCTCGAGGTCCCACTGGGACGAGAGGGCGAAGCCCGGCGTGGCGACCGGGAAAAACGGAAACGGGATGTTCCGGTAGCCGCTGATCACGTGAGCTCGGCGGTCCGGCCAGTAGGGCGCCATGGTCTCGTCGTGAAACCGCAGGAAGACGGGGTCGATCACGGCGCTGATCTCGGCCCGCTCGTAACACCACGCGACGACCCCTCCGCCGGGACGGAGCACCCGCCGCACCTCGGACCAGAAGCGGTCGAACTCGAACCAATGAAGCGCTTGGGCCACGGTCACGAGGTCCACGGAAGCGGCGGCGAGCGGGCTGCTCTCGGCCGAGGCGAGCCCGTAGCTGACTGCCGAGACGGTTTCCGCCGCGGCCAGCTGGGGCAGGGACAGATCGCTCGCGAAGACTCGGCGGAAATGAGGCGCGAGCCCCACCGCCGCCTGGCCGTTGCCGGTTCCGACGTCCCACGCGAGGTCGCGGCGGGGTGCCAGGGCGGCGACCCAATCCAGAAACGGCGCGGGGTAGTGGGGGCGGTATCGGCGATAGGTGTCGGCTTGCCGCGAAAAGTGGTCGCCCACGGCCGGGATCCTGTCACAGCTACGCGGACGGCTTGCACCCTCTTATGCATCGGTGCGAGTCACTTCATGTTCGAGGTGACGACGACTCCGAATTCTGGAGAATGCCATGAAGTCTCTCGTTGGCCTTTGCGTTCTCGTCGCTGCGATCACCATGGCCACGCCCGCCGTCGCGCAGGCTCCGGTCAATATCATTTACCCCATCCAAGGGGAGACCTATCCGCCGAGCGACCCCGCGCCGCCGGCCCTCGCGTCCCTGTACTTCCCGGCGAGCTTCAGCGTCACCTGCTCGGGCGACCACACCGTTTCCTGGGGCTTCGATAGCAACCCGGCCATCGGCTCCGCCCTCTTCTACGACACCTTCAGCGCCCACTTCGTCTTCAAGCTGCCGGGCGGCGATCACAAGTTCTGGGTCGACGCCCCGGGATGCGGCTACTCCGAGGTCAAGTTCCGCATCGGTAACTGAGGTCTGAGGCGGGCGGCCGGGAGGGTTTCAACGCCCGAACTTGCCGCCCCCCGGCTTGCCGCCGGGTTTGCCTTTGCCGAAACCCCCGCCGGGTTTCTTGCCGAAGCCGCCGGGTTTGCTGAAGCCGCCGCCGGCGGGCTTACCGAAACCGCCGCTCGGTTTGCCGCCGTTCTTGCCGAAGCCACCGGGCTTGCTGAAGCCGCCTCCAGCGGGCTTGCCGAAGCCCCCCGGGCGCCGCGGCGGACCGGCGGGGCGCGGCGGGTCGTCGTCGAAGAGCCGATCTTCGAAGCGGGGCCCGGGCCGGGGACCGGTGCGGGTGCCCGGGGGCGGGCCGCTCCGGCGGTCGCCGCCGAAGCCGCCTTCGCGCTTCGGGCCGTAGGGTGGTCCGGTCGGGCGGCCGGTTCGCGGCCCCGCGGGACCACCGGGGCGCGGACCGCCGGGTTTGAACCCCGGGCGTCCACCGGAGTCCCGAGTCTCGCGCGGAGCCGGCCGGGTGGGCGGACGGTACTCGGGGCCGGGGCCGTCCACCGGCTGGATCTCGAGGTTCTGGCCGCGGATGCGCACCTTCCGGAGGTGGTGGAAGATTTCCGGGGGCATGTCACGGGGGAGATCGACGTAGGTCTCGTTTTCCTGGATGTCGATGTTCAGGATGAAGCGGCCTTCCAGGCCCGCCTCATTCGCGATGGCGCCCACGATGTTCTTGGGCAACACGCCGTGGGTGGCCCCGACGGCCAAGCGAAACGTCTCGAACATCGCCGGGTCCACGGGTTCGCGTTCGGGCCGCTCGCCGCGCTCCGGTCGCTCGGTCTCCCGTTCGAACGAGACTCGTGGCGGCCGCTCCGAGGCGGCACTGCGTTCGAATGGCGCCGGGCGCTCGCGGTCGAACGAAGCCCGAGGGGCGCGATCGGCTACCCGTTCGCTCCGCGCGGGACGCTCCATGGGGCCGCGCGCCTCCCGCACGGGGCGCTCGGCGTCGCGGCCGGTGGCGGTCCGCTCGGGCTGCAACGGTCGGGCCTTTTGCAGCAGGAAGGCGAGAGCGGCGCTGACGCGCGACGAACTCGTTTCCTGCTCGCGTTCGATCGCTTCCACGAGTTCGACGAAGAAGTCGAGGTCGGCTTCCGCCAAGGCCTCGGACACCGTCTCCTTGAACTGCGCCACGCGGCGATCCGAAACGTCTTCGTGGGTGGGGAGCGTCATCCGCTCGATCGGCTGCCGCGTGGCGCGCTCGATCGCTCGCAACGTGTGTTGTTCGCGGTGGGAGACGAAGAGGATCGCCACGCCCTCGCGGCCCGCCCGGCCGGTCCGGCCGATGCGGTGGACGTAACTTTCGACGTCGTAGGGAATGTCGAAGTTGACCACGTGGCTGATGCGTTCGACGTCGAGCCCGCGGGCCGCCACGTCGGTGGCGACCACGATGTCGAGCTGACCGCCGCGCAGGCGCTCGATGGTGCGTTCGCGCAGGGCCTGGGAAAGGTCGCCGTTCAAGGCGGCACAAGCGAAACCGCGAGCCTCCAGGCGCTCCGCGAGTTCCACCGTGGCGACTTTGGTGCGCACGAAGATCAACATGGCCTCGAAGTCCTCGACCTCGAGAATGCGAGTCAAGGCGTCGAGCTTGTGGACGCCCTGGACCGGCCAGTAGCGCTGGGTGACCGTTGCCACCGTCGCGGTCTTGGTCACGATCTGGACCTCGACCGGCTCGCGCAGGTACCGCCGGGCCACCGTCTTGATCGGACCCGGCAGGGTGGCCGAGAACAGCGCCACCTGCTTTTCCGCGGGGGTGTGGTCGAGAATCGCCTCGACCGCCTCCAGGAATCCCATGCGCAGCATTTCGTCCGCTTCGTCGAGCACCACGGCGCGGATCTTGTCGAGCTTCAGGGTGCCGCGGCGCAGGTGGTCCTGGATGCGGCCCGGGGTTCCTACGACGACCTGGACGCTGCGCCGCAGGTGACGCATCTGGCTCTCGATGTCCTGGCCGCCGTAGACCGGCAGGACCTGGAAGTCGGGAAGGTGCCGAGCGTAAGTCTGCATCGCCTCGGCGACCTGGATGGCCAGCTCGCGAGTGGGCGTCAGGACGAGCACCTGGAGGCCGGCGCCGGGCACGAGGCGGGCCAGTAGCGGCAGGGCGAAGGCCGCGGTCTTACCGGTGCCGGTCTGGGCCTGGCCGAGCAGGTCTCGGCCGGCGAGCAGGGCGGGGATGGCCGCGGCCTGGATCGAGGAGGGCGCTTCGTAGCCGAGTCCGTCCACGGCTTGCAGCAGAGTCGCGGGGAGTCCGAGGGAGGCGAACGTCGAAGCCTCGGGCGACGACGGGGGAGTTTCGGCAATGGGCGGGGCGGCCGGTTCCACCGTCTCCTCGACGGGGACGGCAGGCTCGGTGGCGCGGGATCGTTTCTTCATCAGGACATCATATGGCCGTAAGCCGCCCAGCGCTCGTCGGCGATGCCATCGGGCGGGCCACGGAGGGCCTGGGACGGTGCCGGCGAGGTGGACGCCGGCGCACGGGCGATGCTATCTTCGATCAAATCTAGATTCACCGGTCAGGGTAGCCGACGAGGACAAAGGGGGGTTCCGTGAGCGGGACGGTTGTGTGGCGAATGAAGCGAACTGGGTGGTCAGTTGGTTTGGGGCTCCTGGGTATTTGCGCCTTCGCCCGAGGAGCCTCCGCGGCCGAGGTGCCCAAGTCGGCGCCCCAGACGCCGCTCGAAGGTGCTGCGAAGGTCGCGGACGCCCAGTCCGGCACCGGGTCTTCGCCGGTTTCGCCCCTCGAGCCGACGCCGCAAGCGGACGACAGCCCGCAAGCGTGGATCGATCGGCTTCGGCAGAATCCGGCCGACCCCAATCTCCATTTGCGCCTCGCCCAGGCCTACGCGCGCGCTCGCCAGCTGCCGCAGGCGCTGACCTCGGTGGAGCAGGCTCTGCGCTTCGATCCCGACTTGAACGAGGCCTACGTCACCCAGGGTGGCTTGCTGGGGCAAATGGGGCGTTGGCCGGATGCCGTTCGGGCCTACCGCGAAAGCCTGCGGCTCGTCTCGAAGTCACTGGAAGTGCGCTACTTGCTCGCCGAGGCCTACCAAAAGGTTTACGACTGGGAGAAGGCCGCGGCGGTTTACACCGAGATTGCGACGCTGTCTCCCGAGGATCAGCGGGCGCGCCTGGACCACGGCTCGGTGTTGCGTCGGATCGGCCGCCTAGACGACGCCGCCAAGGAGTACGAGGCGGCCTTGAAGCTCGAAGGCTCCCCGGTCGAGGCCCTGAGATCGCTGGCCGACATCTACGGCACGCTCGGCCGCAAGGACGCTCTGCTGGCGGTCTGTCGCCGCTGGTCCCAGGCTGCGCCGGATGAACCCGAGGCTTACCGCCTCCTGGCTCAGGTCTACGGCGAGACCAACCGGCGAACCGAGCAGGTGGCGGCTCTGCGCCAACTCGTGCGCCTGCAGCCGGACAACATCGCGGCACTCGACAGCCTCTATTCGGCTCTGGCCGCGAGCGGCCAGTGGGCCGATGCCGCTGAACAGGCGCGCTTGTTGACGCGGGCGGCACCGGCGGCACCCGCCGAGTTCGTCCACCTCGGTACGGCGCTCGAAATGTTGGGGAACCGCGCGGAGGCCGCCGAGGCTTACCGCAGCGCCGTGCAACTCGATGGCTCCCAGGCCGATGCCCGGCTGCGACTTGGGCTCGTCCTGCTGGCCCTCGGGGACCGCGGCTCCGCCTTCGAGGAATACCAAGCGCTAGTGACTCTCGACAAAGACCGGGCGGCTCAGCTCTTCGCCAAGTTGTTCCCGAACTGACCGGCCGGTTCGGCCGAGGCCCGCTTGGCGCCTACGGCACGTGTGCGTTCCAGGCCGCTAAGGAACCGGCTTCGAAGCCGTCCGCGAAGATCGCCGGGGTAAAATTCTCCTCAGGTGTGCCGTCGAGCTGCCGGAGATAGGCCAGGAGGTTGGCTCGGTCCCCGGCGGACAGGGCCAAGATCCGCCGGTGCGGCAAAGCCTGGGCCAAATCGTCGGCGGTCGAAACCAGAATCTCATCGACGCTCATGTTCGGGAACGGATCGGGGCAAGACAACACCACCGTGTTCGTCGGGCCAGCGTTCCAGTTCACTCCTTCGACACGTACCGTGCGCCAGTTCGTGTGGCGCCACTGCGGGCTGTTCCCCGGGTCCGGCACCGTCACCGTGTAGGGCACGCCGTTGATCGTGGCGCGCACGTCCATGGTCCGGTAGGCGCTGGCGCGGAACTCGAGGGCGCCGGTTCCTCCGGCACCGCCATCGACTCCGGTCAAGGTGACCCGGGCACCGGTGGTGTCGAGGGCGGCATAGGACCGCCCCCGCACGGTGTCGTCGTTGTTCAGGTCGACATATTGGGTGACGATTTGGGCGCCGCCCGACGGGGTGCCCGACTCGGCGGGAACCACGGTACCGCCCGTGATGCGGAACACGTCGTCGAGAGTCGGTGCCGAGCCGTCGTGGAAATATGGATCGGTCTCCCACACGCCGAGCAGCGTGGGCGTGTCGATCCCCGTGAGCGGGCCACCAAGCCGCTCGCCCGACGTCGTCCGCAGCGTGCCGACGTCGCGCAGCAAGCCGGGGCCGACGGTCGACTCGGTGAACCGCGGGCCGGCGTGGCAGCTGGCGCAGCCTTGGGCCTGGAACACCGCGCGGCCGGCCACGGCGGCGGCGGTCAAGGAGCCGTCGGGGTTGCGCCAGGGGCTCTTCGGCAGGTGGCTGCCGTCGAGGGACGAGACGTAAGCCGCTAGGGCGTCCAGGTCCGGTGAGCGGCCGGCCTTCATCATCCCCAGGGGCGGACGGGTGTCCTCGAACTCCTGGTCGGTCAGAAAACCGCTACCGCCGAAGGCCAGGCGGATGTCGTTCTCGAAGTCCTGGACCTCGTCGAAATTGGCCGTCCAGTGCACGTTGCCGTGGGCGGTACCGCCGCGGCTGCGGAGGTCGGTGGTGTTACGCAGGCCCTCGCCGCGACCGGTGAAGTCCCAGGTGCGGCCATCGTGACCGCCGTCCAGATGGCAGGTGGCGCAGGAGAGGTAACCCTCGGCGCTCATCCGGCGATCCGACGCATGGTAGAAGAGTCTTTTGCCGGTGACGATCTGGGCCGTCAGGGGCTCGACGGCCACGGTCGTGATCGGGGCGCTCGGAACGTTCTTTTCGCCGCGGCGGAAGAGTGCATCGGTCTCGAGGCTGGTCAAACCGCGCGCCAGAAAATCGTGGCTGGTGGTGCGCCGCGTCACCGGGTCGATCACCAAGCCCTGGGGCGCGGCCCCGGTGGCCAAGCGGGTGACGAAGGTTCCGAGACCGACGGCGCCGTCGACCAACGCGTCCAGCACCACTACCTCGTTGTTGCCCTGAAGGGTGACGAAGAGGTAGTCGCCGAGGGGCGAAAACGCCGCCGAGGAAGGGGAATCGCTGTTGTCGAGGTCGACCGCGCGGCGGAAGGTGTGGGTGACGAGGTCGATCTGGGCTGCGACCGAGCGCACCGTGTTGTCGGTATCGAGGTCGTTGGCGGTCAGCAAGCCTCGTTCGAAGTTCGGTTTGGTGCCGGTCACCCAAGCTGACAGCCCGTCCGGAGCGATCACGATCCCCGTCAGCTGATTGAGCGTGCCGCCCCCGGCCGCGGTACCGTCGCGGTTGGCGTCGCCGCCGAACTTCGGGATCCGTAGCGTGCGGGTGAGCGTCATCGCGCCTGCCGACACGTCCCACACCTCGGCGTGGTCCCGCGGTGACAGGAAGCGAGTGATAAGCACGCGGGAGCCGTTGCCGGTGATCGCCAGCGCCCGCGGCCGGGGGCCGAGGGCGAGATCCCCGAGCACGGCCCGGCTGACGGCGTCGAGCTTCAGCAGGCGCCCGGAACCTTCGAGGGTGACGAAGGCCTGGCTGCCGGCGGGGTTGAAAGTGATGCCGAACGGCGCGCTGCCGTACCCGGTCGGAATGTCCGCCACGAAGGCACCGGAGCCGCCGTCGAGCACGCGCACGCGGTCACCCTTACGGCAGGTCACCCAGATTTGCCCGGCGGCGCTGCGGGCGAGACTCTTGGGCTCGTCGCACACCGGAACCTCGAGTTCGAGGGTGAGGGCATCGGCGTCCACGGCGGACACCGTGTCGGCGTCCGGGTTGACCGTCCACAACCAGCGGCTTACGGGGTCGAGCACCAGGGGCGAGCTCCGCGTGGGCGGGGTGCCGGCGGGCGCCGTCAGCACGGTTACGGTGGTGGCAGCGGAACCGAGCGCTCCCTGGGGGTCCCGCGCCTGCACCGTCACCCGGTAATGGCCGGGTTCGGCCCAGCTGTGACTCGCCGAAGTCGTGTTCGACCACGCCGTCTTGGGCGAGCCGTCCCCGAAATCGAAGCGGTATTGGAGCTGCCCGCCCTGGACGTCGGTAGCGTTCGCCGAAAGCGTCGCCATGGCGCCCGGGGCGATCGGGTAACCCGAGGCGTCGAGGCTCGTGACCTGCGGAGGCGTGTTACCCGAGACGGCCCCCCCGGTCGAGAAGGTGAACGCGTAGCCCACCATGCCGTTGCCCGCGGCGTCCTTGATGCCGCCCTCGGGCAGCACCACCTCGTAGGTCGTGTTGGGCAGGAGCGGCGAGTTCGGGGTGAAAGTCAAGACGTCGTCGAAGGCATAGGTGATCTGGCCCGCCAGCGGCGCGCCACCCAGGGGCCGGACGATCAGGCTGACGCCGTTGACGATCGTCTTGGTTTCGAGGGTTTCGTGGATCAGCAGGCTGATCGGTGCGCCGAGCGGGTAGTGGGTGCGGCCGGCCTGGGGAATGTGGAAGCCCACGGACGGCCCGCGAGTGTCCGGTGCGGCCTGGTGGGCCCACACCGCCATCCCCTGGTTCGGGCCAATGCCGCCGGTGACCAGGAGGTTGCCCAGGGGCAGCAGGAACTGGCTGGTGTTGATGCCGACGCCGCCGTCGTTCGTGCGCACCGTGTTGGCGCCGTCCAGGTCGAGCACGGACTCGAAGGTCCGCATGTCGACTTTGTGGGAGCCCATGAAGGCGTATTCGTCCTGGAACTGGATGTACATCGACTCGTCGCCGGGGAGGCTGCGGTCGGTGATGAACCGCAGGTCCGACGGGTCCGTGGCGTCCACCACGCGGAAGCCGTTGCCCTCGGTCTGGTAGGGAAACACGATGTACAACCGCCCGTCGCCGCTGCCCCAGAGCTCGGGCCAGTAGCCGCCGGGTCCGCCGGTGGTGAGTACGTCGAGCAGGACCGGATTCGTCGGGTCCGAGACATCGTAGGTGGCGACGCCGGTGCGGCTCTGGTCGGACGCGAAGATCAGCAAGTCGCCGAGCAGGAACGGGTGGCCCACGACGCCGGTGAGCCCAAGGTGGTCCCACTCGGCCAGGGGCTGCCAGTTGCGGGAGATCGACGCCAAACCGCTGATCGCGCCGTAGCTCCACCACGTCTCGCCGATGAACCAGGGAGCGAACAGGCAACTGCGCGCGCCCGCGCACAGCAGGTCCGGGTAGGTGGTGCGCTGGAGCCCGGCGCCCACGGCGCGGAACGACCACGGCGCCTCCGGCGGCCAGTTGGCCCCGAGGACGAGGTACTCACCGCTCGACAGGTAGCCATGGGCGCTGATCGGCATGGGCGTGATGCCCCAGGTGCCGAGCTCGACCGGCGCCGCCGGGTTCGCCAAGCTCCAGGTCCGCACCAGGTAGTCTGAATTCGGCTGACTGGCCGGAATCTCGGGCACCGTGAAGAGCACACCGTTGTGATACGCGAGGATCGCCGTGCGCCCCTGCTGCGGAGCGTTCAAGCCCGACAACAACGTGCCCGGCACCTGGGGTACGTTGGGAAACCCCGGCGTGACCGTCGGCAGCTGGGCGGCAAGCGGGGCCGCGAGCACCGCGGCGGCGAAGAAGGCGACGAAGCGAAGTCGTTGGACCACGGCAGCTCTCCCCAAGAAGAATGGCGCGGATTATATCGATGAATGCGCATGAGGCTAGTGCCGGAGGCGCCTGCCACCTGGGTTGACCTTACCGCCGGCGCAGGAGCACCCGCTTGACCCAGCGCTCCAGGCTCGCGCGCCGGCCGATGCCGGCTTTGCGGCGGGCGAACGGGCCGAGGGCGATGAAACGGCCGCCGAGGGCGACGAGATGGCGGCGAGTGTCGCCGCCGATGTCGGGCACGCGTTCGGCGACGGAGGGGCGCTGGCCGTCGAAACGGGCGGGGAAGGCCAGGCGGTAGAGCCCGTCGCGGGCGGTCCGAAGCAGGCCTCGAGCCTGGGCTTGTGGGTGAGCCGCCGCGGCCGCGGCATCGAGCACCGGCTCGATCGGTAGGTCGAGACCGACCAGGCGCGTTTGCCACTCCGCGAGTGTGTGGCGCGCGATCAATGCCCCGAGGGTGCGCTGGGCCTCGGCGTCCTGCCGGTACTGGAGCGGGGCGAGTTCCGGCGCGCCGGCGGCTTCCAGGAAGCGGCGGAAGAAGTGCTCCTCGAGCGGCGCGAAGGCGAGTTGGGCGCCGTCCCGAGTGCGATAGAGCTGGTAGCAGGGCAGCGCGCCCGACAGCAGACCCCCGCCGCTCGCCGGGCCCCCCCGCGCGAAGGCCCAACCGACCACATTGGCGTGGACCCCGGCGTCGTACAGCGCGGCGTCGATCCAGGTGCCCTGGCCGGTCCGCTCCCGGGCCACGAGCGCCGCCAGTACGGCCGACAGGGCGCTCCAGGCGCCGACCAAGTCCGCCGCTGGAACCGCGGGCATTTGCCCGGTGGACAGCGTGCCGGCGAGGGCCTGGTAGGTGAGGTCGTGGCCGGCCCGAGCGGCGTAGGGACCGTCTTGCCCCCAGCCGGAAATTGAGGCGAGGACGAGCTTCGGGAAACGCTCACGCAGGTCTTCCGGCGGCAGGCCGAGGCGCGCGAGCGTGCCTGGTCGGAAGCTCTCGAGCAGCACGTCGGCGTCGGCCAGGAGGCCCATCAAGACTTCCCGGGCATCGGCCTTCTTCAAATCGAGGGCGACGCTCTCGAGCCCCGAAAGCAGCAGGGCCGCCAGCGCCCCGGTTCCGTCGACGAGTGGCGGGGTCAGGCGCACCGGGTCGCCCAGGCGCGGCTCTTCGATTTTGATTACGCGCGCGCCGAGGTCGACCAGCAGGCGCGCACACAGGGGCCCGGGCAGGTGGCGGGTGAGGTCGACGACCTTGAGGCCGGCGAGCGGAGCGGCGCTGCTCAATCCCGTTCGACCACCATGGCGTGGCCGACGCCTCCGGCAGCACACACCGTGGCGAGGCCGAAACGGCCTCCGCGGCGGCGCAGTTCGTACAGCAACTGCATGACGACCCGGGCGCCGGTGGCCCCGAACGGGTGGCCGATCGAAATCGAACCGCCGGTGACGTTGAGCTTGTCGAGATCGACCTCGCCCACGGCTTCGGTGCGGCCCAACTCGTCGTTGGCGAACTTCTTCGAGGCCAGGGCCTTCAGATTCGAGACGATCTGCGCCGCAAAAGCTTCGTGCATCTCGACGAGATCCATGTCGGCGAGCGTCAGCCCGGCGCGGTCGAGGGCCTGGGGAGCGGCGTAGGCCGGGCCCTGGAGCAGCTGGCCCGCCGGGTCCACGGCGGCGAAGGCGTAGGAGCGGATGTAGCCGAGGGGCTCGAGGCCGAGGGCCTTGGCCTTGTCCTCGGCCATCAAGAGGACGGCCGAGCCGCCGTCCGTGAGCGGGCTCGAATTGCCCGCGGTGAGCGTGCCGTAGCGGCGGTCGAACACCGGGCGTAGCTTCTCGAGGGCGTCCATGGAGGTGTCGGCGCGCACGCCGTTGTCCGCGGTGATCGCCTCGGCGTACTTCGGGGGCGGGAACGTCGGCGCGATCATGGCGCCCAGCCGGCCATCGGCCGCGGCAGCCGCGGCACGGTGGTGGGACATCATCGCGATCTCGTCTTGCGCGCGCCGGGAAACATCGTTCTCCTTGGCCATCTTCTCGGCGGACTCGCCCATGGACAGCCCCGTCGTGTACTCCGCGATGGCCGGGGCCACCGGGGCCAGGTCCCGGAACTTGATCTGCGCCAGGGTGCCCAGGCGTTGCCCCAGGCTCTTCGCCTTGGCGGCTTCCTGGAAGCGCCGCGAAGCGTTCTTCGAGAACAGGATCGGCGGATTCGACAAGGACTCGGCGCCGCCCGCGAGCACGGTGTCGAACTGGCCGGCCAGAATCGACGCCGCTCCGAAGCAGATCGCCTGGTTGGAGGAGGCACAGGCCAAATTCACCGTCGTGCCCGGAATGTGCATCGGCAACCCCGTGCGGAAAACGACCTCCCGGCCGAGATTCGGTGCCTGGGAGGACGCGATCACGCAGCCGAAAATCGACGAGCCGATCTCCGCCGGGTCGAGCCCGACCCGCGCCACCAGCTCCGCCGCCGCGGCGCCCGCGAGGTCGATGACGTCGAGGTCGCGGAACACCGTACCGCTCTTCACGAACGGCGTACGGCAGCCGTCGAGGATCGCCACCCGCCCCTTGGGGCCGGCCAGCGTCTGCCGCTCGGCCTTCAAGATCGAAGGCGCCAGCCCTGAGCGCACGGTGTCCGCGCGGTCGTGGATTTCCTCGAAGACACTGGCCCGATTGGGCGGCGGAAACGGCGAGCCGGTCGGGACGAGAGCGGTATCGGCCATGGTCGAGCTCCTGGGTCGGAAACGCCCGGGCAGTGTAGCAGGAAGGAGGGCGATCTTGCCGCGCTGCGGCTAGCCGAAAGCGTGGCCTCAACTAAGGCGGTACCCCGAGGGCCGCGAGTTGGCGGTCGACCACCTCGGCCCAGCCGCGATTGGCGGCCGGGGAGGCGGGACTGGGGTGGAGGACTTGGCCGATCGTGCCGGGAAAACTCGGCAGCGCCAGCCGCGCGCGGGCCTCGGCGAAGCGGCCGAAGCCGATCACGAACCGCGGTTGGAGCGCGTCGACCACGGCTGCCAGGGCTTGGTCGCAGGCGGCGAAGAGCGGCGCCTGCTCGGCGGCGGGCAGCTGGTCCGGCGTGCGGTTCTTGCCGCTCGCTTCGAGAAACACCAGCGGACAGTAGTTCCAAATGAAGAAGCGGGCGAAGAAGCGCTCGGGGGTGCCGAACCGCGCCGCCGCCCAGGCCCAGACGCGGCGGCCGGAAACTTCGCTCTTCGAGCAAGCGAAGCCCTGGACGGGCCGTTTCGGGTGCTCGTTCGGGGGGCGTCCCACGGGGCCGTCGATCTTCAGCCAGTCACGCACCGCGGCCACCTCGCCGAACGGCACTCCGGTCTGGGTCATCCCAAAGGGGCCGGGGTTCATGCCCAAGAACAGCACTTCCTTGAGACCCGCGCCGAAACGCTCCAGGTAGGCGGCGAACGGTGCCGCGGCGTACTCGAGGGGGCGGTACACCGCGGCGGTCGGAGGCCCGAAGGTGAGCGGAGCGAGTTGCGCGTCGAGCGCCCGCGTGACGCCGGTCAGCGTCTCAACCATGACGACGGGCGAAATCGTCCATCAGGTCGACCAACGCCCGCACCGAGGCGAGCTCCACGGCGTTGTAGATCGATGCCCGCAGTCCGCCGACCGAGCGGTGGCCCTTCAAGCCCTCCATGCCGGCGGCTTGGGCTTCGCCCAGGAACGCCTTGGTCAGCTCCTCGGAGCCCAGCCGGAAGGTGACGTTCATCTTCGAGCGGCTGGCCGGCTGGGCGTGGCCTTGGTAGAAGCCGCCGGAGCGATCGATGGCACCGTACAAGAGCGTCGCCTTGGCCTCGTTACGCACCGCCGCCGCCGCTGCACCGCCGTGGTCGAGCAGGTGCTGGGCGACCAGGCCCACCAAGTAGATCGCGAACACCGGCGGCGTGTTGAGGAGCGAATTCTCCTTGGCTACTTTGGCGTAGTTGAGGGTGTCCGGCAGGTGCTTGGGGCAACGCGCTAAAAGGTCTCTGCGGACGACGACGAGGGTTACCCCGGCGGCGCCGATGTTTTTCTGAGCGCCGGCATAGATCAGCCCGAAGCGCTGGGCATCGAGCGGCCGACTCAGGATGTCCGAGGAAAGATCGCCCACGAGCGGCACGTCACCGGTGTCGGGCACGTGGTCGAACTGCGTTCCGAAGATGGTGTTGTTGCTGGTGTAGTGGAAGTAGGCGGCGTTAGGGTCGACCGTGTAGGCACCCGCGGCGGGCACGTGATCGTGGCTGTTGGCAGCGGAGGAGTAAGCCTCGCGCGCGGTGCCCAGCTTCTGGGCTTCCTTGACCGCCATCTCGCTCCACACGCCGGTCACCAGGTAGTCGGCGGAGCCGCCAGCGGGCAGCAAATTCATCGGAATCGCGGCAAATTGCGTCCGCGCGCCGCCGCTCATGAACAGCACGTCATGGTCCGGCAGACCGCGACCGGGGTCGAGCAGCTCGCGCAAGACCTCGATCGTGCGGGCATGGACGGCTTCGTACATCGGCCCGCGGTGGCTCGCTTCGAGGATCGAAAGGCCCGAACCCTGGAAGTCGACCAGCTCGCGCTGGGCTTGCTCGAGCACGGCCAAGGGAAGAGCGCCGGGGCCGGCGCCGAAGTTGTGAATGCGATGAGTCAAGGCAGATACCTCCGCGAGCGTGGGTGCGGGCCGGCCCCTCGAAGGGGACGGCCCGGGCGGGCAGTATAGCGGCTCCGTTTCGAGTACCCTTTCGGGCATGCGTCCACGCCGTCTCGTGGCACTCGTCCTCTTGCTCGCCCTCGGGGCCTGCTCGGCCCACCGCTACGAGGTGCGCTCCGATCACGATCCTGGAGGCATCGGCAAGTTCTACCGCGGGCGCGAGATCGCCCGGGTGCTCGACCATTCGGCGGCCGGCTGGCTCGACCGCGAGGAGCGCAGCGAGGAAGAACGCACGGATCTGTTGATCGAGTTACTGGGTCTCGAGCCGGGAATGGTGGTGGCGGACATCGGTGCCGGCTCGGGAACGTTGACCCTCCCCGTAGCTCGCCGGGTCCTCCCCGGGGGCCGTGTGCTCGCGGTGGACATCCAACCCGAGATGCTCCAGATCCTGCGCGACAGGAGCCGGGCCGAGAGCCTCGACAACATCCGGACCATCCAGGGCACCGAGAAGAACCCCAACCTGCCGGCTCGTTCCGTCGACTTGGTGTTTCTGGTCGACTCGTACCACGAGTTTTCCTACCCGCACGAGATGGCCAAGGCGATCCACCGGGCCCTGCGCCCCGGCGGTCGACTACTGGTCATCGAGTACCGGGGAGAGGACGCCACGGTGCCGATTCCGGCCCTGCACAAAATGACGGAAGCCCAGGTGCGGCGTGAGCTCGAGCCCCTGGGCTTCCGGTGGGTGGAGACCAAGACGGCGTTGCCCCGGCAACACCTGATCGTGTTTCAGAACGGAATGTCGTCGTCGTCCATGGCCCCGCCGCCGCCGGTGAAGCCACCGCCGCCGCCGTAACCACCGCCGCCACCACCACCGCCGGGCTCGTAGTCCGGGAACGGGGCGCCACTACCGCTGCTGCCGCCGTCGCGGTCGCCGCGGCCGCCCAGCATCTGGAAGTTGTCGCAGATGATCTCGGTGCGGTACTTCTTTTCCCCGGAGGTCTTGTCGTCCCAGGAGCGGGTCTGGATGCGGCCCTCGACGTAGATTTGTTTACCCTTGGTCAGGTAGCGGCCGGCGATCTCCGCCTGGCGGCCCCAGCAGACGATGTTGTGCCACTCGGTCTGCTCCTGGTTTTCGCCGCCCTTGTCTTTCCAGCGCCGGGACGTGGCCAGGCTGAAAGTCGCGACGGCCTGACCGGAAGGGGTGGACCGAACCTCCGGATCGCGGCCCAGGTTGCCGATGAGAAGGACTTTGTTGAGCATGGTGCGAGGTCTCCTCCGCGCCTTGGTGCGCGGCGTTCGAAGCTATCACACGGGTTCCCGGCGATCGGACCTTCCGCCCGCCCGACCCGTTCGAAGAAAGAGGACGAAATTTCATGCGCTTGGTCTTACAGCGAGTCGAAAGAGCTTTGGTCGCGGTGGCGGGCGAGAGGGTGGGGCGGATCGGCCGGGGCATGCTCGTGCTGGTCGGAGCGGAGCACGGCGACGGCCCTGAGCAGGCTCGGGCGGCGGCCAAGAAGCTCGCCGAGCTGCGGATTTTCGAAGACGCCCAGGGGCGCATGAACCTCGATGCCGCGGCCGCCGGGGCGGCCTTCCTCGTGGTCTCCCAATTCACCCTCGCCGGGGAGCCCCTGAAGAAGGGCCGGCGGCCCTCGTTCGATGGCGCGGCGCCTCCCGCGGTGGCCGAGCCGCTGGTGACGCTGCTGGTGGCGGAACTCGCCGCGGCCGGTTTCGAAGTCGCCACCGGGCGTTTCGGTGCCCACATGGCGGTCGAGCTGGTCAACGACGGCCCGGTGACCTTCGTGCTCGACGTCCGGCCGTGAAGGATCGACGCCTTCGGTCATGGTCCGTTCAGGTCGGGATGCGAAAGAATAGACGGTGATGCGTTCGCGGCTCCTGGTGCTGGTGGCGATCTTCGCGGGCCTGCTGTCCGGCTCTCTCGAGTCGTGGCAAGGCGTCCAAGGGTGTACCTGTGGGGCCGGCCGCAAGTGTTCGATGGCCGCGCGGCCGCGAACGGCAGCCAAACCCGCTTGCCACAAGCCCGCGGTGAAAGCCGCGGTGCCGCCGTGCCACGCCGCCTTGGGCCTGACGGCCGAGGAGCCGACACCCCCTCCCCATACCGCCTGTGAGCTCGTGGCGGGTTGCTGCCAACGCCACGCCAAGATCCGGGCTGCCGAACGACCGTCGGAGGCTCCTGTCGAGCCCGTGTGGCTGGCAGGTTTGACGGTCACCGGCCCGGTCGCGACCATGTCGTCGCCCAACCCCCTCGATCGGGCTCAACCCCCGCAGCGCCGCCCGCCGAGACCTTTTCCCTTCGCCTGAGCCGAATACCCCGCGGTGCGCTCGAACGGCGCACCGAACACCTGTGCAACCGGTTCGCGCCCGCGCGCGAGCCGAGCGACCGCTCATGGGAAAGGTATGTCATGAAACTTCGATTCTCGATCGTAGCCGGACTGGCTCTGCTGGCCGTGCCCGCCTCTGCTTGTGACCTCTGCGCCATCTTCGCCGCGCTCGAAACCCAAGAAACCCAAGCCGGCTGGTACGTCGGTCTGGCCGAGCAATACAGCTCCTTCGAAACCCTGCTCGAAGACGGTGAAGAAGTCGCCAACGAGGCCGATCAGTCTTTGACCAGCTCGATCACCCAGGTGGTGATCGGCTACCAGTTCGACCGCCGTTTCGGCATCCAGGTCAACGCCCCCTGGATCGACCGCTCCTTCGACCGCGTGCACGACGGCGAGGCCGAGTCGGGCAGTGAGACCGGCATCGGAGATGTCACCCTCCTCGGCCACTTCCGTGCCTTCGAGTGGTTCGAGAACGACCGCGGCTTCGTCTTCAACCTGCTCGGGGGCGTCAAGCTGCCCACCGGCGACAGCGACCGCTTGGCCGAGGAGGCCGAGGAGCATCACGGCGAAGAGGAAGCAGAACACGAGCACGCAGGGCTGATCGCGGCCCCGCGGGGTCACGAGGGGGAGGAGCACGGCGAGGAGATTCCGGCCGGCGTCCATGGCCACGACATCGCCTTGGGCAGCGGCTCCACGGACGGCCTGGTGGGCTTCTCGGGCTTCGCTTCCCGAGGTCGTTGGTTCACCGGTTTCGAGGTCCAGTACGCCCTGCGCACGGAAGGCGACTTCGACTACCGCATCGGCAACGATCTGACCTGGCGGATCGCCCCCGGCTACTTCCTCTGGCTCGGTCACGACCGCTCGCTCGCCTTGGCGCTCGAGGCCTTCGGCGAGAACAAGGAGAAGGACGAGCTCGAGGGTGAGGAAGTCGGCGACACCGGCCTCGATGCCATCTACCTCGGGCCCTCCCTGCGCTACTCGACGACCGGCAAGTTCAGCGGGCAGCTGACCGTCGACTTGCCCGTCGAGCAAGAGACCACCGAGCTCCAGATTGTGCCCGACTACCGGGTACGGCTGGGGGCGCTGTGGCGCTTCTGAGGACCTTCGGACTCCTGGTGCCGCTGGCCGTCGGGCTCACCGCCTGCCGGCCCGCGGCCTCGGGTACCGACCTTGTGGCCGCGCGCCAGTTGTACCTGGCCCGCGGCTGCGCGGCCTGTCACGGCCCGGAGGGGGCCGGCGACGGTCCGGCCGCCCGGGCCACCCGGCGCCCGCCGAGGGACTTGCGGGATGCCGCCTCGTTCACCGGTCCGCGCACCGAGGCGGCCATCGCCGAGGTGATCGCCCGCGGCATCGAAGGCGATCGCGGAGGCATGCCGCCCCAGTCGTTCCTGCCCGAGCACGAGCGGCGCACTCTCGCGCGCTTCGTGCTCTCCCTCTCCGAGTCATCCCCGTCCTCGAAAGGACCTTGACCATGCGATTCCGATTCAGCCCGCTGGTGACGGCGCTGGCCGTCGTGGCCGCGGCGTCCTCGGTGAGCGCTCACCATACCGATGTCCAGCCCGTCGTCACCAACGCCTGGGTGCGCGAAACGCCCCCCGGCAAGACCGTTACGGCGGCCTACATGACCCTCGAGAACAAGGACCACGAAGCCGACTTCCTGGTCGCGGCGACCTGCGAGGCGGCGGGTCTCGTCGAGCTCCACACCATGAAGGTCGAAGGCGAGCAGATGAAGATGGAGAAGGTCGAGAAGATCGAGCTTCGGCCCAAGCAGGAGACCCAGCTGGCCCCGGGCGGGCTGCACGTCATGCTCTTCGATCTCAAGCGCCCGCTGAAGGCGGGTGAGACCGTCGAGCTCGAATTGCAGTTTCAGTTCGCGGGCAAGATGAAGGTCCAAGCGGTGGTGAAGGCGCCGCCGCCCCGGCCATGAAGCGCCCTCTCGGCGTAAGGTCGCTCTTCGGAGCGGCCGTGCTCTTGACCGTGCTCGCCTGCCGTGGTGGCGGCAGCGGCACCGAAGCCGGCGAGCTGGCCGTGATGCCCTTCGGGGGTGACTTCGAACTGACCTCGGTGCTTGGGCCGGTCAACCTTGGGACGCTGCGCGGCCACCCGGCGTGGTTGTTCTTCGGGTACACCACGTGCCCGGACATCTGCCCCACGACCCTGGCCCGGCTCGCGCGTGCCCGGACGCTGCTGGTCGAACGCGGTTGCGACGAAGAGATCGGCACGCTGTTCGTTTCGGTGGACCCGGAGCGTGACACGCCGGAGAAGATCGCCGCCTACCTCGACTATTTCGGGCTCGGCGCGTTGGGCGCCACGGGCACGTCGGAACAACTCGCGGCCGTCGGCAAGGCCTACGGCGTGGCCTGGGAACGGGTCGAGGGCACGACACCCTCGAGTTACCTGGTCAATCACTCGACCTACGTGTTCCTGCTCGATTCCCTCGGCCGGGTGCGCCACGCCGTCGGTCACGGTGACTCGCCGGAGCGAATCGCCGAGCTGACGGCCCAACTCGTGGAATCCGAGACCTGCCGGTAGTCAGGGCTCGGCCACGGAGATCCACTCGCTGACCGGAACGGGCATGAACGAGAGCAGGAAGAGTACGAGAGTGAGCCACGCGACGGCCCGGCGGCGACGATCGAGGGGAACCTGTTCGTCGACGACCGGCGGGTGGTAGAGCCGCAGCAGGAGGGTGAGGAGACACCACAGCAGCCATCCGGGCCAGAACCAGCCGAGGGCTCCCAACGCGAGCCACAGGGGCACCGCCAGCCGGCGCTGGCGGGCCCCGACGGCGGCGTACAACACGTGCCCGCCGTCGAGCTGGCCGAGGGGCAGCAGGTTCAGGGACGTCGCCAGCAACCCAAACCACGCCGCCAGGGCGAAGGGGTGGAGGTGCAGGAACTGATCCGGCCCCAGCTCACCGTGGAAGAGCCAGCGCAGGCCGGCGAACAGCAGGCTCTCCCCGGGCACCAACAACGGCCACTCGGCCGGGATGGCTCGCAGATCCGCCGGTCGGGACCAGGCGATCCCGAGCACCAGGAACGGCAGCAAGACCACGGCACCGGCCAGGGGGCCGGCGACGCCGACGTCGAACAGCTCGCGTTTGAAACGAATCGGGGCGCGGATGCGGATGAAGGCCCCGAGAGTGCCGATGCCGATCGGCGTGGGCAGAAAGTAGGGCAGCGTCGCGGGCAAGCCGTAGTGCCGACAAGCCAGGTAGTGCCCCAGCTCGTGACAGAGCAGAATCAGCAACGCCGGCAACGAAAACAGCAGGCCGAGGTGGAGCAGGTGCGGGTCCGTCCACACCGCCGCAACGACTCCCGGCAGGGTGACCAAGGAAGGTCGGTCTCGCCGGCGGCGCTCGCCACCCAGACGGCGCCGAGGGTGGTCGTGGTGAGAAAGGTCAGGAGGAAAAGTAGGAGTGCCCGCCCCCAGCGCGGGGGTGGAGGGGCGGGTGGCGCCTCGGGCGCGAGCAGCCAGTGGGCGGGGGGCCAGGACCGGTCGGAGAACTGGGGCGTTCCGACCAGGGGCGACGGTGGCTCGTCGGGCCCCCGTGCCGCCGGGTTCACAGGTCCTTCAGCTCTTTGCCGGGCTTGAACCGTACGGTTTTCCCGGGTGAGATGGCGACCTCGACCCCGGTTTTCGGATTCCGTCCGACGCCCTTTTTCCGATCCCGCACCTGGAAGACTCCGAATCCGCGCAATTCGATGCGCTGGCCTTCACAGAGGGCATCTTTCATGGCGTCGAGAATGGTATCCACGGCGACGGCGGCCTTCATTCTCGGCACTTCCGTCAATTCGGCGACGCGATCCACAATATCGGCTTTGATCATTCGATCTCCAGAACGGCGGGGAGTGTAGCAACCGCTTTCAATTCCTGTCAACGGCCCTTACTCCTTTTTCCTCCGCAAGATACAACGCTCGAACGCGAGCGCCGCGGCGGTCGAGACGGCGAGTCCCCCTTCGATGTCCGCAGGCCGTGGCGTCTGGCCGCCTCGTTCGAGAGCGATGACCGCCACCAGCCGGCCGTGGATGCGCAGGGGCAAGAACCACCAGATGCCGCCTGGAACGGCGCCCCACAGGGCCGCCAGCCGGCGATGGGCGGGCATCCGCGGCAGTGAACCCAGCACGTAGCTGCCGCCGGTGCGCAGGTTCAAGAACACCGAGGGTTCGTCGAGCTTCTGGACGTAGTCCTCGAGGGCCACCACATCGAGATCGGCTCCGCTGCCGAGCCAGCCTTCGACGCGATCCGCGAAGGCTTTGAACACCGCCACGCGATCGAACTCGCGACCGAGGAATTCGACCAGCACGGCACCGATCGCTTCGGCATCGCGGGCGGATTCGAGCCGGCCGACGGCTTCGTCCACCGTGCGCACCGGCGGCGGCAGGTCGAGCGGAACCGACGGGACGACGATCGGCAGGGGGGCTTCCTCGACCGTCGGCGGCGCGGGCTCGGGTTGCTGGAGGGCGAACCGTTCGGTCTCGGAGACCGTGACCACGGTCGGTGCGGGCGGCCGGGCGGGGCGCGGGGCCGGCGGTCGTGGCGCCGGCGAAGACTCGGCCGGGGGCGTCCGGGCGACGGGTGCCGCGGGCCGCGGCGGTGGACTGGGCAGGGGCGGCGGCAACGTCGGCAGCCGCGGAGCGGGCGTGAACAGTGCCGTCGCCGGCTCGGACCACTCCGACCGCCGGTCCTCGGCGGGTGACTCCGGCCGGTCCCACAGGAAGCGGGTGCGGTTCAGGCGGTCCACCAAGCTAGCCACCCGCGACGAGCAAGGCTCGCCGTAGTAACGCTCCAGGGCCTCCGCGACGCGTACCTCGGGGGCGACGTAGAACACCACCCGCTTGCCCACCGCAAACACCACTTCGTCCTGAGCCGCGAGGTTGTCGGGATCGGCGAGGGCGACGTGGACCTGGGTGCCGAAGGCTTTGAAGGGGACTGCGCCGACGCGCCGCGCGACTTTCGCGGGCAACAAGGCGATGACTTCGTCGGGAACTCCGCGCAGATCCTCGGCACCGGCGCCCGGCAGCCGATGCACTTCGGCGAGAGCGCGGGTCAGTTGATCCTCGGTGAGGACGTTGCTGTCGAGCAAGTTGGTGCCGAGCCGCCCACCGCCGGCGGCCTGGGAAGCCAGGGCGGACTGCACGGCTTGGGCCGAAGCCCAGCCCCGCTTCTGTAAGTACTTTCCCAGTCTGGCCATCGCGGGGTCCTGCCGAAAAGCGGTAAACCTTTGGTCGGTCTCGTGTTAACCGTCACCGCAGGAAGTCAGTATAGGAACTGGGGCCAACCTTGTAAAGCGAGACCCCAAAACCTATGATGACCGGCGTGAAGAGGACGTTTCCGCCCACCGCCTCCCTCGTGCCCCTGTGCGGTCTGCTGCTCGCGGTCGCCGCCCCCCTCGCCGCCACTCCAGTCAACCCGGCCCCGGGCCATCCCGCCGAAGCTTCGTACCAATTCGTGCTGGCCAAGAGCCTGGACGAAGAAGGCGATCTCGCGGGGGCCTCGGTGGCTTTCGAACGCGCCCTCGAACTCGACCCCGGGGCCTCCTACGTGCGCCTCGAGTTCGCCCAGATGCTCGCCCGTTGGGCGCGGTTCCAACCCGAGCCGGAGATTCGGCGTGCGACGTTGGAGCGGGCGGTTCGCGAGGTCGGCCGCGCGGCGAGCGAACTCGACCGCAATCTCGATGCTCTGCGGGCCGAGGGCGACGTCCGGCTGGCGCTTTTGTCCGAAGACGAAAACGACGCGGCGGCCCTCGCGGCGGCGGTCGAAACGCTCGAAGCCCTGCGAGTGGTGGCGCCGGGGGACCTACCGTCCCTGTTCACGCTCGGCCAGCTCTACCAGCGCCGGCAACGGCCCCGCGAGGCCGCCGAGGTGTTCGAAGCCTTGGTGGCCGCCAGCCCCGGCTATCCCCCGGTGTACCCCTTGCTCGCCCAGGCGCTGCTCGACTCCGGCCAGGCCGACCGTGCCGAGGAGCCGCTGCGGCGGGTGCTCGAGAATCAGCCGAACCACGATGCCGCCCGCGTCGCCCTGGCCGACATCCTGTCGCGGCGGGGCGATCATCGCCAGGCCGTGGCGGTGCTGCGCGCTGCGCCGGAGGGTTTGAAATCGCCCGAGGCGCGCACCCGTCTGGTCACCGAGTCCTACTTTGCGGGCGATCTCGAAGGCGCCTTGGCCGAACTCGACGCCTTGCCCGCGCGGCAAGCGGCGAGTCGCTACCTGCGCCTGGTGCGCGGGCTCGTGCTGGCGGCCCTGGGCAACAACGGCGAGGCGCTCGGACTGCTCGAACCCCTGCTCGCGGACGGCGGTCCGGTGGAGCCGGACGTCGCCGCCACGGTCGCCCGCCTACTGGCCCGCGAGGGCCGCGCGGCCGACGCCGTGCGCACGCTCCAAGACCACGCCGAGCGGTTGGCCGCGAGCGGTGCCGCGGATCGCGCGCTCGCGGCCGAGGTTCAACTCGCCCGTTTCTACGCCGAGGAGAAGGACTGGCCCGCGGCCGGGGCGCTCCTCGACCGCCTGGCGCCGGAGCTCGCCGGGGCCGAGGCCGAACTCGCCCGCGCCGCCCGTCTGCTCGCCGCGGACGTGGCCCTGGAGCAGGGCAAAGCCGCCGAGGCCCTGGTGCTCCTCACCCCGGAGGACGGCAGCAAACGCCTCGAGGTGCTGGTGCGGTCGGGGCGCGCGGTCGAGGCCACTGCCGAGTTGCGCCGTCTTGAGGAACCCGGCCGCGAAGACGCCCTGTTGGCCGCCATCGAGGCGTTCCACCGCGCCAAGGACTTCACGACCACCCTGGCGCCTTTGGAGCGCCTGGTGGCGAGCCGGCCGGAGGCGGTGTTGCCTCGCTTCCTGCTCGGCGCGGCCTACGAACGCACCGGCCAGGCCGAGCGGGCGATTCCGGTCCTCGAAGAGCTCGTGAAGTTGGATCCCGAGTTCCACCCCGCCCTCAATTACCTCGGGTATCTGTGGATCGATCGCGGCGACAAAGTGGAGGAGGGCATCGAACTGGTTCGGCGGGCGCTCGCGATCGACCCGGCCAACGGCGCCTATCGGGATTCCTTGGGCTGGGGCTACTACCGCCAAGGCCGCTGGGAAGACGCTCGCCGCGAACTCGAGCGCGCCACCCGCTTGATGCCGGACGCCACCGTTTTCGAACACCTCGGGGACGCCCTCCGGGCTCTGGGTGACCTCGCCGCGGCCCGCCGCGCCTACCAGCGCGCCCGCGAGCTCGGGGCCGAGGATCCGAGCGTCTTGGACCGCAAGCTCTCGGACCTGGACACCGGGCGGGATGGCGCGCCGCGCAACTGACGCCGCCGGGCGCCTTCTGGGCCTGGGGTTCGGTCTCGGGCTGCTGGTCCTCGGTGGTTGCCGCCTGGGAACGGTTCCGCGGCCGACGACTCCCGCCACGGGGGCCGGCCTCGTGGCTCCGTGGCAGCTGCCGGTTTCGCGGTTGGGGAGTCAGAGCCTGTTTCGTCTGCGCATCGAAGGCCCGGACGGGGAGGGCAGCCTGCGTCTGTTGCTCCGGTTGGTGTCCGCCGAGCGGTATCAATTGCTTGTCTCCGATCGCCTCGGCCGCGCCGTGTACGCTCTCGACGCCCAGGCGGGCCAGGGTTTGTTGATCGATCATCAAAAGCAGCGGGTGTGTGCAATCGGGAACAGCTTCGAGCTCGAGGGCGTGCCGCTCGACCCCATTCCCCTGGCCGCCGTGCCGGCCCTGTTGCTCGGCCGCCTGCCGACGCACCCGGCGCCGCCGGTCCCGGACTGGCCTCCGGATGGCGAAGTCACCTTCACCGACGACCGCGGGCGGGCCTGGTCGGTCACCCTCGCGGCCGATGAGCCGGTGGCCTGGAGCCTCCAGGAAGGTGGGCGTCCGGCTCTGTGGTGGCGGCGCACCGAGCGCGGGCAACTGCTCTCGGACCGCGTCCGCGGCGTGCAGCTCAGTTGGGAGGAGTCCGTCCGCGAGTCTCTGACGGGAGAGCTCCGCCCGCTCCAGGTGCCGGAGGGGTACGCGACGGAGGAGTGTCGATAGATCGTTCCCGTGCTTGTCCTCGCTCACCACGGCCTGCTAGCATCACGCGTTCCCGGCCGGCGGGCCTGTGCCGCCCGCGTGAATCGGAAGTTCTCCAAAGAAGCGAGCCATGCAGATCACCGAGGTCAAGGTATTCCCGATCCACGAGGACAAGCTCAAGGCGTTCGTCTCGATCGTTTTCGACGGATGCTTCATGGTCAACGACATCAAGGTGATTCGCGGCAAGGACGGGTTGTTCATCAGCATGCCGTCGCGGCGCAAGAAGAACGGCGAGTTCAAGGATGTGGCCCACCCCTTGAACAGCGACACCCGACGCGAGATCGAAGAGCGGGTGCTCGACGAGTACGAACGGCTCTTGGGCGAGCGGGGTGAGGTGCTCGAAGCCAATCGGCGGGCCCTCGGAGCGGGAGAAGGGGAGGCGGGCGAGGCGCGGGAGTTGCGCGCGGGCGAAGGTGAACGGGACGAGTCGGGCAAGAGCCTCGAGGAAATCGAAGAGATCCACCTGCGAGACTCGTTCTGGTCAGTGGGTTGAGACGGACGCGATCGAAGAAACGCTGGGGCGTGGCCAAGTGGTAAGGCACGAGACTTTGGATCTCGCAACCGTAGGTTCGAATCCTACCGCCCCAACCACCTTAAGCAGTCGCGGACCAAGACTTGCGGCTCGGCGATGCGGCGCCGACCGGGCGGAGAGGGTCAAGTGTACGGAGAACTGAAAATCTTCGGCGGTCGGGCACACCCGGCCCTGACGGAAGAGATCTGCGGCTACCTGAACGTTCAGGCGGGCCGGGTCACCACCTACAATTTCGCCGACGGCGAGATCTTCTGTCAGGTCGACGAAAACGTCCGCGGCGCGGACGTCTTCG
The DNA here is from genome assembly GCA_033762835.1 of Thermoanaerobaculia bacterium. GTDB lineage: Bacteria > Acidobacteriota > Thermoanaerobaculia > Multivoradales > DATKCC01 > JANRLG01. The sequence continues at coordinate 35,985 of JANRLG010000088.1, forward strand.
TCGTCCAGCCGACCTGCAACCCGGCCAACGAAAACCTGGTCGAGCTGCTGATCATGCTCGACGCCTTCAAACGCTCCTCGGCGGCGCGCATCACCGCCGTCCTGCCCTACTACGGCTACGGCCGACAGGACAAGAAGGACAAACCGCGGGTGCCGATTACCGCCAAGTTGGTCGCGGATCTGATCTCGAAGGCCGGTGCCGAGCGCCTGCTGACGATGGATCTCCACGCCCCGCAGATCCAAGGCTTCTTCGACATTCCCGTCGATCACCTGTTCGCGGCGCCGGTGCTGCTCGATGCCGTGCGCAAGCTCGACACCCCGAACCTGATGATCGTCTCGCCCGACGCCGGCGGCGTCGAGCGTGCGCGGGCGATCGCCAAGCGCCTGGGCGTCGGCATCGCCATCGTCGACAAGCGGCGCACCGGCCCCAACGAGGCCGAGGCCATGAACGTCATCGGCGAGGTCGAGGGTCAGGCCTGCTTGATCATCGACGACATCATCGACACCGCCGGGACCCTGACCAAGACCGTCGAGGCGCTGCTCGGCAAGGGCGCGCGCGAGATCATGGCCGCCGGGGTCCATGGTGTGCTCTCCGGTCCGGCGATCCAGCGCATCGACGATTCGCCCTTGACCAAGGTTCTCATCACCAACACCACGCCGATCGAGGCGAAGCTGGCACGCTCCCCGAAGCTCCAGCCGTTGTCCGTGGCCCCGCTGCTCGGCGAGGCCATCCTGCGTATCCACGAGGACAGCTCGGTCAGCTCTCTATTCGTCTAGCGAAGAGGAAACACCATGAAAGAAGACGTGCTCATCGAGGTCCAGACCCGAGAAGCTCTCGGCAAGAACGCCAATCGTCGCCTGCGCGCCACCGGCCAAGTGCCGGCGGTGCTCTACGGTGGCGGACGCGAGTCGGTGGCGATCACGGTCGATCGCAAGAAAGTCCGGGAGCTGCTCAAGGCAGGGGGCGGCGAGCACGCCATCTTCCTGTTGAAGCGTATCGGCTCGGATCAGCAGCGCCACGCCATGATCCGCGACATGCAGGTCAATCCCCAGACCAACGAACTGCTGCATCTGGATTTCCAGCGGGTCGAGATGGACCAGGAGATCCGTGTCCAGGTGGCGATCCACCTCGTCGGCACCGCCTACGGGGTGAAGACCGAAGGTGGCATCGTCGACTTCGTCACCCGCGAGATCGAGATCGAGTGCCTACCGAAGGATCTACCGGAGGCGATCGACTTGGACATCACCGCGCTGCGTGTCGGTGAGCACATCGAGGCCTCCCAGCTGAGCCTCCCCGCCGGCGTCAAGCTGGCCGAAGCCGGCGACGACCGGGTGATCGTGTCCTGCTCCTACTCGCGGACGGAAAGTCACGAGGCCGAAGAAGCCACCGAGGCCCCTGAGGTCATCAAGAAGGGCAAGAAAGAAACGGCCTGAGGTGTTTCGGCGCGGCCTCGTGCTGCGCCGTCCGTGCCCTCTTTTCGATGATGAGCGAAGGTTCGCCCTCCGTGCCGTGGCTCATCCTGGGTCTCGGGAACCCCGGGGACCGCTATCGGGACACTCGCCACAACCTGGGCTTCCGGGTGGTGGCGGAGTTCGCGCGGCGCCGCGGCCTCGAGTTCACCCGCCGCGAATGCGAGACCCTGCTGGCCGAGGACGCCTTCTGTGTGCTCGGAATGCCCCAGACCTACATGAACCGCAGCGGTTACGCCGCGCGGTGCCTCGTCGAGTCCCGCGGTTGGCTGCCCGAAAAGGTCCTCGTCGTCTATGATGAGGTCCATCTGCCCTTGGGTAAGCTCCGAATACGACCGAGTGGGAGTCCCGCCGGTCACCGCGGCCTCGAGTCCATCGTCGAGAACCTGCGGACCGAGAAGATCGCCCGCTTGCGAGTCGGTTGCGGCGGCGCCGCGGGGCCGCCGCCCGGGGAAGGGCTAGCCGACTTCGTTCTCGCGCCGTTTGCGCCGGAGGAAATCGCCCTCGCCGAAACCAGCGTGCAGCGCGCCGCCGAGGCCTGCGCCGCGCTCCTCGCCGAAGGGCTCGAATTCGCCATGAGTCGATTCAATGGCTGACTTTAGGAGATCCCCGTGAGTCCCGAAACGCTTCAGTACCTGATTCCCGCGTGCGGCGTGGTCGCACTGATCTTCGCCTTCCTTCGCAGCGGCTGGATTCGCCGCCAGGATGCCGGCGACGAGAACATGACCCGCATCGCCGGTTACATCCGCAATGGTGCCATGGCCTTCCTCGGCCGCGAATACCGCGTGCTCGCCGTCTTCGTGGTGGTGGTGGCGGGCCTTCTCGCTTGGGCCAACGTGGGGCAAACGGCCAGCTCGCCGCTCATCGCCCTCGCCGTCGTGGCCGGTGCCGGGGCCTCGGCCCTCGCGGGTTACTTCGGCATGCGAGTGGCCACCCTCGCCAACGTGCGCACCACCGCCGCTGCCCGCATCGGGCTGAACGGCGCGCTGCAAGTGGCCTTCTCGGGCGGCGCCGTCATGGGCTTCTGCGTCGTCGGCCTGGGCGTGCTTGGCCTCGGCGTGTTGTTCTTGGTCTTCGGACGCCTGTTCGACACCGGCAACCCGCAGGCCGACCTCACCAAGGTGGTCACGGTGCTCACCGGCTTTTCGCTCGGAGCCTCGTCGATCGCGCTGTTCGCCCGCGTCGGCGGCGGCATCTACACCAAGGCCGCGGACGTCGGGGCCGACCTCGTGGGCAAGGTCGAAGCCGGCATTCCCGAGGATGACCCGCGCAACCCCGCCGTGATCGCCGACAACGTGGGTGACAACGTCGGTGACGTCGCCGGCATGGGCGCCGACCTCTTCGAGTCCTATGTCGGCGCCATCGTGGGCTGCCTCGTGCTCGGCGTCGCGGCCAGCCAAGTCGGCGGTTCGAACTTCACGCCGCAACTCGTGATGCTGCCCATGGTGCTTGCCGCCGCGGGCATTCTGATCTCGCTCGCCGGCACTTTCGCCGTGCGCACCCGCGAGGGCGGCGACCCGGGCAAGGCGCTCAACACCGCCACCACGGTCACGGCCGTGGTCATGCTGGCCGCCACTTGGTTCATCGCCCGCTGGATCTTGGGGGATGCCACCTACAGCCTGGACGGCAGCGAATTCACCGCCACCAACGTGTTCTTCGCTACCGTTGCGGGGCTCGTCGCCGGGGTCGCCATCGGCTATCTGACCGAGTACTACACCTCCGAGTCCAAGGGTCCGGCCCAGGGCATCGCGCGCGACAGTTTGACCGGCGCTGCCACCAACGTAATCAGCGGTCTCGCCGTGGGCATGGTCTCGACCGCCTGGCCGATCGTCGCGCTGGTGATCGCCATTCTGGTCGCCCACGATCAGGCGGGCCTCTACGGCATCGCCATCGCCGCTCTCGGCATGTTGTCGACGACTGGCATTCAGCTCGCCGTCGACGCCTACGGCCCGATCGCCGACAACGCGGGCGGCATCGCCGAGATGGCCCATCTCGGGAAAGAAGTGCGCAACCGCACCGATCGCCTCGACGCCGTGGGCAACACCACCGCCGCCATCGGCAAGGGTTTCGCCATCGGTTCGGCGGCACTCACCGCGCTCGCCCTCTTCGCAGCCTTCAAGACCACCGTCGGACTCAAGTCCATCGACCTCGGGGATCCCAAGGTCATGGGCGGCCTCTTCCTCGGCGCCATGCTGCCGTTCCTGTTCTCGTCCATGGCCATGAAGGCCGTGGGCCGGGCGGCGTTCAAGCTGATCGACGAGGTCCGCCGCCAGTTCAAGGAGATCCCGGGTCTAATGGAAGGTAAAGCCGAAGCGGACTACGCCAAGTGCGTGGACATTTCGACCCAGGCCGCCATCCGCGAAATGGTCGTGCCCGGCCTGCTCGCCGTCATCGTGCCGGTCGCCATCGGCTTCTACGACATGGGCGCGCTGGCGGGAACCCTCGCCGGCGTCACCACCTCCGGCGTGCTGCTGGCCATCTTCATGGCCAACGCCGGCGGCGCCTGGGACAACGCCAAGAAGCACATCGAAGGCGGCGCCCACGGCGGCAAGGGCTCCGACGCCCACAAGGCTGCCGTCGTCGGCGACACCATCGGCGACCCGTTCAAAGACACCGCTGGCCCGAGCCTGAACATCCTGATCAAGCTCATGTCCGTGGTGGCGCTCGTGACCGCGCCGATCATTCTGGCGATCATGAAGTAACGCCACCGTCGTCGGTATTCGGAGCCAAGGGCCCCGGTCGATTGTCGGCTGGGGCTTTTTGCTTGGCGGTTGCTTCGGGGGACTTCGAGTCGTCGGGTACCGGACTTGTCGGAGACAAGGGAGGACTCGGATGTCGCTCCCATGGAGGCGGTGAAGGGGTGTAGCCCTCGATGTCGCCATCCCGGTGTCGCCGATCCGGTGGTAGCGGCGTTCGCTTTCTTCTCATTGTCTAGGGTTTTGGTGGCGGTGGCGGTGGTCTCTGGCCCTTGTTTTCGGGTGGGGGCGGCAGAGGAATTTGGCCGCCATTAAAGGGCTTGCTGGGGTCCCTGATGATCACGGGCGGTCGCGGTTGGTGTGATCCCGGCATGGTGGCTCCCTACGTTTTTCGTTGCGAAACAGGCGATCAGAATCACTCCGAGGAGAAATAGGAATCCTGCGAGGGCATTGAGTACAGCTGTTATCCGTGTGTGCAGGCCGCCCGGCAACTGATCGCGGATCGACCCTTCGTCCACTTCCTTTTCGGACTGGACGAGGAAGTCCCGGTACGCAGTCAGCTCGTCGGTCTCTCGGTTCTTAGTGGCTTTTCCTGCCATCCTCGTCTCACCTGATCAACTTCGAGAAAGTTGACCCCGACGGGGTTGCAGGGCAGTCTGTGTCCCTCCGCGAGCGAAGAGGGCGGACACATTGGTCCGCCCCTACCAAGGTGGCTCGACGGACGTTGGTGAAAAATTGTGCTTTATTCGTCCCGCTGAGGACGTTTGAACGGAGCAAGCGAAGCCTGATTCCTGTCGCTGCGGAGGCTGCCGAGGTAGTGCCTGGACGCCCCCCAGGCAACTCTGATGCCCGCTACGAAATCTTCCCGAAGTTCCCCGCCAGGATCGCCAAGTCGCCGCCGTCGATGGTGCCGTCGCCGTTCAGGTCGGCGGCGCTGCGGTAGCGGTCATCGCCGACCGAGGCGCCGAAGCGCAGCGCGAGGTTGATCAGATCCTCGCCGTCGACGCGGCCGTTGCGGGTGAGATCGCCGGGCAGGAACACCGCCCCGGCGACGATGAATTGGGTGACCACGGCGTCGAAGGGGTGGACGACGGTGGCGGTGTCGCGGGTGCGCAGGCGGATGGCGGGGGCGCCGCGGAAGCCGCCGGTGGGCCGGTAGGTGAGGACCAGGCGTTTGCTGTCACCCGTCGCGGTGGCGGTCACCACTTCGTCGTTGACCAGGAGCGAGGTCGCGGTGAGGTCGATGCCGGCTCCGAAATCGAAGACTTCGACCGAAACTTCCGCGTCCGTGGGGACGTTTTCGCTGGCGTCGGCGGGGGAGATACGCCCGGTGACCGGGGTCAAGCTGTCGATGCCGGTCAGCACGTCGGCGAAGACCAGAGCGAGGTTGTCGTAGCCCGCCGCGTTCGGGTGCAGGTTGTCGCCGTTGCCGGCATAGAGGCGGGTGAAGACGTTGGGCGTCGTGATGAACACTTCGAACGGGTCCGCCAAACCCCAATTTTGGCCGTGAGCGAGATTGCGGACTTCTTGCGCCAAACGCCGGGTGACCCGGTTACGACCGTCGAAGTTGGCCGAAGGCAAGCGCGGAACCACCGTGCCGAGCGTCACGCGGACATTCTGCTGGGCGGCCCGGAGGCCGATCTGTTCGAGGTTGAAGCGAATGGTCTCCGGCGACAAGCGCTGGCCGATGTCGTTGGTGCCTTCCATCAGGAGCAGGTCGTTGTAGCCCCCGGCGAGTACCGAGTTGATGCGCGAGAGGGCCTCGGCGCTGGTTTCGCCGTTGATCCCGGCGTTGGTGACGTCGGCGCTGCGGCCGCGAGCGATCAACAGCTCTTCGAGCCGGGACGGGTAACCCTTCTCCGGTCGCAGGGACTCATCCGCGAAACCGAAGGTGATGCTGTCGCCCACGGCGACGTAGCGCTGCGCCGCCGCCGGGACGGTGGCGATGACGAGCAGCAAAACGAGCCACGAACGGCGGATCACGGCAGCGTCTCCCAGGTCAGGTCGTGCTCTCTTCCGAGGGCGAACAGGCGCACCGAGTCGCGATCCGCCGCCACGAAGACCGGGCTCGCGTCCGGTCCGGCGGCGATGCGGGTACGCCTCAACGCGCGACCCGTCCCGTCGAGCGCGGTTACTGTCCAGGCCCGCGCGTGGACGTCGCGGTAGAGCAGAAGGTGTCCGTCGCCGTGGGCCACGAGGGTTGGAAACAACGAGCCGGGCGGGCCGAAGGGCGTCCGCGTTTGCCAGGTGTCGCCGCGCAGGCGGCTGCCGAAGAGCCGGTATTCGCCCTCCGAAAAGCCGCTCCAGACGACCAGGAAACCGTCGCGATCAGCGGCCACGGCGGGCGTCACGTCGGGTACCGAGTTGGCGGTCACCGGGCGGGGAGCACTCCAGCGCCCACGGCTCCGGCGGCTCACGAGGATCTCGTCGTCCTGGCCATCGAAGCGACTCCACGCCAGCACCACCGAGCTGCCGCTGGCGGCCGCGGCCAAGGCCAACTGGCTGCCCGGACCGGGGGGAGCCACGGTCACCGGGCGGCCCCAGCGGTCGCCTTCCCAGGGGGCGAAACGGACCGCCAGAGAGTCGCGATCGCGGCCGGCGAGCCAGGCCAAGCCCACCAGACGTCCGCGTTCGTCGGCCACCGGCAGGGGCTCGGCCACGGTGGCGGCGGTCTCCCGCGGGGGCGCGATCGTCTCGTGCCGGTCGCCGTCTCCACGCACCAACACCAGCCGGGTCTCGCCCGCGGTCCCGGCGGCCAGCCAGTCGGCCTCGGGGCCGGCCGGGGTGATCGCGGTGAGCAAGACCCCGGCGGGCAACGGCGAGCGCTCGTCACCGCCGACGACGGCGAGGGTGCCCTGGCCGGAGCGCAGAGCCGGGGCTTCGAAAGACTGGGCGCCGGCAGGAACCGCCGCGGTGAGAGCCAGGAGCAGGAGGGTTCGGGTCAACGTCGGGTCCTCGTGTTTCCGGGGTGGACTCGGGAATCCTACGCCATCCCGAACGCCGAGAAGAGCCCTCGACAGCGGTGTGTGACTGGTAAGATCCGCCGATCATGAACGCCGCCATCCTCGCGGTCGGTTCGGAGCTTCTGGGCACCGACCGGCTCGACACCAATTCGCTCCAGTTGACCGCCGTCCTCGAACACCACGGGGTGCACCTGGTAGAGAAGGGCGTCGTGGGCGACGACGAGGCCGCGATCGCAGGCCGGCTCACGGAGCTGCTGGCGCGGGTCGACCTGGTGCTCGTCACCGGCGGGCTCGGCCCCACCGCCGACGACGTCACCCGCGAGGCCACCGCCGCCGCCCTCGGGCGGAGGCTGGCCCAGGACGACGACGTTCTCGCCGCCATCGAGGCCCGTTTTCGCGCCTTCAACCGGCGCATGGCCGAGGTCAACCGCCGCCAGGCCCTGGTGCCGGCGGGCGCCGTGGTGATCAAGAACCCGCGCGGCACCGCCCCGGGCCTGCGGTTGACTGCGGACGCGGGCGGCACGGTGTTCCTCTTTCCGGGCGTTCCCGTCGAGCTCGAAGGCATGATCACGAGCGACCTCGTGCCCTGGCTCGCCGAGCGTTGCGGCGGGGAGGCCCGCGAGTCGGTCCATCTGAAAGTCGCCTGCGTACCCGAGTCCGAGCTCGAGGAGCGCATCACCCCGGCCTACGCCGAGTTCGGGCGGGAGAACATCTCGGTCTTGGCCCGGCCCGGCGAGGTGCTGGTGCGCGCCACGGCGGGTGGCGCCGAGGCCGACCGGCGGGCGCGCCTGGCCGCCATGGCGGAGCGCCTGACGGCGCTGATCGGCCCGGAGATCTTCAGTCGCGAGGCCGACGGTACGCTCGAGAGGGTGGTCGTCGAGCTCCTGGTCGGCCGCGGCCAGACGGTGACGGTGGCCGAATCTTGTACCGGTGGGCTGATCGCCGAGCGGATCACGCGCGTGCCGGGTTCGAGCACGGTGTTCCCGGGAGGCGTGGTGACCTACTCCAACGCGATGAAAACGGCGCTGCTCGGGGTTCCGGCGGAGCTACTCGAGCGCCATGGCGCGGTCTCGGAGGAGGTGGCGCGGGCCATGGCGGCGGGAGTGCGCAGCCGGCTCGGCAGCGATTGGGGCGTGGCGGTCACGGGCGTCGCCGGTCCCGGTGGCGGCAGCGCGGAGAAACCCGTGGGCCTCGTCCATCTCGCCTGGGCCGCGCCCGACGGCACGGTCGATCACGGCACGTTCCGTTTTCCCGGCCTGCGCATCCAGAACCGCGAGTTGGCCTCCCAGGTCGCCCTCGAGGGCCTGCGTCGGCGCCTCCTCGCGCGCGCGACCGCGGAGGCCTCGGCGTGAAGCCCATCGGAGTCCTCGGCTCGGGGTCCTGGGGCACGGCACTCGCCATCCACCTCGCCCAGGACGGCAAACAACCGGTCCGCCTGTGGTCTCGGCGGCCCGAGGTCGCGGCCGAGCTGAACCGCGACCGGGAGAGTCGGGTCTACCTGCCGGGTGTCCCATTGCCCGATTCCGTCGAGGTGGTGTCCGATCTAGCCGCCCTCGTCGAGTGCCAGCCGGTGTTGGCAGTGGTGCCGTCCCACGGGTTTCGGGCGGTGGTGCGGGAATTCCTGGCTCGGGTGCCGCGGGGGCGGGCGATCGACCTGGTGTCCTCGACCAAGGGTATCGAGACCGAGTCGTCGGCGCGCATGAGCCAAGTGACCTTCGAAGAAGCCATGGCCGCCGACCGGGAAGTCCGGTTCGCCGTGCTCTCGGGCCCGACCTTCGCCCTCGAGTTGGCCCAGGGCATGCCCAGCGCCGCGGTGATCGCTTCGGCCGAGGCGGATCTCGCCTCGGAGCTGCGCCAGCGGCTGTCGACCCCGCGCTTTCGGCTCTACAGCTCGACGGACGTGGTCGGCGTCGAGTTGGGCGGTGCCGCCAAGAACGTCATTGCGATCGCGGCCGGCACTTTGTCGGGGTTGGGACTCGGCCACAACACGCTGGCGGCCTTGATCACCCGCGGCCTCCACGAGATCACCCGCCTGGGGGTGGCCTCGGGCGGCCAGCAGCGGACCTTCGCCGGCCTCGCAGGCTTGGGCGACCTGGTCCTCACCTGCACCGGCGGCCTGTCACGCAATCGGCGCACCGGCCTCGAGCTCGCCCGCGGCAAGAAACTCGCCGAGATCCAGGCCGAAACCTCGATGGTCGCCGAGGGCGTCCGCAACGCCCTCGCGATTTCCCGCTTGGCGGAGGAACTGGGCGTCGAAATGCCGATCACGGCTCAGATGGTCGAGGTGCTCTACCACGACAAGGCCCCGGCCCAGGCGGTCGGCGAGCTGATGACGCGGCAACTGCGCGACGAAGCCCAGCTGTGAAGCCACGGCCGGGACGAGCCCGGCCGCGGCCGAAACACGGCTTCCTCTGAACGGCTACGGCACCGAAATCGTGACCGTATCGACACCGCACTCGACCAAACTGGCGCCCGCGGCGTCTGCGCAGTCGACCTCGAGGCGTACCGTCTGGCCCTTCCACGGAGTCAAGTCGAACGTCTGTTGACTCCAGACGGCATTGCGGTTGGTGGCGGCGCCGAGCTGTTGGTAGAGCGTCGCCGTCGTGGTGCCGAGCACCTTGATGCGCAGAAAGTCCGCGCTCGAGGCGTTGTTGCCGTGGGCGAGGTAGGACCACAACCGGAGGGTCACGGTGGTCGCCCCGGCCGGTAGGGCGATCGGCCCGGAGCGCGCCGAGGTGAGGCCGCCGTCGACGTCGTTGGCGCCGGCCGAGGCCCCGGCGAGTCGACCGGTGACGAGATCGCGGGTGCCGGACTGGGTGGTACCGAGCTGCTTCGTGCCGCTCGACGTGGTCGCTTCCGGGTCACCGACCTCGAAGCGGCCGGAGGTCGCGGTGTCGGTGCCGGCCGCGTTGATCACCCAAGCGGTCGTCGCGCCATCGAAATTCTCCTGGTAGATCGGGGGAGTTCCGACGGTGAGGGCCGTGCGATTCGGGGGAATAACCACCGCGCGGATGCCGTCTTGGATGGTGATTTGGAAGCGATCGATTCCCGCGCCGGCCCCGGGCGTCAGCTGGACCTGGTAAATCCCGCCGCCGATCGCCTGGACGGCACCGATCGTCGACACGCCCGCGCTGCCCGGGGCGTGGGCCACGGTGACGCTGTTGACGTTGAACCCCAGGTTCACCCCCTGCCAGTCCTTGAGCGTCAGGGTGAGCAGCTGGCCGCCGCCGGCCGGGGTGTAGGTCACGGTCGAGCGTACGGCGTCCGGCCGATTGGCGAGGCCCGTCCGCCAGGTGTCGAACTGATTTTGGAGCTGGATCACCGGGTCCAGCGCACCCGCGGCCTGGTTGGCGACGTTCAGATTGAGGAAGTAGTTGCCGCGAGCGCAACCGGTCGAGTTACAGGCGCCGTCGGTGTCCCCGTAACGCGAGACGATCAGGAAGCCGATGTGGGCCGACTTGGTGAAAGAGGCGGGTGGTGCGCCGCAGCCCGTGATGGTGGCTGGGCAGGAGCAGCGTCCGTCGCCGCCCATGGCCCGGGCCGCCTGCATGGCCGCCATCACCTTGGCGGGCAGGTCGCCGACGGCGTTGCGCAGGGCCGCCTCGGCCTGGAGGACCACCGCGGCGCCGGTCAAGATGTTGCCTTGGATGGCGTAACGCAAGGTCCCGACGTTGCCGACGACGCCCGAGGCGTGGGCAAAGGTCGAGGCGCCGGTGAAGGTGGCTTCATCGCCACCCGCGTCCGCCACGCCGTTCTGGTGGGAGGCGCTACCCGATAGGGCGACCAGGGCGGCCATGATCTGGTCGCTGGTTTGGCCGGCGAGGAAGCCGTTGAACATGGTCGTCCGGCGGGCACCGGTCGAATCCTGGGCGGATTGGGCGGCGCCGCCTCCGCGGCCGACCGCGATGGCGGGGAGGATCGCGCGCAGATCCAGACCGGTCAGGCAGGTGGCCCCGGCCACGGCGACTTCCTGGGTTTCGGTGTCGACGGCGACCACGGACCAGGTGGCCCGAGCGGGGGCAGCGAGCAACACGAGAGCGAGCAACGTCCACGAACCTCTCATGGCGGGTCTCCTGGCGCCGGAGCGCCGGCAGGGTCGGGGGTGACTTCCCCCATGGGCGGGGTGCGGCCTCCGGCCGGATCGAGACACGCTGCCCATAGAATCCGCGCCGAGGTGAACCGATGTGTGGCCGTTACACGTTGTCTGCCCCTGGTGAAGTGGTCGGTGAGCTCTTCGGTCTCGAGGCGGTGCCGGCCCTGGCGCCCCGATTCAATATCTCGCCCACCCAGGAAGCCCTGGTAGTGCGTGCCGCTCCCGGCGGTCGGCGTAGCGCCGAGCCGCTGCGCTGGGGTCTCGTACCGCCGTGGGCGGACGACCCGTCGGTGGGCAGCCGCATGATCAACGCCCGTTCCGAAGGGGTAGCGGAAAAGCCGGCCTTCCGCTCGAGTTTCAAGAGCAAACGCTGCCTGGTACCCGCGGACGGCTTCTACGAGTGGCAGAAGCTGGCCGGCGGCAAGAAGCAGCCCTGGCACATCCACCTCGCCTCCGGTCAGCCCTTCGCCATCGCCGGGTTGTGGGCGCGCTGGACCAAGGGCGAAATCCCCCTCGAGACCTTCACCCTCCTGACGACGGCGCCCAACGAAGTGGCCGGGCGTATACACGACCGCATGCCCGTGATCTTGGCGCCGGACGAATACGACCGCTGGCTCGACCCCGAGCTCTCCGATCCGGAGGTCCTCCTGCCGCTGCTCGACGCCTATCCGGCGGCGGAGATGGCCGCGTTTCCGGTCTCGAACCGGGTGGGCAGCCCGAGCCAGGACGACCCGGGGTTGGTGGTGCCCCTGGAGCCGGTGGTGGAAAAGCCCCCGGCGCAGGGGTCGTTGTTTTAGGGGGTGCCTTCCTCAGTACGCCGCCAGCAGCCTCGCCGCCCGCTCGACCTGCTCTTCGCTCACCAGGAACTCCTCCTCGAGCGGCGGCGAGTAGGGCACCGGGGTGTCGAGCGCGCCTAGGATGCGCACCGGGGCGTCGAGGTACTCGAAAGCCTCCTCTTGGATGATCGCGGCGAGGCTCTCGCCGATGCCGCCGGTGCGGGTGTCCTCGTGGACCACCAGCACCTTGCCGCAGTGGCGAGCGACGCCGAGCAGGGCGTCGCGGTCGAGCGGGCACAGGCAGCGTAGATCGAGGACCGCGCAGGCGATGCCGTGGGCGGCGAGCTTCTCGGCCACGCGCGTCGCGACGTGCACGTAGGCGCCGTAACTCACGATCGCGAGGTCGCTGCCGGCGCGCCGCAGAGCGGCTTTGCCGAGGGGCAAGGGTGCCGGCGGCTCGGGAGCGAGTTTCTGTTTGATCCGCGGGTCGCGGTAGAGGGCGATGTGCTCGTAGTAGAGCACCGGGTCCGGATCGAGCACGGCGGCGGCGAGCAGCGCTCGGGCGTCCTCCGGGGTCGAAGGCACCACGATCTTCAGGCCCGGCGTGCGGTAGAACCAGCCTTCGGTGTTCTGGCTGTGGTAAGGCCCGGCCTTCCTCAGTCCGCCCCAGGGCATGCGCACCACCATCGGTACGCCGCCGCCCCAGCGGTAGCGGATCTTGGCGGCATTGTTGACCAGCTGGTTGAAGCCGGTGGCGACGAAGTCGTTGAACTGCATCTCGGCGATCGGGCGGAGACCCGACAGCGCTGCCCCGATGGCGACCCCGAGAACGCCGCTTTCGGCGATCGGCGAATTGAGGATGCGTCCGCCGAACTCGGCGAGCAGCGGGCGGAGCAGCAAGAAGGCGTTGCCGTACTGGCCGCCGACGTCTTCGCCGTACACGAACACCCGCGGATCCGCGCGCAGGGCGTCGCCGACACCCATCATGATGGCGTCCAAGAAGGTGTTGCCCTTGGGGTCCGGCGGCGCACCGGGCTCGAGCTCCGGCAAGCCGGGCAGCGGGAGAACTCGCCCGGGACGGTTTTCGAGCACCTCGACATGGCGGGCCGGGGGGCCGTCGCCGTAGACGCCTTCGCCGGCCTCGGCCGGTTCGGGCCAGGGTGCCTCGATGACCGCGCAAGCCTGGCGCTCGACTTTGTCCTCGATCGTCCGCTTGAGTTTCTCGAATTCTTCGCTCGTCAGTAGGCCCTCGGCCTCGAGCCGCGCCGCCCAGCGCCGGATCGGGTCGCGTTCACTCCAGTAGCGGTAGCGCTCGGGGTCGGCGTAACCGCCCTCTTTCCACTCCGGGTACTCCCAGCCGACCTGGGGCTCGCGCCCGAGGTAGAGCATGTCGTCGTGGTGGGCGTGGCCGCACATGCGCAGCGAGACGAGTTCGAGGAGCGTCGGGCCGAGGCCCGCGCGAGCGCGCTCCACGGCCCAGGCGAAGGCGGCGGCGATGGCCTCCGGGTCCGTCCCGTCGAGGGTGATGCCGGGGATGCCGTAGCCCACCGCCTTGTCCGCGAAAGTGCGCACCGCCGTTTGATCGGCGAGCGGGGTCGAGAGTGCGGTGCCGTTCTGCTCGACGCAGAACACCGCCGGCAGCTTCCGTGCGGCGCACAGGTTGATCGCCTCGTGCCACTCACCCAACGACGTGCTGCCCTCGCCGTTGAAAGCCACGGCCACGCGGCCCTCGCCCTCCTGAGCGAAGGCGAAAGCGACTCCGGCGATAGTCAAAGCGGAAATGGCGAGAGGAGCGCTGGCGGGGAAGATGCCGTGTTCCCAGTCGCCCAGGTGCAGATCCTTGCCGTTCATGGGCGGGCCGGCCTTGGCCATCTGGGCGGAGAGGATGCGGCGCACGACATCGCCGTCCGGGTTCATGGCGATGGCCACACCGGCGTCCCGGATGAGCGGCGCCACGACGTCGCCCCCCCAGGTGCCGTCGGGCCGGACGAAGTCGGTGCCGCGGCGCAGCCGGAGGGCCGCGGCGTAGATCGCCTCTTGACCCAGGGAACGGAAACCCTTGCCCTGAAACGAGCTGCCCTTGTAACGCACTTCGCCGCCCAGGAAGAAGGTCTTCAAGCGGTTGTCGGTGGCCCGGGTCAGCAGCATGCCGGTCAGGACTTCGCGCTTCTCGGCGGCGGTCAACGACGCCGCGAGCTCCTCGCGCCGCAGGAAGCCGTCGCAGGCTTCGACGATCTCCAGGGTGGCCTGGGCGAGCCGCGTTTCGGCCGACACCCCGGGCGTCGTCTCCGGCAGCTCCGGCACCCGCACGGCCAGGCGGCTGTGCAACTCGGAGCGCAGCAAGGTGCGCAGATCGTCGCCCGTCGCCGCTTTCGCGACGGCCACGGCGAAGGCCTCGCGCGCGGGCGCGAGGGCGGCAGGAAAACGCTCGGCGACGAACGCGCCGAAGCGATCGGTCTGAGTGGAAGTAGGTTCGCTCACGGGGGAGGGATGGTATCAGCTACACTCCCCGTCCTCATGCCCCCGGGCGACACGTTGGACGCACGCTGGGCCGCGCTTGCGGCGCAGGTCGGGGACTCGACGCGGTCGGGTCGGTGGTTGATCCTCACCCATGACAATCCGGACCCGGACGCCATTGCTTCGGCGGTGTTGTTGGCTCGCCTGCTGCGCCAGGAGTTCGGGCAGAGTGCCACGATCGGTTATGGCGGGTTGATCGGACGGGCGGAGAATCGGGAGTTGGTGGCGGAGTTGAAGGTCCGGTTGTCGCCCCTGCGGCAACTGTCGTTTCGGAGCTTTCAGCGTTTCGCTCTGGTCGATGCCCAGCCGGGCACCGGCAATAACCAGATGCCGGACGACATCGTCCCCGAGCTCGTCTTCGACCACCATCCCCTGCGCCCGGCAACCGCCAAAGTGCCCTTCGCCGACATCCGGCCGGAATACGGCGCCACCGTCACGCTTCTGGCCGAGTATCTCGAGACCTGCGGCCTCGGGGTGCCGAGCCGCATTGCCACCGGGGTGGTCTACGCCCTGCGCTCCGAAACCCAGGAGTTCGGGCGGGAGTACAGCCCGCCGGACAAAGCGCTCTACGATCGCCTTTTCGGCCTCGTGGACCGCGGGTCCCTGGCGCGCATCCAGAACGCTCGGCTGCCCCTGACCTACTTCAAGAACCTCCACGACGCCCTGGAGAATCTCTATTCCGTGGATACCTTGGTGGTCAGCCACTTGGGCGAAGTCGAGCAGCCGGACATCGTGCCCGAGATCGCGGACCTGCTGCTGCGGCTCGAAGGCAAGACGTGGTCGCTGTCGACCGGCGTGTTCAAGGATCGCCTCTACCTGTCGATCCGCACCACCAACCCGCGCGCCGACGCCGGCACGCTGATGCGTCGGCTGGTCGGCCGCCGAGGGAAGGGCGGTGGGCACGGTATGCTCGCGGGCGGCTGGATCGCTCTCGAGCGTGCCCCCGGGGGCGACGCCCGAGCCCTCCAAACCGTGCTCGGGCGCCGGCTCGCCCGCGCCCTGCGCAAGAAGGCCGAACGCTTGACCCCGCTGCAGTTGGGAGACCGAACCCCGTGAAACGCCTGATTCCCGTGCTGGCCGCCCTGGCCCTCGTCGCCGCCGTCTGGGGCGTCATTCAGACGGTTCCTCGACTCGGCGACGGCGGCCCCGGCTTCCTCGCCAAGGAAATCGCGGGTGTGCTCAGCTGGGCACTGATCGGCGCCCTGGCCGTGGGTTTCCTGTGGTTGTCGCTGCGGCGTCGGTGAGCCGAGCCGCTCCCGCTTCTCTTGACCCTGCCTCTCGCATCCTCCAGAATGGAGTCGTTTTGGAGGAAGGTATGGCAACGCTCAACATCAAGAGCTTTCCCGACGATCTCTACGAGAAGCTCCAGCGGCGGGCGATCGACGAGCATCGATCGATCGCCCAGGAGGTCACTCACCTGCTCCAGAAGCTCCTCGAAGTGCCACCCTCGAGGTCGATTCTCGAGCTGAGAGGCTTGGGAAAGGACCTTTGGCAGGGGATCGATGTTGATGAGTACATCGAGCGGGAGCGTTCCGCTTGGGATTGACGAGTCGACTTGGGGTCGGACCCGTCGCTATCGACTCGGCGGCGTTCATCTACTACATCGAAGGGCATGCCCAGTACCGGACAACCCTTGCCCCCTTGTTCGCCGCGATCGACGCTGGCCGGATTCGGGCGTTCACGTCCGCCATCACTCTGCTCGAGGTTCTCGTGGCACCCTACCGCGAGAAGAACTTCGAGCTCGCGACGGAGTTCGAGCTCATCCTGACAAGGAGTCGCGGCCTTCAGCTGGTCGCTCTCAGTCCGGCTTTGTTGCGACTTGCCGCCAGCCTGCGCGCCCAGTTCGGGCTGCGGACACCCGACGCGCTGCAAGCCGCCGCCGGGGCGGCCGAAGGCTGCACGGCCTTGGTCACGAATGACCGGCGCTGGCCCGCGGCCATCGGCCCCATGCGGATCGTCCAACTCGCGGGCTGACTGGCTCGTTTACACCAACTTGGCCGTCAGACGAATCTCGACCGCGGCGAGGGCCTTCGACACTGGGCAGCCATCCTTGGCGATCTGGGCGAACTCCTGGAACGCGGCATCGTCGAGACCGGGGACGCGGGCCTCGGTGGCGAGCTCGATCAGGGTGATCGTCGGGCCGGCGCCCAGGTGAACGGTGGCGGTCGTCGAGACTTCGGTGTCGGTGTGTCCGGCTTTGCCGAGGGTGGCGGTCAGGAACATCGCGTAACAGCCGGCATGGGCCGCGCCGATCAACTCCTCGGGGTTGGTTCCGGGTCCTTCCTCGAAGCGAGAAGCAAAGGTATAGCGGCCCTCGTAGGCGCCGCTGCCGAGGCGCAGCTGACCGGCACCTTCCTTGAGAGTTCCGGTCCAGGCGGCGTGGGCATTGCGAACGGGCATGGAAGTGTCCTTTCGTGGGGGTCGACGGGAGCCGGGATCTTACCGCGGCGGAGTCTCAAGCCGCCGCGACTTCCACCCGGGCGTCGTTGAAGCAGGCGCCGCCAGCCACGGGCTCGAGCTCGCTCGAGGCCAAAGCCGTGGCGGTCGCGCCGTTCTTCGTGCTGCGTCGCCAGGCGCCCTTGGGCATCACGGCGACGCCCGGTCGGGTGCGGCTCGAGACCTCCAGTCGGCAGACCACCTCGCCGAGAGCGTTCCAGACTCGGACCGTGGCCCCCGCGGTGAGCCCCCGGGCGGCGGCGTCCGCGGGGTGCAGGGTGAGAGTCAGTTCCGGGCCGAGTTGACCGAAGGAGCTCGAAATCCAGCGGCCGCTTCCGGGGCTCACCAGCGCCAAGCCGGGGTCCGGCGGCAGGAACTCGTAGGGCTCGGTGCCGAGCACGGCGGGCACGAGGTCGATCAAACCGTCCGGCGTCAATGGCAGGGCGGTCACGAACTGGACGGGCCGCGGTCCGGGAAAGTCATAGGGCTGGTGGCCGCCGGCGATCACGAGATCCGCGTCCAGAGGCTTGCCGGCGATGCGGAAGCGCTCGGCGACCTCGCGGGTGGCGGTGTCCTCGTTCCAGGTGAAGATCGGCTCGGTGAACCCCATGCGCCGGCCGAGCTCGGCGAACACCTCGACGTTCGGTCGAGCTTCGCCGCGCCGCGAGACTACGGGGTGCATGCCCCCGGCGGTGTAGCTGCCGTAACCCACCCGCAGGTCCCGATGCTCGAGAAAGGTGGTGGCGGGCAACACGATGTCCGCCCAAGGTACGGTGTCCGTGGCGACCTGCTCGAAGACCACGGTGAACAGGTCCTCGCGAGCGAGTCCACGCAGGATGGCGTTCTGGTCCGGCACGGTCGCCACCGGGTTGCAGTTGTAGACGAACAGGCCGTGGACGGCGGGACCGGGGTAGCCCAAGGCCGCGGGACCGGCTTCGAGCAACGCGCCCAGTTGGTTCATGTTGAGCTCGCGGGTGGTCGCACCCGCTTCGAAGGTCGGACCGAAAGCGTCGTCCAGGTCGAGCTTCGCCGCGCCGCTGTTCGACAGCGTGTAGCCTCCGCCGATTTGGCCGAACTTCCCGAGCAGCGCCGGGATGGCCAGCAGCGCCGCGGTCGCCCGCG
>JANRLG010000089.1:0-3915 GCA_033762835.1 Thermoanaerobaculia bacterium
CGTTCCGTCGCCGACCGTCACTTCTTTTCTGAGGATCATTTGGAGGTCTCTTTCTTTTCTTTTGTCTTCACTTGCCTACCACTGCCGCTTTGCCAGAGCCGAACCCAGCCGCCGGGGAGGCGGGGGGTTGGCGGACCACCCGGTGAGGAAGGGGCGGACGGCCGACCCTGGTCGGTCCCGAGAGGGGGACCAGGGTCGAGACCGCTGCCTGGGGGTGGTCGAGAAAAAGGCGGTTACTTACGGATGCCGAGGCGCTCGATGGTCGAGCGATACCGGTCGAGGCTCTTGCCCTTCAGGTAGTCGAGCAGGCGACGCCGCTGACCCACCAGCTTGAGCAGGCCCCGGCGGCCATGGTGGTCCTTCTTGTGGACCTTGAAGTGCTCGGTCAACTCGTTGATCCGAACGGTCAGAAGCGCGACCTGCACCTCGGGAGAACCGGAGTCGGTCTCGTGAGTCCGGTACTCCTGGATGATCTGCTGTCGATTCTGGATTGCCAAAGCACACTCCTCCTAGCACTGAACCGGGGAAGGATACCACAGGGTTTATTGGAAGACGACCCTCGGCTGGACGATTCCGACTCCGCGTTCGCCGATCCGTTCGGTCACCGAGCCGACGGCGATCATCTCGCCGCGGCGATTGGCCAACTTCAGCCAGTCCCCCTCGGCCACTTGCAGCTCGCGGGAGAGCACGGTCTGGCCGTTCTTCAGGCGCTGCTCGTCGCGCGCGTCGAGCGTCAGGGTGGGGAAGGGCAGAGGGATTTCGTCGAAGGGGATCCAGGCGGCACCCAGCTCGGGCGGCTCGCCAGCCGTGCGGGTTTCGAGTTCGGCCAAGGTCAGCGCCGAGGAGAGCTCGAAGGGCCCGACCCGAAGGCGCCGCAGCGTGGCCAGGTGAGCGCCGCAGCCAAGCTTTTGGCCGACGTCGTGGGCGAGCGTTCGGGCGTAGGTGCCGGAGGCGCAACCGAGCCGGAAGGACACCACGCCGACAGTGACTTCGCTCGTCGGCACGAACTCGTAGACCTCGACTTCCTTGGCCTCGATTTCCACTTCTTCCCCTGCACGGGCGAACTCGTAGAGCTTGCGACCTTGGACCTTCTTGGCGGAGTAGGCCGGCGGCACGTGTTGGATGACCCCTTCGAACGTACTCATGGCCGCAGCCACGGCGGCCCGGTCGATACCAGTGAAGTCGCCCGTGGAGGTGATCTCGCCGGCCGCGTCGTAGGTGTTGGTCGCGGCACCCAGCTGAATCGTGCCGTCGTAGATCTTGGGCGCGCCGATCAAGAACCGCGTCAAGCGCGTGGCCTTGCCGAGGGTCAAAACGAGCAAGCCGGTGGCGTTGGGATCGAGCGTGCCGCAGTGGCCGATCTTCTTTTGTTTCATGAGCCGGCGGGCCTTTTGGACGACGTCGTGGGACGTATAGCCGGTCTCTTTGGCGAGCAGGAGCAAACCGTCTTTCATCATGAGATTTTTAAGCCATTGGCGGCGACGGCCGCGGTCAAGGCAGCGACCACGGCGGGCCGCACTTCGGCTGGCTGGCCGGCCAGCTCGAAGCCGGCGGCGTTGCGATGCCCGCCGCCGCCATGCCGGCGAGCGATGGCTTCGACGTCGACGTCGCCGCGGCTGCGCAGAGAGATCTTGGTGCGTCCCGGCGCGCGCTCGCGGCACAGGGCGACGGCTTCGACGCCGGAGATGGACCGTGGATGGTCGATCAGGCCCTCGGACTCGCCCGGCTGGGCACCCGCTCGCGTGAACATTTCGAGGGTCAGCAAAGCAGTGGCCACCCGGCCCTCGGCGGCGATCTCCAGGGTCGGCAGCATTTCGCCGAGCAGCCGGACGGCCGCCAGGGACTGGCTTTCGTAGAGCCACTGGGCGATCTGTTCCGGCCGGGAGCCCAGCCGCACCAGCCGGGCGCAGGCTTCGAAGGCCGCGGGGGTGGCATTGGCAAAGCGAAAGCCGCCGGTGTCGGTGACGATGGCGAGATGGAGAAGGGTGGCCGCCTCGGGGTCCACCGGTGCGCCCAGGGCCTCGGCCAAGCGCAGGACCATCTCGCCCACCGCGGGCGCCGCGACCTCGACCCAAACGGCGACGCCGTAGTGGTCGTTACCCAGGTGGTGGTCGATGTTCAGGAGCGGCAGGGCGGGCAAATGGGCCTGATGACCCGAGCGATCCAACGTCGGGCACTCGAGCACGATGCCGGCGTCGAAAACCGTGGGGAAGCCCGCGGGCGGCTCGGGACCGTGAAGCACTTCGGCGGCCCCCGGCATGGGCCGGTAGGCCGGCGGCAGCGGATCGTGCAGCCAGACCGTGGCCTCCTTGCCCATCGCGCGTAGGATTCGCGCGAGGCCGAGGCTGGTGCCGATGGCATCACCATCCGGGTTCAGGTGACTGGTGATCAGGAACCGGTGGCTGGACTGGATGGCCGCGAGCAGGGCGTCAGGCGGGCTCACGGTCGTCCTCGAGGCGTTCCAGCAGGTCTTCGATCTGGCGGCTGTACTCGGCACCGCGATCGAGCTTGAAGTGCAACTCGGGCACGATGCGCAGTTTGAGTCGCCGCGCCAACTGGCTGCGCAGGAAGCCCCGGGCGTGCTCCAAGGCCTGGACGGCGGGCTCGCGGTTCTCGTCGGCGCCAAGCACCGAGACCAGGACCTTGGCGTGGGAGAGATCGCCGCTCACGTCCACGGACGTGATGCTCGCGAGACGCACCCGCGGGTCCTTGACCTCGCGCAGCAGGAGATCGGAAAGCTCGGAGCGAATCTGGTCGCCCACCCGGTCGGAACGGCGCATCAGCGGGCCTCCAGGATCTGCGGGTCCCAAAACGACAACACGGCCTCGGGCCCGATGCTGTCGATAGCGGCGCGCAACTCGTCGAACAAATGCTCCAACTCCGACTCGTCTTGGGCGACGATGGCGAGCGAGATTTCGGCCCGCTGGAGCAAGTCGTGGTGGGCGGTTTCAGCGATCGAGATCCGATACCGGGCGTGTAGCCGCTCGATCAAACCCTTGACCACCTTGCGTTTTTCCTTGAGCCCCCGGCTGCCGGGCAAATGAAGCTCGAAGGTCGAGATTCCGACCACCATGAAAGACACCTCGGGCCGAAAAAAGGAAAGGGGCGCAGGACGCCCGGGCCGGCGAACCGGCCCTTAGAGGGTCTGCGCCACCTCCTCGCGAACGAAGGCCTCGATCTCGTCGCCGGGCTTGTAGTCCTGGAAACGATCGAGGGAGATGCCGCAGTCGAAGCCCGTGCGGACCTCCGACGCGTCATCCTTGAACCGGCGCAGGGAAGAGATCTTTCCGGTGTAGACCACGACGTTGTCGCGCAGAAGGCGTACCGAGGCGCTCCTCGGGATGACCCCGTCGACCACGTGGCAGCCGGCGACGGTGCCGGCCTTGGGCACCCGGAACACTTCGCGGACCTCGGCGCGGCCCTTGACGACCTCTTGGAAGGTCGGCTCGAGCAGACCGAGCATGGCCTTGCGCAGCTCGTCGGTGATCTCGTAGATCACGGTGTGGAGCCGGATGTCGACCTCTTCCTTCTCGGCGACGTCGATTGCGTTGCGCTCGGGGCGGACGTTGAAGCCGATCACCACGGCGTCCGAGGCCGAAGCCAAGAGCACGTCGTTGGTGGTGATGGCGCCCACCGCGGCGTGAATCACCTGGACGCGGACCTTCTCGGTCGAGAGCTTGGTCAACGTGTCGCGGAGCACCTCGACGGAGCCCTGCACGTCGGCCTTGATGACCACCGGCAGGTCCTTTACCTCGCCTTGTTCGATGCGCTGGAACAGCTGCTCGAGAGAGACGCGGCCGTGGCGATGCTGGAGCGCCTGGGTGCGCATCTGTTGCTGGCGGAACAGGGCGATCTCGCGGGCCTTGGCTTCGTCGGCCACGACTTGGAAGAGATCACCGGCCGCGGGCATCTCGG
>JANRLG010000090.1:0-17693 GCA_033762835.1 Thermoanaerobaculia bacterium
CCGCCGCCTTTGCCGACCGCAACTTCAGACGAGCCAACCGCGTAAGCAGGCTATAGACTTCGGCTGCCAGTATCCAGAAGGGGCGCCGATGGGATAGAGTGAAGGAAGTCCGGAGGAGTTGATGTCACGTCCACACCTGAGTTCTCACTTGGTCGAGCGGCTCATGCGAGACGAGTTGTCTGCCGTGGAGTTGAAGGCGATCATCTGGCATCTACTTGAGGTTTGTCCGGAGTGTGCCCAAGCTGCTGAGGAGAGCTGGGTTCTTGCCCTCGACGGCGTCGCCGAGCCTGCCTGCGAGCGACTCGTCGCGTTTGAAGGACCGGCGGTAGGTGAACTGAGCTTCGAGCGTGTCAGGCGTCGCGTCCACTCGACCTTGTCGCGGCTCGAAGCCGAACGGGCGCACGCTCGTGAGTTGGCGCGCGAACTCGACGGACTACCGGTCGAACACCTCTGCATGCAGCTAAGGAACAACCCCCGTTTCGCTTCGCTGCCGCTTTGCGATCTGCTACTCGAAAAGGCCTGGGAGCTCGGGCTTGTTGAGCCGAAAGCGGGACTGATGCAGATCGAGGCGCTGATTGAGCTCTCGTCGAGCATCGAGGCGTCGTTGTTCGGACACGAGTTGCGCCACGAATTGCTGTCTCGGGCTTGGGCCTACCGCGGCAATTTCCTTCGCATCCTGAATGACTTTCGTCTTGCTGAGGCGGCATTTGCGCAATCGGAGCTGCATTTGAACGCTGGTACGGGGGACTTACTCGAGAAGGCCCGCTTCCTTAGTCTTAAGGCGTCGCTCCGTAGGTCGCAGCGGCGGCTTGACGAGGCCAACGACTTGCTCCAGCGCTCGGTAGCGATCTATCTCGGAACCGATGAGGACCACCTAGCCGGCCGGGCCATGATCAGCCAGGCTGGGGTGGCCTTCGAGCAGGGCAACCCTGCAAAGTCGGCGAACTTGGTCAAGCACGCCCTGACGTTGATCGATCCGGCCCGCGAGCCTCGGCTCGTTTTGGTCTCTCAGCAGAACCTGGTTTTGGACCTAACCGAGATGGGGCTCTACCAAGAGGCAGTAGCAATGCTGCCTAAGACTCGTCGCCTGTCAATTGAATACGGGTCCCGCTTCGATTTGCTGCGTTTTCGTTGGCTGGAGGGCTCGATCCTCCAGGGCCTTGGCCACGACGCTCGCGCCGAAGCAGCATTTCTTGAGGTGCGAAAGGGATTCCTCGAAGAAGAGCTGGGCTACGACGCCGCTCTCGTCTCCCTCAACCTCGCCTCGTTGTATGCGCGGCAGGGCCGGATCCCAGAGCTCAAGCGGTTGACGCTGGAAATGGTGCCGATCTTCGAATCTCGCGAGGTTCACCGCGAGGCATTGACGGCTCTTCTGCTGTTCCAGAAGGCCGTCGAGATGGAGACCGTGACGGTGCGGATGGTGGAGGAGGTGGCCACCTACCTGCGCCGCTCCCAGCACGAGCCGCGATTGCGCTTCGAAGAGCCGAGTTAGGCCTTCGGCGCCTTCCGGAACCAAGCGAAACGGCGGCCGCGAGGCCGCCGTTCGTGTTTCAGGTCGATAGGGTCGAGCTCAGGTGCCGATGGCGGCCACCTCGGGCAAGACCGCGAAGCCGAGCTCGGCCGAGCAGAAGGTCTTCCAGGCGTCGTCGGTGCTCTCGAAGACGACGTTCTGGTCCCGCCAATGGCCATCGGTCACTACGAAGTCTTCGTGGAGGAACAACACGTCGTCGTCGGCCAGATCGCGGCGTTCCGCGGCACCGCCACCGTCGGCGGGGCGCAGGCCGGCTAGATTCGGCTGGAAGCCCGGAAACTTCCGCAAGTCGGAAACCAGGAAACCGCTACAGTAGCGTCCCATTTTTGCCATAGTCCGTGACAACTCCTCGTCGAAAGGGGAACCGGTCGCCAACGCGGGCGACCCACGCTGCTTTTCGTTTCAGGAGGTGCGCGTGCTCCCTGTTTCTGGGACGTAGGAGGGGACGAGTAGGGCTTCGCACGGCGGGCCGGTGCTTTCGGGCGAGAGGAAGAGAGTCGGCTCGCCCAGGGGTTCGAGGCTGCCGTCGGGGTGATACACGAGGCCACCACCCGCGGGGATGCCATAGCCGGGCAGCGGCAGAGCCGCTCGTCGCAAGAGCCGGCGCAGGGGGGCCCAATCTGCGGCCTCCTCGTGGGCGGCGACGACGCCCGGCACGAACCGGAAGCTCAGGAGGGGCGGTTCCGCTCCTCCGATCCTGTCGTGCTCCACCAACCAGCCCATTGCCACGGCCCCTGCCGAAACGCCCACCAAAAGGGCTCCGGCGTCACGCCGTGCCCGGATCTCGGCTTCTAGACCGGTGCGCTCGAAGACCCGCCAAGCCAAGGCGGGATCCCCACCGGCGAGCAGAACGAGGTCGGCGCGGGCAAGCGCGGCGCGGTCGGCCGCGGAGAAGTCGGCCCGCACGAACGAGCGCTCCGCCACCCCGAGCCGGTCCATGGCTGCTTCGAACAAGGAAAAAAATGCCGGCTCGTCTCCATTTGCGGCCCCGATATAGGCGGCACGTGCACCTACAGGGGGAAGGTTCGCGCGGAGCACGGCCGCCAAGGCCCGACCGGCCGCCGAAGAATCGAACAAGAGTCGACTATCCGCCAGGCAAACCACGGGTTTCCACGCGCTCGACACGACCGCAGCATACCGCTGCTGCTAGTCTCACGCGGAACCCTTGCCCGAGATTCCCTACGAGGTTCAACGAGACCATCATGAGGTTCTTCCGCTTCGTTCTCGCTCGCTCCGACAAGGCTCGTACCTTGCTCATCGCCGCCGCGGCGGTGGGTGGGGTGTCCGGCGCCTTGTCGGTGGCCCTGCTCGGCTTGATCAATCGCACCCTCCAGGAGGGCGGCTTCGACTTGCCCGAGGCGGGCCTCGGAACCTCGTTCCTCGTGCTCTGCCTGATGTTGACGGTGGCTCGGGTCTCGACTCAGCAGCTGCTCGCCCGAGTGGGGCAGGGCATGGTCATGGAGCTCCGTCTGTCGATGACGCGTCAGGTGCTCTCCTCGCCGCTTCGGAAGCTCGAAGAGCTCGGGCCCCATCGGGTGCTGGCCACGATCACCGAGGACGTCGCGGCGCTGACCCAGGCCATGATCCTGGTGCCCATCGTGACCATCAACGGCACGATCGTGGTCGGCACGCTGGTTTACTTGGCCTTCTTGTCGCCCAAGATGTTCTTGATGCTGCTGGTTCTGGTGGTGCTCGGCATCGCGGCCTACAAGATTCCCTCCGAGCTGGCGATGGCGCGCTTCCGCCAGTCCCGGGAGTACGAGGACACGCTGTTTGCCCACTTCCGCTCCCTGACCGACGGCATCAAGGAGTTGAAGCTACACCGCGCCCGGCGCTTGGGTTTCGTGGCTCAGGTCGAAGACATCGCCACCCGCATGCGCGCCCTACGCATCGTCGCCGCCACGCTGTACGGCGGCGCGGCGGCCCTCGGCCACCTGCTGTTCTTCCTGGTCATCGGCGGGCTGTTGTTCCTGCGGCCGGCCTGGATCGCGGCCGACTGGCCGACGTTGGTGAGCTACACCATCATGTTGCTGTACCTCATGACGCCGATGCAGACCTTCCTCGACTCGGTGCCGATTCTCGGTCGCGCCGACATCGCGGTGGAGAAGATCGAACGCCTCGGCTTCGCCCTGGCCAAGGCCGGGGTCGAGACCATGCCGAGTGCGGGGGAAACCTCCTTGCCGCCGGGCCGCGTCGAGGTTCGTGACGTCGTCCACGCCTACCACCGCGAGGGGCAGCAGGACCGCACGTTCCAGATCGGTCCCCTTTCGACCGTCTTCGAGCCCGGCCAGGTGATCTTCCTGGTGGGCGGCAACGGCAGCGGTAAGACGACTCTGGCCAAGGTGTTGGTGGGTCTCTACGCGCCCGAGGGTGGCCAGATTCTGGTCGACGGTCGCGCGGTCGACGATGCCAACCGCAGCGAGTACCGTGAGTTGTTCTCGGCGGTCTTCTCGGACTTCCATCTCTTCGATCGCTTCTTGGGGCTCGATCATCCCGAGCGCGACGAGGTTGCCCGTCAGTATCTCGACCGCTTGCAGCTCGCCCACAAGGTGAAGGTGGAGGAGGGCGGGTTCTCGACGACCGAGCTGTCGCTTGGCCAACGCAAGCGCCTGGCGCTGCTGACGTCGTTCCTGGAAGACCGGCCGCTGTATCTGTTCGACGAATGGGCCGCGGATCAGGACCCGTACTTCAAGGAGGTTTTCTACAAGTCGATCCTTGGGGAGCTGAAGCGGCGCGGCAAGACGGTCATCGTGATCAGCCACGACGACCGCTACTTCGGCGAAGGGGATCGCCTCCTCAAGCTCGAGGATGGCCAACTGATTTTCGACGGCACCTATGCCGAATACGAGGATTCTCTGGCCGCCCAGGCGTCTCATCCGCGCTGAGGCCCACGCTGGGAGTAGAATCGACCCGCTCGTCCGTTCGTACAGCTTGGCCGGCGGCCCCGCGGGGCGCGTTCGTCGGCCGTCCACCGACCGACTCGAAGGAGAAGGAACGCCGTGAGCGAACCTTGGAACCCCTCCCCGCCACCACCGCCGCCGATGAACCCCCCGGGCGGATACATGCCGCCCCCGCCAATGAACTCGGGTAACGTGCACGCCAAGGTCCAACCAGCAGCCATCGGGCTGATGATCGCCGGTGGTGTGGGCATTCTGCTGGGCCTCTTCTCGTTGCTCTCGAGTGTTCTCGGCCTCGGCGCCTGGACGATGCCTGATCTCGGGGGCGACAACGAGCAGTTCGCCCGTCTGCTCCAGAGCTCTACCGGGGCCTTCGGCATGATCATGAACGTACTTGGTTTGGCCGTTTGCGCCTTCGTGATCTGGTCAGGCCTGCAAATGAAGTCCCTCAAGGGCTGGCAGATGTGTATGGCCGGCAGTATCGCGGCGATGATTCCGTGTTTCGGTTGTTACCTGATCGGCATCCCGATGGGTATCTGGGCTCTCGTCGTCCTCTTGAAGCCTGAAGTCAAAGCCGCCTTTACGGCATGACGCCGACGGTTCCCTCTTCGGTGACTCCTGAGGGCCTCGGCGGTGTCGTGGCATCCCCGAGGCCCGCGGTTTGGCACCATTGGTTCGCCATCCTCGGGTGCCTCGGGATCTTTGTCGCAGCCGCCTTGCTGAGTCCCGCGGCACCCGGCCAGGGTGGTCTCACCCTGGCCGGTTTCCGTTTGCCCGAGTCCTGCACTTTCTTGCGGACCACCGGCATCCCGTGCCCGGGTTGTGGCTTGACACGGTCCTGCGTGGCGGCCGTCCATGGTCGGTTCGGGGAGAGCTTGGCGTTCCATCCGCTGGGCCTCGCCGTGTTGCTCTACGCCACGGCCCAGGCGCTGCGTCATGCCCTGTGGCTCGCTCGGCCGGCCGGGCGTCCGGCCATCGACCGTTGGGGCGGTCGGCTCGACTGGGGTTTGGTCGGGCTGCCCGTCCTGATGCTGATCCTTTGGCTGCCGGGCTTCGTCCACGAACTGAGCCATCGGCTTTAGACTCCTCCCGCCCGGGCCGCGGCGTACCGCTCGCGCCCTCGTGAGGAGTACCAGCATGAAACCCGCCTTCGCTTTCCTCGGTTTGCCCCTGTCCGCTTTGCTGCTCGTCTGCTCCTCGGGAGCCGCCCGGGTGCCGGAGACGCCGGTCGCGGCGTCCCCGACCTACGGCTCACCGTTCTGGGATCACTGGGGCGACGGCTTGGCCGAGCTTGCCGGTTACGACTTGACTCTGGCGCGCTACAGCGCTCCCCGGCAAGGTAGCGCCGTCACCATCTTCGTCACCGAGAGCTTCACGAACGCCGAGCGCGTCAAGGCCGACGGCCCCGGACCGGACGTCTTCCCGGTGCTCAAGCTCAATCTGGTCAAGGACTTCCCGACGGGAATCTACGACTACGGCTTGATGACTTCGACCTTCGTGGCGCTCGAGAGTGAAAACGGCCGGCCCGCCGGGGTGCCCACCAAGGTGTCGTTCTCGAGCCAAGAATGGTGCGGCCACGCCTACCAGCAGCTGCTGTTCGACGGGGCCGGGAAACTGCGCGACGTCTCCCACAGCTACTTCCAAGGCGAAGCGGACCAGAACCGTTCGCTCGCCGCGCCGAATGCGGCCACTTCTGAGGATGCCCTGTTCCTCTGGGCTCGCGGCCTGGCCTACCCGCGGGTCGAGCCCGGCGAGAGCGTCGCCGTGCCGGTAGCCCTCGCCCTCGACCGCTCGCGCCTGCGCCACGTCGAGGTCGGCCTCGAAGCGGCCACCTTGTCGCGTGCCGCGGCCACTCGCACCGTCACCGTGCCCGCGGGCAGCTTCGAAGTACGCGACGCGGTCGCCGTCGTCACCGGCAAGACCGGGGCGCGCACCTGGACGTTCTGGGTGGAAGTTGCCGCACCCCACCGGTTGATCGGTTGGGAGACCACCGAAGGTGAACGGGCCGAGCTGCTGGCGGCCACCCGCTTGCCCTACTGGAAGCTCAACGGCCCCGGAGGCGAAGCGGAACTGGCGAAGTTGGGGCTTGCCCCCCGCGCCAAGCGCAGCACCTAGTCGGCGAGGTCCGGCTCGCGGCCGGTGATTCGTCGGAAGGCTTCGACGTACCGTTCGAGGGTGCCCGCGACGACCTCGTGGGGCAACTCGGGAGGCGGGGACTCGTGGTCCCACCCCGAGGCGTCGAGCCAGTTGCGGACGAACTGCTTGTCGAAGGAAATCGGCTCGTGGCCGGGCGTCCAGCTCGCGGCCTCCCAATATCGGGATGAGTCGGGGGTCAGAGCCTCGTCGACCAGCAGCAGCGGGCCTTCCTGACCGGTCACGGGATCAATCTCGAACCCCAGTTCGAACTTGGTGTCGGCGAGGATCAAACCACCCCGGGCTGCTCGTTCGGCGCCCCGGGCGTAGAGGGCAAGGGTCAGGTCCCGCAGGCGCTCCGCGAGTCCCGCCGGCAGGCGCTCGGCCATCGTCGCGAAGGAGACATTTTCGTCATGGCCTTCCGCGGCCTTGGTGGCGGGGGTGAAGATCGGCGCCGGCAGCCGACTGGCGCGCACGAGCCCGGCCGGTAGCGGCACGCCGCAGACTTGCCCGCCGGCCTGGTACTCGCGAAAACCGCTGCCCGCGAGGTACCCCCGCGCGACGCACTCGAACGGCACCACCCGCGCCTTCTTGACCAGCGCCGCGCGCCCCTCGAGCTGCCGCCGGCCCGCGGCTCCGAGGAGCGTCCGCAGGTCGGCGGGGAAGTCCGCCACCTGCGTCGCCACGAGGTGGTGGGGCAGCACCTCGACGAGTTCTTCGAACCAGAAGCTCGACAACTGGTGGAGCACCCGTCCCTTGCCCGGAATGCCCGGCGCGAGGATGTGGTCGTAGGCCGAGATGCGGTCGGTCGCCACCAGGAGCAGCCGACTGCCCAGGTCGTAGACGTCGCGAACCTTGCCCCGCACGGGCGGCGGCAGGCTCGGCAGGTGGCTGTGGACGAGGGCGCCGTTCATGCTTCGAAGCTCGTCACGTCGAGGCTCGCCAGCGGTGCCGCTGCGACCGAGCCCAACCGCCCGGCCACCCGCTCGATGGCGGCCACGAGCCCCGGACCATGGAGGGGGTCGAGGCTCTCCTTGTTCTGGTTGCCGAGATCGATCACCTCGAACACGGCCATGCGGTCGAGCCCCTTGAGCGAGGCCACGCCGAGCTTGCGCAGACCGACCCAGAGTTGGGTACCAGCCTCGTCCGGCAGCGAGACGGCGACGTAGGTGCGGTCGCCGACGTTGACCCGCCAGAGCTCCTTGCCGCAACCCTCGCGATCGAGTTGGTCGAGAAAGGACGTGGTGGCCACGATCCCCTCGTTGACCAGATTGCCGTTGGCGTTGATGTAGGCGTAGAACTGGCGGGCTTCTTCGCGCTTGTCCACGGTGTCGAGGTTCTTCTGCACGAGGGGTGCGAAGAACTGCTGGACGACGGCTTCGCGGTACCCTAGGCTGACCAGCATGGTCTTGATCTCCTCGAGCTCACGGAACGCCTTGCCGGTGGTCAGGCGTGAGAGCTCCACCAGGCCGTGGCCGAAGAACTCGTAACGCTCGGGTCCCGCGGATCCCGTGTGCACCGGAATCAGGCGGTATTGCCCGAAGTTGAGGGCGACTCGGAGGCCACGGTCGAAGGGAAACTTCTCCCCGAGGGCCTGGCGGTACAGTCGCTGGATGGAAATTGCCGTGGCCAGGGTTCGGCCGGCCTCGCGGCTCGAATAAAAGGCGCCGTCGCCGAGGTACTTTTCGAGCTTCAGCCGGCGCGCCGAGGCCAGGCGGTCGATCTTCCTCTGGAACCGGAACATGGCGCGGAAGGCGGTGTCCTGGACATCGGTGCCCGAGCGCCGGAGCACCGAAACGACCTCGGAGAACTCCGCGATGTCGTAGATCATGCCGAAGCGGTGGACCTGCGGGTCCACCACCCAGGGCGCCATGAAGTCGAGCGGCCGGGTGGTCGAGGACAGGAACAGGTCGCCCCGGCCCAAAGTGCGATTCAACGAGGGCCGCCGGCAGACGTAACCGTCCGGAATCGGCTCCACGGGCACCAGCAGCCGGCGCAGACCTTGAATCAGCTCGAACTCCTTGAGCTTGCCCAGCAGGCTCTCCCACATCGGAACCTGCGCCGGGTCGAGCAACTGTTGCGGGTTGTACTGCGGCCGCGACGCCAGGTAGGCCACGACACCGGGGCGCAGGAGAAAATCCCGGCTGCGTTCGGGATCGGCCCCGAAGAGGTGGACCGCGACCTGGCGGACCTCGCCGTCCTGAGACAGTGCGCGTCGCCCCCACTCGAACAGTGCTTCGAGCCGGGTGCGGAAGTCCTTGCCGTCGATGCGCAGGTAGCCAGTGAAGAAGCTCGACAGCTCACCGAGATCCGCGCTGACGTGATCCTCGGTGAACACCAACACGTTTTCGATCATTTTGGTGAGCAGCGTCGGGAACAGCTCTTCTTCCACCTCGTCGGTGTCCGCCGCCAGCCGTTGCGCCGAGTCGTAGGTGGTTTGCAGCACGCGGTCCACGAAGCGATCGAAGATCCGGTACTTGACGGCATCGCCGAAGCGCCGACCGAGGTCAGCGTCGACGCGCAGGATGCGCCGGGGAGAGTCCTTGAGCACGGTGGCGACATCGAGCGAATGGTGCAGCCAGAAGACGCTGGGAAATTGCCGGCCGTAGGACGACAGCGTGACGTTTTCGACCGCCCGCACG
Organism: Thermoanaerobaculia bacterium; assembly: GCA_033762835.1. Taxonomy (GTDB): domain Bacteria; phylum Acidobacteriota; class Thermoanaerobaculia; order Multivoradales; family DATKCC01; genus JANRLG01. Next base: position 9,204 of record JANRLG010000090.1, read on the forward strand.
AGCAGCCCGTGGTAGGTCTCCCAAGCTTGGTTGTAGGCCTTGCGATCCACCGGTTGGCGGCGGTGAATGCCGAGTTGGAGCTGCTCCTCCCACAACAGGAACTGCACCAGGGCTTCGCGCAGGGCGCGCAGGGACTCCGACAACAAGATCGGGAAGCCCCAGCGCGGGGTGGCGAGCTCTTCGGTCAAATAGATCCGTTGGGGATTGGGCAGCAACGGCTCGCCTTTGGCGAATAGCCGGCTCAGCTCCTCGGGATCGGAGCGCAAGAAGTTGAACGGGCCCTGAAGGGTCTTCAGGATGGAAGCCGTACTCATCGTTCGATTCCTGGGTCGGGGCATAGCATAGCCCGGGACCTCCCTCCGCAACCGCCGCGGGGTCGTCGCCGGCTGCTATGCTCGCCAGGAATTTTTATGGTCCAGAAGGAGAACGCGCGGATGAACTCGCTGGTCGAGGTGCGAATGGCGCACCAGGGGGACTCGCTCGAAGGACTGACGATCTTGCCCGCGTTCGAAGCCGAGGATCCTGCCGCGACGGCCCCGGAGGCTTGGCGCGCGAGCGTCGAAGTGGCGCGCCGGCGCCCCGGGTTCAGAGGCGCCGAGAAACAGCGCACGGAGACCTCCGCGGCAGGGTCCGTGCTCGTGCTGCACGGCCTAGGACCGCGGATGGCCTTCGACGACCGTAAACTCGCCGCCTGGCTCGCCCGGCTGCTCGACGAGCTGCGCCTGGCGGAGGTCGAGGAAGCGCTCATCTGTTTGCCGGATCACCCGGCCTGTCGAGGCGCCGCGGCGGCCGAGCGTACGCTGCGCCGCCTCGCCCTCGGTCGGTACTCCTACGACCCGTTCAAGTCCGAACGCGAGCCGGCGTTTCCCCTGCGTCTCGCGGTGCGGCCCCCGGCCGGTGAAGAAGACAGCTATCGTCAGGCCCTCGCAGTCGCGCCGCCGCTCGCGGCCGGGGTGGCCTTCGCGCGCGATCTCGCCAACTCGCCCGCCAACCTCGCGACTCCGGAGTGGATGGAGGAGCAAGCTCGGACGTTGGCGCGCGAGCGGGGCTGCGGCTTCGAGGTGCTCGACGCCGCCGAGTTGGCCAGCCGGGGCATGGGGGGCATTCTTTCGGTCGGCCAGGGCTCGGCTCAGCCGCCACGCCTGGTCCGGTTGGAATGGGGCCACCGCGGTCCGGTCGTCGCCCTGGTCGGCAAGGGGGTCACCTTCGACACCGGCGGCATCTCGATCAAACCGGCCCAGAACATGGAAGACATGAAGTTCGACAAAAGCGGTGCCTGCACCGTGCTGGGCGTCTTCCACGCCGTGACCGCCCTCGACCTGCCGGTGCGCCTGCGCGGATACCTGCCGCTGGCGGAAAACATGCCGGATGGCGCCTCCTACCGACCCAGCGACATCCTGCGTTGTTACAACGGCAAAACAGTGGAAGTCGTCAATACCGACGCCGAGGGCCGGCTGCTGCTGGCCGACGCCTTGGCCCTGGCGGCGGAGGAAAAGCCGGACACGATCGTCGAGTTCTCGACCCTCACCGGAGCCTGCGTCGTCGCCCTGGGGTTTCACGGCGCCGGCCTCTTTTCGCCCGACGACACCTTGGCCGCCGGCTTGCTCGCCGCGGCGGAGGCGAGCGGCGAGCGCCTGTGGCGGTTGCCCCTGTGGCCCGAGTTCGGTGAGGAGATGAAGGGCAACCACGGCGACCTCAAGAACAGCGGGGGCCGCTGGGGCGGCGCCGCGACCGCAGCGGCTTTTCTGGCGCACTTCGTCGGCGAGCATCGGAGCTGGGCGCACGTCGATATCGCGGGTCCCGCCCAGGAGCCCGGCGAAGGGGCAAAGGCGAGCGGCGCCACGGGCTACGGCGTGCCCCTGGCCGTCCACTTCCTGCGTGCCCTGTCGAGTTGACGGCCGATGCCCGAGCTCCTGGTCGTCGACGATCTCCGGCTCGAGGCGGGACCACGGGCAGCACCGCTCGTCCTGGTCGGCGGAGTGTCCTTCGCCGTCGGCCGTGGCGAGGCCCTAGGCATCGTCGGCGAGTCGGGAGCCGGCAAGAGCCTCACCGCGGCCGCTTTGCCCAATTTGCTTCCGGCGGGAATCCGCGTCACGGCCGGGCACGTCCGGCTCGACGGTCACGACGTCTTGACCGCCGACGCCAGGACTTTGCGCTCGTTGCGAGGCCGCCGGATCGGCTACGTCGGTCAGGATCCGATGTCCGCCCTCGATCCCACCATGACCGTCGTGGCTCAGGTGGCGGAGGCCGTGCGCGCCCACCCCGACGCCGCCGGCCGAATCCCCCACCGTGCCGCCGCCCGGGCGCGGGCACTCGAGACGCTCGACGAGGTCGGCCTGCCGGAGCTGCGCAGCCGTGCCGGGGTTTACCCCCACGAGCTGTCGGGGGGCCAGCGGCAACGGGCCGTGTTGGCCATGGCCCTGGCGGCCGGTCCGGACCTGTTGGTGGCCGACGAACCCACTTCCGCCCTCGACGTCACTCTGGAAGCCCAGTTCTTGGCCCTGCTCGTGGCGTTGCGGCGGACGCGCCAGCTGGCCCTCGTGCTGATCAGCCACGATCTCGCCTTGGTCGCCGCCGTCTGCGACCGACTGCTGGTGTTCCACGGCGGTCAGGTGGTCGAGCAGGGCTCTCGGGACCAGGTGCTCGGAGCCCCGCGGCATCCTTACACGCAAAAGCTCGTGGCGGCGGCCCGCGAAGCAGCGCCGGGGGCGGTGTGACGACACCGCTGGTCGCCACCGAGGGGCTGGCGGTTCATTATCCGGGACGGCGCCGTTGGGCAGGCCTCGGGGGCGCCGCGCCACCGCTCGTGGCGCTCGACGACGTTTCGTTGACGGTGGCGCCCGGGGAGAGTCTGGCGTTGGTGGGGGAGTCGGGTAGCGGCAAGTCGACCCTCGGCCGTTGCTTGCTGGCCCTCCAGGCGCCCACGCGCGGGCGAGTGCGCTTTCGTGGTGTCGACCTCGCGACCGTGCCGGCCACCGAGCTGCGCCGACTGCGCCGGGCTTTTCAGCCGGTCTTTCAGGACCCGTCCCAGGCTTTGCCGCCCCATCGCAGGGTCCGCGCTATCGTGGCCGAGCCGCTCCTGATCCACGGCCTCGAGAACCAAACCGAGCGAGTCGCGGCGGTCCTCGCCCGGGTCGGGCTCGGCCCCGATCTCTACGACCGCCGGCCCCACGAGCTCTCGGGCGGCCAACGGCAGCGGGTGGCGATCGCCCGCGCGTTGATTCTGGCGCCCGACCTGCTGGTGGCGGACGAGCCGGTTTCGGCCCTCGACGCGGCGGTGCGGCGAGGCGTCCTCGATCTGCTCGGGGAGTGCCGGAGGGAGCTCGGTCTCACCCTGGTGCTGATCAGCCACGATCTCGGGCGGCTGGAGGTGCTGGCGGACCGGGTGGCGGTGCTCTACGCCGGCCGGCTGGTGGAGGTCGGGCCCGCGGGCCGGGTTCTCGGCCAACCTCGGCACCCGTACACCGCGGGTCTGGTAGCGGCGGCGCAGCGGCTCGCGGGGCGCCGGGTGGTGCCCGCCCGGAGCGTGATCTCGCCGCCCGAAGACCGTGGAAGCGGCTGTGCCTTCGCGCTGCGTTGCCCCCGGGTGGCCGAACGCTGCCGCCGGGAGGCGCCGCCGGTGGTCAGCGCGGACGGGGCGATCGCGGTCGCCTGTTTTTTTCCGCTCGAGTGAAGGCCGAGGTCGGCACCGCTGCTGGTATCTTTTCCTGACGCGACGGAAACACTCGACCGGGCCGCGGCGTACTGCCCTTCGACCACGCCCGTCCGGAAGCGGACGGGGCCGTCCCGCAATCGCACACGAAGGGCACGAAGGCAAGGCAAGCCCGCCGCTTTTCCAGCCGGTTCGAGCCTTGCAACATCGCTCTCCCACTCCGAGCCGAGCCCTCGGGGTAAACCTTCGGCGCCGGGCTCCGTAAACCCCGGCATAGAACATGGCACCGGCACCCCACCGGCCGCTACAACCTGGCTCACGGAAAGGTACTTGACGGATGATCCACGAGCTTCGCACCCCTCTTCCTGCCCGTGGCCGAGCCCTCTGCGCGGCGGTCGCGACGGCGTTCGTCCTCCTCTCCGGCTCCGCCCAGGCGGGCCTCGAGCTCCAACCGCGGGCGGTCGAAGACTTGCCCAAGGCGGAGGTGCCGATCTCCGACGGCGCCATCCAACTCTCCCTCGATCAAGCCATCGACATCGCTCTGGCCCGGAATCTCGGGCTGGTCGTCGAGCGCTACAACTGGGTGCGCACCGACTTGGGCGTCCTCCAGAGCCTGGGGATCTACGACCCGGCGCTGTCCGGCGGAATCAGCTACACCGATTCGACCCAGCCTTCCGCTCAGCGCACCGAGGGTGTGCCCGAGCTGGCGAGCAAGAACGGTGGCTTCCAGCTCCGACTCGAGCAGCTCGTGCCCTACGGCGGCCGCGCCTCGGTCGAGCTCCAGGGGGGGCGCAACGAAACCAACAGCCAGAACTCGCTGTTGAACCCGGTCTACCAGGGTGGCCAGACCCTGCGCTTCACCCAGCCGCTGCTGCGCGGATTCGGCAAGCTGCCGACGGAGCAGGGCATCGTCCGGGCGCGGTTCTCGGAGGGCCGAGCGCGGCAGAGTTTCCTGCTCCAGCTGATGACGGTGATCCAGAACGTCGAGCGCGGCTACTGGGACCTGGTCGAGGCCCGCAACCAGCTCGAGGTGGCCAAGGAAGCGCTACGCCTCGCTCAGGTGCTGCACGACCAGAACAAGATTCGAGTCGAAGTCGGCACCGTGGCGCCGCTCGAACTGACCCAGAGCAAAGCCGGCATCGCCACCCGTGAAGAGGGCATCATCCGCGCCGAGGCCACGATCGGAGACGCCGAGGACCAGCTGCGTCAGCTGCTCAATCTTGAAGCGGGCGAGTTGTGGAGCCTCCCGATCGTGCCCTCGACCTCGCCCGACGGTGACCGGGTCGAGGTGAAGCTCGAAGAAGCCCTCGGCCTCGCCGTGGGCAACCGGCCCGAGATGGCGTCCCAGCGGATCGCGCTCGAAACGCTCAAGCTCGAGGCCCAACTCGCTCAGGATCGCACCCGCCCCGAGCTCAACGTCGGCGTGACCTACGCCCTCTCCGGCCTGTCCGGCAGCGGCCAGCTGCCGCTGACGATCGACGGCGACTTTTCGGACGTCGGGCAGCAGATCACCGAGCTCGACTTCCCGAGTTGGACGGTCAGCCTCGGCTTCGCTTACAGCCTGCTCAATCGCGAGGCCAAGGCCCTGAAGGCGATCGCGGACTTCGAGGTGGAGAAGGGCAACGCCGAGCTCTCGCAGCTCGAGCAGCAGATCGTCACCGAGGTCCGCAGCGCCGTGCGGCGGGTCCAGACGACAGCCAAGCAGATCGACTCCGCCCGGGTTTCCCGTGAGCTCCAGGAACAAAACCTCGACGCCGAGCGCAAGCGTTACGAGAACGGCATGTCCTCGAGCTTCCAGGTGCTCCAGATTCAGGAGGACCTGACCCAGGCTCGGAGCAGCGAAGTGCAGGCCATCACGGCCTATCGCCGGGCTCTGGCCGACCTCGAGAAAGCCACCGGTCGCGGCCTCGCGGCCCGCGGATTGGCCCTCGACAGCCCGGGGAACTGACCCGAGCGACCCAGTGACCGTCGTCGACGCCTGGAGGACGAATCATGGAACCTGTGTATCCGACCCCTAGCGCGTCGTCGACGGCGGCCCCCGATCCCGGCCCCGGTTCGGCCTTCACGGTGCTCTTTGCACCGGTGAAGACCTTCTTGGGCCTCGCCGGTCGGCCGCGTTTTGTACTGGCGATGCTGGCGCTCATGGTCGCCGCGAGCGTCTCGGGCGTGGTCGTCGCGACGAAGATCGATCCCGCCGAATCGCAGGCTCAGATGCGGGAGCAGTTCGAGAAGCAGGGACTTGCCGGCCAGGAGCTCGACAAAGCGATGGAGCGCTACGCTTCCATGTCGGGCGCCGCCGTGGTGCCGGTCGTCGTGGCCTTTACGGTGCTGACGATCGCGATCATCGTCCTGCTGATGGCCGGACTCTCGCTCGGTGGTCTGAAGCTCGCGGGAGCTTCCGAGCTCAGCTTCAAGCAAGCTTTGTCACTGACCGCCCACAGTTCGATGCCGGCGGTCATCCAACAAGTGTTGATTCTTTTCGTCGCCCTCGGCCGCGACACCGTGGGGATCGCCGAGGCTCAAGGCGGCTCCTTGCTGATGTCGAACCTGGGCTTCCTGGCCAGTGAAGAGTCGAGCGCCGTCGTCCGTGCCCTGCTGGGCTCGATCGACGTCTTCTCTCTGTGGACGGTCGCCTTGGCGACTCTCGGTGGCGCCGTCCTGGGGCGGGTGTCCCGGAGCGCGGCCCTGACGGTGGCCGGCGTCCTATGGCTGCTCGGCGTTCTCCTGCGGGTCGGTATGGCGATTCTCTGGGGCTGAGGAAGGACCGATTCCGTGAAGAAGATCCTGATCGTTCTCGCCGTTCTCCTGGCCCTGGGAGCGCTCGTGGTGGCGAGTCTCGTCCGGGGGGGCGCCCCCAAGGGCAAGAAGGTCTACGCCCAGAAGGCCGAGCTGCGGGACATCTCGCGCATCGTCAAGGCCAGCGGCGAGCTCGATGCCCGCGTTCGGGTCAATCTTTCGGCCCACGTCGTGGCCAAGATCGAGAGGCTCTTCGTCGCAGAAGGTGACGAGATGCGGGCCGGCCAGCCGTTCCTGGAGCTCGAAAAAGAGGCCTTCCTGGCCAATCGCGACCAGTGGCTGGCGCAGTTGCGGCAAGCCCAAACGGCCGTGCGCCAAGCCGAGGTGGACCTGGCCGACGCCCGTCTGAAGCTCGAGCGCGCTCGTCGCCTGAATCAGGACGGCGTCGTCTCCCAGCAGGATCTCGAAGCCGCCACGCTGCGCCTGCGCTCGGCCGAGCTCGATCTCGACTCCCGCGGCGAGGCCGTACGGCAGGCGCAGGCCAGCCTCGACAAGGCCCAGGACGACCTCGGCAAAACCACCCTCTACGCTCCGATCTCGGGCCGGGTCACCGAGCTGAACGCCGAGGCGGGAGAGGTCGTGGTCTCCGGCACCATGAACAACTCGGCCTCGCGAATCGCCGTAATCGCGGACTTGTCGGAAATCCTGGCCGAGATCTCGGTCGACGAGAACGACATCGTCGATGTGCAGGTGGGCCAGAAGGTGGTGCTCCGGGTCGATGCCGTGGCCGATCGCGAGTACCAGGGCGAGGTCGTCGAGGTGGGCAGCTCCGGCTTCAGCCGTGCCAATCAGCCCGACGTCACCTTCTTTCGCGTCAAGGTGCTGCTGACGGACGCCGATGGCCGTTTGCGGCCCGGCATGTCGGTGCGCGCGGAAATCGAGACCGCCACCCACCCGTCGGTGGTCGTGGTCCCGGTCGAGGCGGTCGTCGAACGCAAGCCCGAGGGTACGGAAGCCGATACCCGCAACACCGAGCGCACCAAAGTCGTCTACTTGGTCGAAGACGGCAAAGCCGTCGAACGGACCGTCACCTTGGGTCTCTCCGACGTCACCCACGTCGAGCTCACCGCCGGCGTGGCGACCGGCGACACCGTCGTCGTCGGACCCTTCCGCACGCTGCGCGACCTGCGTCCCGGAGAAGCCGTGTACCTGGGCTCTGAGAAGGCCGATCGGGCCGCGGCGAAGAAGACCGACGACTCGGCCGACGACGAATCCTCGGAGAAGAAGTAGGAGACACGGGCATGGCCCTGATCGAGTTGAAGGACGTCAAGAAGGTCTACCCCATGGGCTCCGAGACGGTGCGCGCCTTGAACGGCGTCGATCTCGAGATCCAGCAGGGTGAATACGTGGCCATCATGGGGGCTTCCGGCAGCGGCAAGTCAACCTTGATGAACCTGCTCGGGTGTCTCGACACCCCTTCCTCGGGTCATTACATCCTCAACGGTCACGCCGTCGAGACCCTGGGGGACTCGGAACTCGCGGCCATCCGCAACAAAGAGATCGGCTTCGTTTTTCAGACCTTCAATCTGCTCGCCCGGACCAACGCCCTGCACAACGTCGAATTGCCGTTGATCTACGCCGGCCTCGGTCGCCGCGAGCGGCGTGAACGGGCCTTGGCGGCCCTGCAACGGGTCGGGCTCGGTGAGCGCGTCCACCATCAGCCGAACGAACTTTCGGGCGGCCAACGCCAGCGCGTGGCGATCGCCCGTGCGCTCGTGAACAAGCCCTCGATCCTCCTCGCCGACGAGCCCACGGGCAACCTCGACAGTGCCACCTCGGTCGGCATCATGCGCCTGCTCGACCGCATCAACCGCACGGGCACCACGGTGCTCATGGCCACCCACGACCGCTCCATCGTCGACACGATGCGGCGTCGCGTCATCGAGCTCGACCGGGGCACGATCGTCCGCGACCAGGCCCGCGGCGTCTACGAGTAGGGACTGCCAGCCATGCCGATCAAGGTCGACTACGTCGTCCGCGAGACGACCTCCAACCTCGGGCGCAACATCTCGATCACGCTCGCGTCCGTCCTCACCGTGTTC
>JANRLG010000091.1:0-31481 GCA_033762835.1 Thermoanaerobaculia bacterium
CACGGAGGGCCGCCCCTACGGCAGGTTCGCGCCCATCGGCGTAAGGGCGGCCCCCCGTGGCCGCCCTTCTTGCGCTTGCTCCGGGCAAAAACACCGCAGGGCCAGCGGAATCGCCAACACCAGCAGGGCCATTCGCTGCACCTCGGTGTCCCCCCAGTTGTTTTCGAACAGCCCGGCGACGTTGAAGGCGATCAGGGCCAGGAAGCTGCCTGCCAACAGGTCGGCCCGCGGGCCGTTGGCGCCGCCCTCGCGACGAAACCGCCAGAAGGCCAACAGCGCCGCCGCCGCGGTCATCCACACGTAGGCGCCGAGAGCGGGGACGCCGCGCTCGGCGGCCAGGTGGAGACCGCTGTTGTGCAGGTGGGGCACCCAACTGCGTGGCGCCGTGGGGTGCCGATAGATCGGGTAACGGCGGCGCACCTGGTGGGGACCCATCCCCCACAACGGGCGTTCGGCGATCATGTCGAGCCCCACCGCGGCCATACACAGGCGGTCGTAGTTCGAGGGATCGGAGAGGTCGGCGATGGACGTCGCCCGGTGGATCACCGGCACCGGCACCAAGACGAAGCCCACCAGCGCCAAAGGCAACGCGGGCACCAACCACCGCGGCTTGCGCAACGCGATCAAGACCACCAACGCGACGCCGAGCCCGACCCAGGCGTTCCGGGTCAGGCTGACCACCAAAGCCGCGTTGATGCTGACCGCCGCGGCGATCCGCCAGGCGCCCCCCCAACCGCGCCAACCGGGGCCGAAGAACAACCGGCCCAGCAACAACAGGTCGGCGACCAGCAGGACCCCGGCGAAGGTCATCCAGTGCGGGAACGGCCCGATGATCCGTTCGTCGATGCCTCCCGAACCGGCGAGATACTGGGCCAGCCCGACCATGGCGAAGAGCCCCGCCACCGCCGTCACGAGGTCGACCGTCAAGCGCACCGCCGACTCCCCACGCAGCAGCAGGATGCCGAGCAGCAGCGTGGTCAACGAGAACCACTCGGAAAAGGCCGGCCAGCTCGCACTCCAGGAAACCGCGAAGAACGTTGCGACGGCTTGGAACAACAGGTAGAACCCGAGAGGTACCAGGAGCGGCGCCGCCGGCCGCAGATCCCGATAGAGCTCCTGGGCGTGCCGGCGGTGAGTCCAGACGGTGGCAATCACCGCCAAGCCGAGCAGAATGTTGGATAGGGCGAGGCGGTGGAGGGTCAGCAGGTGGGCGAGATACAACGCAAAAGGCCAGCCGAGCGCGAGCACGGTACGCACACCGCGTTCCGCGGGGACCGCCGGCGAACGAAAAGGAGCGGGGAAACCAGCCACGCGGAGACCGGGGTCATCCCGGCGTCACCCCTGGCTGGAGAGTGGCGGCCGGCAGCGCTTCTTCCGCCAGCATGATCGGGATGTCCGACACGATCGGATAGACCAAGCCGGATTGCACGCACAGCAGGCCCTCGGTGACCACCGGCTCCTCGTCCCGGAAGTGCTCCCGGTAGCGGTCGGCAAGGCTCCGGCACAACTCCGGCGGCAGCGGCACGAGCTCGAGCGCGGCCTTCGTCTTCGGGCACACCAGAATGTCCAGGAGCTCGGGATCAACGGCCATGGGGGGACCTCCTCGGCGCGGGGGACTGTAGCACGGCTCAGAATTGGACGTATTTGACGAAGAACCGCGGCGGATCGATCCTGCCGTCGATCAAATCCTGGGCCTGTTCGGGGGTGATCACGAACTGCCCGGCGCGGTCCCCGGCGGACGTCGCGAGGTCGAGTTCGAGGGTCGAAACCGTCTCGGGACTCGTCTTGCGTACGGCGATCAAGGCCTGGGCCCCCGCTTCGAGGGCGCGGAACACGGCCGCCTCGTTGGCCGTCGCGATTTTCGCCAAAGGACGCCGGCCGTCGCTGCCCTGGTAGATCTCGACGCCTTCGACCCCCTGGGTCCGGAAGACGTTGGTGATCTCCGCCGCGACGGTGACGCTGCCGAAGGGCCGGCGCGTATCGCGGACCGGCGTTTCGGCCCGCGGGACCACCAGCGGCGTCTCGCGCGTGGCCGGCGCCCGCGCCACTTCGGACGGCCGCGCCCGCGACTCGTGCATCTCCTGGAGCGTCGACTTGGGGCGCGGGTCCTTGACACCGGGGCGGCTGGCATCGACCACCACCACCGAGTCGTCCCCTGCCCGGTTGACCTCTTCGGTCTTCTTGACGTCGATGGCGCTGACCTCGATCAGCTGGGTGGTTCCGCTCGGCAACACCACCACCGCCTTGCCGTCGGGCCGGATCGAGTACTTCCGGGCCGCCTCGATGATGGCGCCGCTCTTGAGCACGATCGTGTAGGCGAAGGCCGAGGGGGCGAAAGCGAGGACGAGAGCCGCGAGCCACCACCGGACGCCGCGTTTGGAACGCATGGAAGAAACTCCTTGTTTGGGACTTGTCCGCCAGCTGCCGGGGCGGGTGTTGCTATCATAACCGACCGATCTGTCGCTTCCTGGCGGCGAGGAGAAGAGGTCCCGAGATGCTGATCGTGATGAAAATGGACGCGAGTGCGACGGAAGTCGACTCCGTCGTCGCCAAGATCGAAGAACGCGGCCTGAAGGCCCATCCGATTCCCGGCTCCCAGCGGACCGCGATCGGCATCACGGGGAATCTCGGAGTGGTCGAATCCGCGACCTTCGCGGCCCTCCCCGGGGTGCTCGAGGTGATCCGCGTCAGCCACCCCTACAAATTGGTGTCCCGCGAGTTCCAGCCCGGAAACACGATCGTCGACGTCGGCGGGGTGAAGATCGGCGGCCCCGAGCTCGTGGTCATCGCCGGCCCGTGCTCGGTCGAAAGTTACGAGCAGACCGTGGGCATCGCCCGCCGGGTCAAGGCGGCCGGCGCCCAACTGCTGCGCGGCGGCGCCTACAAGCCGCGCACGAGCCCCTACAGCTTCCAAGGCCTCGGTCTCGAGGGCCTCCAGATCCTCGCCCGCGTCCGCGAGGAAACCGGCCTGCCGGTGGTCACCGAGGCGATCGACATCGACGTCCTGGACGCCGTGGCCGAATACGCCGACATGGTCCAGATCGGCGCCCGCAACATGCAGAACTACACCCTGTTGAAGCGCGCCGGCCGCTGCGGCAAGCCGGTGCTGCTGAAGCGCGGCATGAGCTCGACCCTCGACGAGACGCTGCTCGCCGCCGAGTACATCCTGGACCAGGGCAACCGCGACGTCGTGTTGTGTGAACGCGGCATCCGCACTTTCGCCGATCACACCCGCAACACGTTGGACCTCTCGATCGTGCCTGCGATCCAGCGCATCAGCCACCTGCCGATCCTGTGTGATCCGAGCCATGCCAGCGGGCAACGCAACAAGGTGCTGCCGCTCGCCCGTGCGTCCGTGGCGGTGGGCGCCGACGGCGTCATGGTCGAGGTTCACGACCAACCCGGCAAGGCCCTGTCGGACGGCAGCCAGGCGATCCTGCCGGACGAGCTCGACCAACTCATGGAGCAACTGCGCGCTCTGGCCTCGGTGGTCGATCGCCAACTGCCGCTCGTCCCGGTGGCGCTCTGACCATGGCTCGCGGACGCGAGGCCACGGGCTTGTTGCTGCTCGAAGACGGCTCGGTGTTCGAGGGCCGCGCCGAGGGCGTCGGGACGCGGTTCGGCGAGGTGGTCTTCAACACCTCGATGACCGGTTACCAGGAGGTGTTGACCGATCCGTCCTACCGCGGGCAGATCGTGGTCATGACCCAGCCCCACATCGGCAACTACGGCATCTCGGCCCAGGCCGCGGAGAGTGAACGGCCCTGGGTCGAAGGCTTCGTAGCTCGCAAGTTCACCGCCCGGCCCTCCGGTCCACCCGCCGAGCGCGCCCAGGGCGACTTGCCCGGTTACCTGTCCCGCAACGGCATTCCCGCCCTGGACGAAATCGACACCCGGGCAGTGGTCCGGCGACTGCGCGAGCACGGCGCCCTGCGCGGCGTGATCACCAGCGAACGGAGCGACACCTCGGCACTGCTGTCCGAACTCCGCGATTTTCCAAGTATGGCCGGGCGTTCGTTGGTCGCCGACGTGACCCGGGCGGAGATCACCGAGATCCCCGCCGTCGGTCCCGAGCGCCTGCGTCTCGCGGTCTACGACTTCGGAATCAAAGCCAACATCCTGCGCTCTCTGGCTGAGCGCGGCGTGACCCTGACGGTACTGCCGGCAGCCACGCCCGCCGCGGTCTGCCAAGCCCTCGACGTCGACGGAATCGTGTTGTCGAACGGCCCGGGAGACCCGGAACCGCTGGTCGAGATCATCGCCACGGTGCGCACGCTCCTGGCCGACGACCGTCCGATGTTCGGCATCTGTCTCGGTCACCAGCTGCTCGGCTTGGCCTACGGCGCGCGCACGTTCAAGCTCAAGTTCGGCCACCACGGCGGCAACCAGCCGGTCAAGGACCTCGCCACCGGGCGCATTGCCATTACCTCCCAGAACCACGGCTTCGCAGTCGATCCGGACAGCCTGCCGGCAGGCGTCCACGCCACTCACGTCAATTTGAACGACGGCACGCTCGAGGGCTTCGCCGCCCGGGGTCGGCCGGTCTTTTCGGCGCAATACCACCCCGAGGCGGCCCCGGGTCCCCACGACGCCGCCGTCTTGTTCGACCGTTTCCTGACCGAGGTGGCGGCCCGAGCGGAGCGGCGGGTCCGGCCGTCGTGAGGGCGCGGGCGCCGCTCTCCGGCCCCCTTTCCTGGCAAATCGCCTGGCGTTTCCTGCGTCACCGCCAAAGCCGCCTGCTCGACGGCACCGCCCGCGCCGCCTTCTTCGCCACCGCCCTCGGCGTCACCGCGATGGTCATCGCCATGGCGCTGATGACGGGCTACCGCCAGGATCTCGAATCGAAGCTGCTGTCCGGCAACGCCGCCGTCTTGGCCTACCCGGTGGCGCTCGAGGATGCCGACCGCCTGCTCGCCCCGGCGGACGAAACTCGGCTCCTGGCGCTGCCGGGTGTGCGGCGGGTGACCTCGGTTTCCTACGGCCAGGGTTCCCTCAGCCGCGAAGGGGTGGCCGCGGGGGGGCAAACCGAGTCGAGTCTCGAGGTGACCTTGCGCGGGATCGAGCCGGAGGCGACGGCCACCGGCCCCCTCGACGCCAGCACGGCGGAGCTCGGGCGCGACGCCGCGGGCCTGCCCGGAGCGGTGCTCGGCGCCGAGCTCGCCCACCTGCTCGGGGTCGCCCCGGGGGACGCCCTGCGCGTGGTGGTGCTCGGGTTCGGCGACGGCACGCCGCGCTTCCGCTACGGCGGGGCCCGGGTGGTGCGCACCTTCACGACCGGCTTCTCCGAGTTCGATCGATCCTGGCTGGTGCTCGACCGCGCCGAGGTCCGGCGGCTCACCGGTGGCCAAGGCTCCACCGACGTCGTCGAGATCGCCCTCTCGACCGCGAGCGGCACGGACGACACCGGGGCCGTGGCCGCCGCCGTGCGCGAGGTGCTCGGGGAACGCTTCCTGGTCTCCGACGCCCGCGAGCTCAATCGGGAGTTGTTCACCGCCCTGGCGCTTCAGAAGACCCTGCTGTTTCTCGCTCTGGGCCTGATCGTGGGGGTCTCGACCTTCAACACGGCCTCGACGCTCGTGGTCCTGGTGCGCGAACGCATGCGCGACCTCGGAGTCCTGGCCACCCTGGGCATGGCCCCGGCAGCGGTGCGCCGGCTGTTCCTGGTCTACGGCGCCCTGCTCGGTTCGACCGGGACCGCGGCCGGGCTCGGACTCGGCGCCACGGTGTCCTGGGCGCTCACCCGCTTCCGGCTGATCCGCTTCGACCCCGAGGTGGCGGACATCTATTTCCTCTCGTCGGTCCCCTTCCGGGTGGATGCCGGCGACGTGCTCGCGGTGGCCGCGTTTTCGATCGGCGTGACGCTGCTGGCCTGCCTGCTGCCCGCCGCCTTGGCCACCCGCGTGGGGCCTGCGGCGGCCCTGCGTTACGAATGACCCCCGGGGCTTTACCCCGCCGGTCACCCGGGGAGTCGTCACGGTCGCCGCCGGAACGGTTGGGCGAGGATTTTCTCTTTGAGCAACTTCCTCCGACGAAGTCGCTCGGTGGGTATGGCCCGACCCTGGGATCTCCACTTTCGACACCTCGCCCTGACCTCTTCAGGAAATCCAATTGCCGACGTAAGCTATTGGCTACAGAAGACTTATTTGCTCCATGACAGAGCCTTCGTCTATCGTCGCCCGCTATGGATGTGGCGAAGCGGTTGGGGCAGGTACTGCGTGACTTTCGGAAGCTCGAGGGCACGCTGCAAGGTGAAGTCGCGCGGCAAGCGGGCTACAAGAATCAATCCCCTTTGTCGAAGATCGAGCGCGCCAAGAAGCGCGCCTTGTTCGAAGAGGTCTGGGCCTTTCGGGAGCTCCTGAACTTCACGCTCGAAGATCTCGAACGAGGGATGAACGCTTACGAGGCGGGCAACGGCGAGGCCTGGCTCGACGATCTGCGGCGGCGGCGGCGGACGAACGAGGCCGGCAGTTCGGCCACCCAGCGGTCCGCGCTGCTCGACGAGCCCCTCGAGTTTCTCGATCGCGAAGTGGCGACGGACGAACTCACCCCCCTCGACCGGCGGTTGATCGGCGACATGTACCGGGGGTTCTCGGCGTTTCTGCGGTTCTTGATGCGGATGCGGGGGTGAAGGAAGACGGCCGGCCTGAAGGCCGGCCGCTACCACGGAAGCCATTGGCTTTCTTGGGGTACCACGGAAGTCACTGGCTTTTTTGGGGTACCGCGGAAGTCATCGGCTTTCTTGGGGCACCGCGGAAGTCATTGATTTTCTTGAGGTAGCGGCCGAACTTCAGTTCGGCCGAGCGGTCACCGCTCTTCCAAGCCGCCAAGCGCCGCCCGCACGTAGGGCGCCACCGTGGCCGCCACGATCTGCTGGCCGGCGGCGGTCGGGTGAATGCCGTCGGGCAGGTTGAGCTCCGGCTTGCCGGCTACGCCTTCCAGAAGGAAAGGTACGAGCGCGACGCCCAGCTCCCGAGCCAGACGCGGATAAAGCCCTTCGAAGCCCGCGACGTAGTCGGCACCGTAACTCGGCGGGATCTTCATGCCGAGCAGGATCACCCGGGCGCCCGCCGCTTGCCCCTTCTTCACGATCTCTCGCAGGTTGCGCTCGGTTTCGGTCAGGGGCAGGCCGCGTAGGCCGTCGTTGCCGCCCAGGCCCACCACCAGCACCGCGGGTTGCTGCTCGAGCACCCAATCGATCCGGGCCAGGCCCGCTGCCGTGGTGTCGCCGGAGACGCCGGCGTTGACCGTGCGTTGGGCCGTGCCCTCGGCCGTCAGCCGCGCCGCCACCAGGGCCGGGAAGGCCTGCGCCTCCTCCAGGCCGTAACCGGCGGTCAGGCTGTCGCCCAGGTAGACGACCAGGGGCACGCCGGCGACCGGCTCGGCCTCGGGGGCCGGGGCGTTGACGGTGATCGGGCGCGGCTGGGCCGACATCGGCGGTCCCGAGCCCTGGGGTGAGCAGGCGAAGGTCAGCGGCACGGTGAGCAGAAGGCAGCAGGCGAAGGCGGTGGTACGGGTCATGGGTGGGGATTGTAGCGACCGGAGCGGGAAAGCGGCCCGCGCGGGAAGCCGACGCCCCTCTCCCGCGTTCTGTCGTCTCGACCGTCTGCCGCGGTCGGTTCTTCTTCGAGGTGTCCGTGACCGAACCTGCGCCCACTGCTTCCACTCCGAAACTCGAGCTCGTCGGCGTTTGCCAGCGCCTGCCCTCGGGAGACCGGATGTTGACCATTCTCGACCGCATCGACCTCACCATTCCCCGCGGGGAGTTCGTGGCCATCCTCGGCCCCTCGGGAAGCGGAAAATCGACCCTGCTGGGCCTCATGGCCGGACTCGACCGCCCCACCGAGGGCGAGGTCCGGCTCGACGGCCGGGCCATTCACACCTTGTCGGAGGACCAGCTGGCCCTGCTGCGCCGCCGCGAGATCGGCTTCGTCTTCCAATCCTTCGAGCTGCTCGACAACTTCACCGCGCGCGAGAACGTGCTGCTGCCGCTCGAGCTGGTCGACACCAAGAACCCGCGCGCCCGGGCGGACGAGTTGCTGGCGGAGGTCGGCCTCGGCGAACGCGGCCACCACTACCCGGCGCAGCTTTCGGGCGGTGAACGCCAGCGCGTGGCCCTGGCCCGCGCCTTCGCCGCGCGGCCGCCGTTGCTGCTGGCGGACGAACCCACCGGCAACCTCGACAGTGCCACCGGCGAGCGGGTGCTCGCCATCCTCGAGCGCCTGCGGGCGCGCGAGGCCACGACGCTCGTGCTGGTCACCCACGACCCCGCCCTCGCCGCCCGTGCGGACCGCCGCATCCACCTGCGGGACGGCCGGATCGACCGCATCGAGCTCGGCGCCAAGGGGCGCGTATGACCCTCGCCGCCTACCTGCGGGCCGTCGGCCGGGAAAGCCGCCACTCCCGCGGCCGTTTGGCGTTTTTCGTTGCCTGCTTGGCGGTGGGCGTGGCGGCGGTGGTGGCGGTGGCCGGCCTCGCCGCCAGTCTCGACGGCAAGGTGCGCGCGGAGGCCCGGCCCCTGCTCGCGGCGGACCTGGCGATCGAAGGCCGCCGGCCGCCGACGCCGGAGCTCGAATCCGGCATCGCCGCCCTCGGGGCCGGCGTCCAGCGCGCCGACCTGCGGGAATTGGTCACCGTCGTCGCCTTGCCCCCCAGCCCCGACGGCGCGCCCGGCAAGAGCCAGCTGGTCGATCTCAAAGTCGTCTCGCCGGGGTACCCGTTTTACGGCCAGCTGGTCACCGAGCCGCCTGGGGAACTCGGCGCGTTGCTCGCGGACGGCGGCCTATTGGTGGCTCCGGAGCTCGCTTCGCGCTTAGGCCTCGCGACCGGGAGCCGCTTGCGGATCGGGCGCCGGGAGCTCACGGTGCGCGGTCGCATCGTGACCGAGCCAGATCGGGTGGGCTCCGAGTTCGGCTTCGCCGTGGCGCCGCGGGTGATCATGAGCGTGGCCGATTTCGCCTCGGCCGAGCTCGAAGGGATCGGCAGCCGGATCACCTACCGCACCCTGCTCCGGCTCCCCGAGGGCGCCGGTCGCGAGGACGCCAAGCAGGCCAAGGAGACGCTCGTGGCCTTGCTACCCCGGGAAGGCGGCCAGCGGGTCGAAACCTGGGCGGAGGCTCAGCCGGCCCTGCGCAACGGCCTCGAGCGAGTCGAACGCTTCCTCGGTCTGGTGGCGTTGCTGTCGCTGCTCGCGGGCGGCATCGGCGTCGCCCAGACCGTGCGCGCCTGGCTGACCGCACGGCTCGACGCCGTCGCCGTGCTGAAGTGCCTGGGCATGCGCCCGCGCGAGGTGCTCGCCCTTTACCTCGGCCAGAGTGTCGGACTGGGGCTCGTCGGCAGCCTGGTCGGAGTGCTCGCCGGGATCGGCCTGCTGTTCCTGCTCCCCACCGTGCTCGGGAACCTCGTCCCCCGGGAACTGGTGGACCCCTGGCAGCCCTGGGCGTTCCTGCGCGGCTTGGGCCTCGGGGTCGGTATCGCGACGCTGTTCAGCCTGCCGCCGCTGCTCTCGGTGTTGTCCGTTCCGCCGGCGCGGGTGTTACGACGCACCGTCGAGCCCCTGCCACCGTCGCGGCTTCGGCGGCTGGCCTTCGGCCTACTGCTCTTCGCGGGCATCTGGGGCACGGCGGCGGTGCAGGCGCGTTCGTGGTGGCTCGGACTCCAGTTCGCCGTCGGTGCGCTGGTGGCGGCGGGTCTCCTGACCCTCGCCGCCCGGCTGGTGGCGCGGGTCGTGTCGCGTTGGCCGGCGCGCCGCTTCTGGCTTCGCTACGGCCTCGCGGCCCTCGGCCGGCCGGGCTCGGCGACCTTGTCCGGCGTGGTCGCCCTCGGGCTCGGGGTCATGGTCGTGCTCGGCATGTGGTTGATCGAACGCGGGCTCGCCAAGGAGCTACGGGCCGATCTCCCCGAAACCGCCCCCTCGGTGTTCCTGGTCGACGTCCAGCCGGCGCAGTGGCCGGGGGTCGAGAAGACCCTGCAGGTCCAAGGCGCCAGCCACATTGACTCGGTGCCCGTGGTGATGGCCCGCTTGACCGCCATCGACGGCGAAGGCGCCCGCGAGCGGGCCGACGAAGCCAAGGGCGAAGGCCGCGGCAACGGCGGCCGCCGCTGGGCTTTGACTCGCGAGCAGCGGCTCACCTACCTGTCCGAGTTGCCCCGCGGCAACACCTTGACGGCGGGCGCTTGGTGGCAGGACCCGGCGGTCTCCGAAGTCAGCGTCGAGGCCGACTTCGCCCGGGACCTGGGCGTCGAGCTCGGGTCGAAGCTGTCCTTCGACATCCAAGGCGTGCCCTTCGAGCTCACGGTGACAAGTCTGCGCACGGTCGACTGGGCGACCTTCGGCATCAACTTCTTCCTGGTCGTCGAGCCCGGGGTGCTCGACCGCGCCCCCCAGCAGCGGGTCGCCGCGGCGCGATTGGCGCCGGGTAGCGAGGACCGAGTCCAGGACGCTCTGGCCGCCGAGTTCCCCAACGTCACCATGCTGCGCATCCGCGAGATCCTCGAGAAGGTCATCGCGGTGCTCGACCGCATCAGCCTCGGCGTGCGTTTCCTGGGCGGCTTCACGGCCCTGGCGGGGGTGGCCATCCTGGCCGGCGCGGTGTCGTCCACGGCGTCACGGCGCGGCCGGGAGGTGGCGTTGCTGAAAACGCTGGGGCTGACGCGCGGCACCGTGCTCGGCGTCTTCGCCGTGGAACACGCCCTCGTGGGGCTCGTGGCCGGAGTCCTCGGGACCGGCGGCGCCGCGCTGCTCGCCTGGGGGGTGTTGAACCGCGGCATGGAGGTCGACTGGTCCCCCGAGCCGATGCCGCTTTTGGTGGGCATCGGCGCCAGCCTGCTGTTGTCCGTGGTCGCCGGGCTGGGTGCCAGTCTGCGTGCCCTCGGCCGGCGCCCGATCGAGATGCTGCGCGAGGCCTGAGGTCGATTCGGCCTCAGCGCCCCCGCACCCAGGCCCGGTGGAAGGCGAGCACCAGAATCAGGGCGGAAAACGCAGCGATCAAGCTGCCCCACACCCAGTAGGGCAGCAGCCACTGGCGGGCGATGAGCTCGGTGTCCGAGGCCATCATGCCGCCGTCGCGGGGGAACTCCTTGGTGAACATGTAGTCCAAGCTGCCGATCGAGGCTAGGCACAGCTGGATGCCGACCAATTGGGTGACGATCAGGCGCGGGGTTTCGGCGCGCATGGCGGCGAAACCGAGAAAGACGACGGCGAGCACCGCCGTGCCGACGAATCCCTCGAGATTGCGGATCCACAGCAGCGTCGAGAGCGCCAGTGCCAAGGCCAGCATCACCAACACGAAGCGCGCCGTCTTCGAGCGCGCCCCGAGCACCACGACGCCGCCCCCGGCGATGGCCGGGCCGAGCAACCCACCGGCGGCCACGAGAGCCGGCGCGAGGCCGTTGTCGGGCGTGCGGGTGAAGGCGACGCCGCCCAGATCCGTCCAGATCTTCAAGGCTTCGAACTCGCCGCCGACCAGCAGCGCCGTCAGTCCGTGGCCGAGCTCGTGCGCCCAGGTGCCGATCCAGGCGAAGGGATACAGCACGTAGCGCCCGAACTCGAAAAACGGCAGCACGGCGGAAATCGCCACGGCAAGCCAGAAACTGGTGGCGAGGGCCTTGCGCGAAGGAGGTGCTGGCGGCATGGTCGAGATTGTTCCCCGTGGGCTCGCGGCGCGCAACTCTCCCTCAGTCAAGCCCGCGGTAGGATGTCAGCAACCACTCGCCCTCAGGAGATCGCACCATGGCCGATACCGCGCCGCAGAACTACTCGAACCACGCCCGTTTCGTCCCCCTGTTCCACTTCGTCACCTTCGGCATCCTCGTCCTCAACGTGCTGTGGGCCGGCTACAAGCTCGTCCGCTTCTTTTCCTTTGACGCGGTAATGGCCCTGCTCGTGGCCGTCGCCTTGGTGCTGTTGTTCTTTTTTTGCCGGATCTTTCCGCTCACGGCTCAGGACCGCGTGATCCGGCTCGAGGAGCGCTTGCGCCTCGCCCGGCTGTTGCCGGCGGACCAGCAGGCGCGGATCGAGGAGCTACGGCCGCGCCAGCTCGTGGCCCTGCGCTTCGCCAGTGACGCCGAGTTGCCGGGTTTGGTCGCCCGCGTTCTGGCCGGCGAGCTGACCGACCCCAAGGCGATCAAGCAGGCCATCCAGAACTGGCGCGCCGATCACCTGCGGGTTTGACCGCGCAGCCCCACGCGACAACGCCGCTCGGCCCCGGCCCGATTCGGCAGCGGCAGCTCCTCGAGTAACACCAGGTCGTGAGCCCGACCCCCGCCGAGGGTCGTCAACGTCTCCCGAAACTGGTGCTCCGCGCGGTCCGGAAACCCGAGCCGCGCGAGAGCCTCGGCCAGGAGCACGCGCACTTGGTAGAGCTGGGGATCGAGAAACAGGGCGGCGCGATAGGCCGTGGCCGCTTCCTCGGTGCGCCCCGCGACGTCCGCCTGAAAGCCTTCGAGGGCGTAGACGGCGGGCTCCGAGCCGTCGGCGGCACGGGCCCTCGCGAGCAACTCGCGGGCTTCCTCGGAGCGGTTACCGGCAAGCTCCCGCGCGGCGCGCAAGACCAGCTCCCGGGCATCCGCCTGGCTCGCCGGCACTGGCTTCTCCGGCACGGAACCGATCACCGCGCGGGCGCCGCGCGCCTCGGGCGGCGGCAGCAAAGGCAGCGAGGGGTACACCGGCAGCGGCACCGGTTCCACGGTGCCGAGCACCCGAGCCACCGGCGACCCAGCGGCACGCGGGCGGCCGGGTGCCACGGGCGGGACCACCGGTTTCGGCGGCGGGTGGCGATAAGCGAAGCAGTCCCCGAGATCGATCGCGGTGAGCCGGTCGGAAATCTGCCAGAGCGTCTCGGAGGCGCCCAGAAACAGCGTGCCGCCGGGCGCCAAGCGGTCTGCCACCTCGCCCACCACCCGGCGTTGCAGCGGCCGGCGGAAGTAGATCAGGACATTGCGCAGAAAAATGAGGTCGAACGGTTCGGGGCCGACCTCGAGGTAGGGCGGACGGGCGAGGTTGATCGGCCGGTAGTCGATGCGCGCCCGCAGGGCCGGGGAAAGTTCGTAGAGGTCGCCGCGTTTTTCGAACCAGCGCTCCAGAAGCTCCGGCGGCACCTGCGCCACCGCGCGCTCCCCGTACAGGCCGCGCCGGGCCCCCTCGAGGGCCTCGAGATCGAGGTCCGTGGCGACGATCTTCCAGTCCCAATGCGTCAGGGGCTCGAACCCGGCGAGCACCAGGGCGAGAGTGCCCGCCTCCTCCCCACGGGCGGTGGCGACCGACCACACCGTCAGCTTCTCCTTGCGATTGCGATCCGCCACCAGGCGCGGCAGCAGCACCCGTTCGAGCACCGAAAACTGCTGGGGCGCGCGGTAGAAGAAGGACTCCTTGATGGTCAGGAGCGGCACCAGTCGCTGCCACTCCTCGGCCAACTCGCCGCGTCCCAGGGCGCTGACGTAGGACTCGAGCCCCGGCAGCTCGAGCGCCCGGGCACGCCGCAGGGCGATTTCTTCGAGGTAGGGCTGGCGCCCCCGAGGCAGGGTGTTGCCGGTTTCCTCACGAATCAGCTCGACCAGCCGGTCGAGCGCCGCTCCATCGCCTGCCCTCTCCGTCACGATCGGGTTCTCGGCGCTTCGACCGCGATGCGGCCCAGAGCCCGGCCGATCTCCGCCGGAGACAGGACGAGGTCGACGACACCCCGCTCGATGGCCGCCCGCGGCATCCCGAAGACCACCGAGCTGGCTTCGTCCTGAGCCAGGGTCAGGCCGCCGGCCTGGTGCAACTCGGCGAGGCCCTCGGCGCCGTCCGTGCCCATGCCGGTCAAGAGCACGCCCGCGGCGTTGCTCGGGGCGTTTCTGGCCACCGAGGAAAACAGCTCGTCGACCGCGGGGCGGTGCCCACCGCGCGCCGGCGTGCGCCGGTCGAGACGCAATACGCCCCCCGGCTCGAGGTGCAGGTGGGCGTCTCGCGGCGCCAAACGCACCGTGCCCGGACGCGGCATCTCGCCGTCCTTCGCGAGCCGGATGTCCGGCACGAAGGCCTTGTTGAGCCAGTCCGCGAGGCCTGCCTCGAACCCGGCAGTGATGTGCTGGACGATCAGCAAAGTCATGGGGAACGGCACCGGCAGCGCCTCGATCAGCTCGCGCAGGGCGGTGGGGCCGCCGGTCGAGGCGCCGATCGCCACCCAGCGTAGCCGGCGCGGAGCGGGCTCGGGCTCGCGTGGATGCTGCGCTGGGGGCAGGCTGCCGCCGAGGGGTCGCGCCGCCACCGTGCGCACCAAGTCCGGCAGGCTGTCGGCGAGTTGCTTCCAGCGTTCGGTGTCCTCGGGTTTCGCTACGACCTCGACGGCCCCGCGCCGCATGCACTCGAAGGCGATGCGCATCTGGTCGCGATTGGCCCGCGACGACAACACGATGATCGGCGTCGGCCTTACCGCCATGATGCGTTCGGTGGCGCCGTAGCCGTCGAGACCGGGCATGATCAGGTCCATCAGGACCACGTCCGGCTGCTCGGCGAGCACGAGATCCACCGCCGCCTGGCCGTCGGCGGCTTCGCCCACGACCTCGACATCCTCGGTCCAGGAGAAGAAGCGGCGGACGACGGCGCGCACCGAGGCCGAGTCATCCACGATCGCGACGCGGATAGGGGGGCGGCGAAGGGGTGAGTCGCTCACCGCGTCCCCGACAATCGGCGCACCAAATCGACCAACTCGCCGGCGTCGAGACTTTGCTTCGTCAGATAGGCGTCGGCGCCGGCCTGCAAGCCCTGCAGGCGGTCCTCGGGCCGGTCGCGGGTCGACACCACGATGATCGGGAGCTGCGAGAACTGCGGGATGGAACGCAGCCGCCGGGTGAGATCGAAGCCGTCCATGCCGGGCATTTCGATGTCGGTGACCAGGCAGTCGAAGCTCATTTCCCCGAGGAAGCTCATGCATTCCTCGGCGTCCCCAGCGGCGGTCACCGTGAAACCCGCGTCCTCGAGCAATCGGCGCTCCATTTCGCGGGTGACCAGGGAGTCGTCCACCAAGAGCACCGACAGGCGCGGCGCCCCGGGTGCGGTGACGGTCGCCAGGATCGGCTGGCGGAGCAGGGTGCGCTGGGCCAGCACGGCGGGCGACAACACACCGATGGGCCGGCCGCTGGCGAGCAACGCGACGCCCTCGATCACCGCCTCGACCGGGGCGCTGCGGGTCACCGGGCGCACCAGCAGCTCCTCTTCCCCTTCGACCACGTCGACCGCGAGCGCCAGCGGTTGGCCCGAGGCCCGGCCGCGGAGCAGCACCTGGGTTTCCGCCGGTACCTCGCCGAACATCCGCGCCACCGGCACGAAGGGCACCAGCCGGCCCTCGAGGTCGAGGTAGGTGCGGCCATCGCGTTCGATGACGGCGCTCTGGCTGAAGCGCAGCACCTCGCGCACGGCGGACGACGGTACCGCCAGCTGCGACTGCCCCACCCGGATCTTCAAGACGAGCTCGCCGCGGCGCGCCAGGGGCACCTCGAGCACGACGGTGGTGCCGCGCCCGGGTTCCGCCGCCAAGAGCACTTCGCCGCCCACCCGCGCCACCGCGGAGGCCACGATGTCGAGCCCGACGCCGCGGCCGGAGATTTCGGAAACCTTGCGGCGGGTCGAAAATCCGGGGGCGAAGAGCAGCCGGTAGGCCTCTTCCCGGGTGATCGTCTCGGCGGCCCCGGCGTCGATCAAACCGACCTTGACGGCCTGCGCCACCACCGCCTCGCGGTCCACCCCGGCGCCATCGTCGGCGATCGTCAGGCGCACGCGGCCGGCCACCGCTTCCGCCCGCAGCAGCAGGCGGCCGATCGGCGGTTTGCCGTGGGCAACCCGTTCGCCGGGGCCTTCGATGCCGTGATCGACGGCGTTTCTCACCAGATGCAGCAGGGCCTCCTCGAGCTCGCGGGCGATCCGCCGGTCGAGCCGCGTCTCCTCTCCCTCGAGATCGACCTCGACCTCGCGACCAAGGGAGCGGGCGAGCTCGCGGGCATACCGCGCGAGCCCCACGAGGGACGTGCGCAGCGGCTGGAGCTGGAGGGTCAGGAGACGATCGAGGCCCTCCTCGGAGGAGCGCAGCAGGCGCCGTTGGCCGCCCTCGATGTCCACCGCCAGGCGCCGCAGCATGGTCGCGAGCACCGCCAGCACCTGGGTCGGCTGGGGCTCCCGCAGGCCCTGCTCGGCCAGTTTGGCGAGCTCGTAGAGACGATCGACGGACCCGCGGGACGACAAGGCCAAAATGCGCACTTGGGTGGCCTGGTCGGCCACGGCGTCGAGGGCCGCCGCGTCCACCCGTACCTCGGCGGTCCCAAGGGTGCGCGGCCGCTGATCCGTGGCCGCCGCCGCGGGCACTTCCGTCGCTGCGGCCGACGGCACCCCTACTGGCTCGGGGACCGGCTCGGGAGTGGGAGGCGGCTCCGGCGCGGTGGCCGGCTCCGGTGTCTCGATCGTGGCCTCCGGCGCAGGGTCCGCCGGTCCCTGGGCGGCCTCGGCGAGCCGCCGGCCGATTCGGGCCGCCAAGTCGACCGCCGGCCCCGGCGCTTCCCCACGGGCAACGTCGTCGACCATCTCGGAGAGGCGATCGACGACCCGGGTCAGCTCGGCCCCGGTGTCCGGCAGCTCGCGCTCGACGAGCTCCTCGGCGGCGTGGCAGAGCTCGGCGATCGTGGGCAGCTGCAACATGCGCGCGGCGCCCTTGACCGTGTGCAGCTCGCGCCTGACCTCGGCGTAGGCGTCGTGGTGACCGGCGAGCTCGCCCTGCAGCCGGTCACACAGGGTGGCCAGCCGCTCGAGGCGTTCGCGCGCTTCCTCGACGAAGAGCGGAGCCAAGGACTGAAGCTCGGGGTCGAGAGGCAAACTTCCTCCAGCGGCGCCAAGGGCTCCGCGTCAGATCTTGGCCCAGCTGTCGGCGTTGATGTCGAGGCCGAGCACGCCGCGCAGTTGGCCGTTGTCGTAAACCGGGCAAGCCGCGGTGAAGATCGACTGGCCGGTCAGCAGCGACGAGAACAGCGGCGTCACGATGGCCCGGCCGTCGAGCACCGCGGCGCGGTACCACGGCCGCTCGGAGAAGCCCTCGCCGCTCTTGATCGACGCGCGCACCTCGACCGGGCCGACCAGCTGCTGGTTGACCACCAGGGCGTTCTGACCGCCCCGTTCGTCGTAGAAGTAGACGCATTCGAGGAACGGCCGGCGCTGCGACATGTCTTCGAGCACCAGCTCGATCGCCTCCCAGCTGCCGAGGCGCTGGCGGATTTCGTCCGCCCAGGTTTCCGCCACGTGTTTGAGCGAGTGGGCGGAATCGAGGTGGTAGGACTGGGCCACCATCTGGATACCGAGGCCCAGGTGGTTCAGGCGATCGGCGGTGGAGGTGAAGTGCTTGAGGCTGTCCGCCATGCGCTGGACGACTTGGCTGACTTCCTTGAGGGTCAGGACGACCTGGTCCGAGGCGGCGTTTTGCTGCTGGGTCGCGAGCGAAATCTCGCGGGCTACCCGAGCGGTGTCGACCGAGGAGCTCTTCAACTCGTCGATGGCAGCCGCCGCGGCGCGGGTGCGCTCGAGCACCCGGCCGGCTTCCTTGGAGCCTTCTTCGGTGGCGACCACGGTGGCGCGGATCGAACTCGTGAACTCGTCGAGCAGGTTGCGCACCGAATCGACGGACTCCTGGGAGCGCTGGGCGAGGCGCCGAACTTCTTCGGCGACGACCGAGAAACGCCGCCCGTGGTCGCCCGCGGCAGCGGCCTCGATGGCCGCGTTCAGGGACAGGATGTGGGTTTCCTGGGCGATATCGGTGATCAAGTCGAGCACCCGGTAGATTTCCTTCGACCGGGTGCCGAGGGTGTCGGCCCGCGAGGCGATGCCGGCGATCCGCTTCTTGACCTCTTCGACGCCGCCCACCGCCTCGTCCACGGCGTCCGAGCCGATGGCGCCGGAAGCCTCGGCCTCGGCGGTCAGCCGCGCCTGGGCGCTGGCGTTTTCGGCGATCTGCGCGGCGGTGCGCGCGAGCTCCTCCATGGCGGCGGTGATCTCGACCACCGAAGCGGCCTGCTCGGAGGAGCCCGAGGCCAACTCGGAGGCCACCTGATTGACCGTGCTGGCCGCCGTGGCGACCTCCGTGGAACTTGCCTGGATCTGCTGGGCGAGGCTGTTGATGGCTTCCCCGGCATTGCGGAACGCGGCACCGACGGCCTCCGGCAGCCCCTGGGCGCGCCGGTTCATGGCTACCAGATCCCCGACGCGGAGGTCCTCCAGGGCACCGACCAGGGCCCGCTCGACCTCCGAACGTTCCCTCTGGGTGCGCCCGAGGTCTTCCTGCAGACGGCGATGGTGACGGAAGACGACGAGGCCGTAGAGCGTCACCACGACGGCTGCCAGCGGCAAGAAGACCGCCGTCCGCCAGCTGGCGCCCCCCGTGGCTTCCCCCACCACCAGGAGCCCGTAGCTCACGACCGCCAGCGCCAACAGCAGAACGAAGCCGATCGCCGCGCCGTCCCAACGCACCCTCATCTCGGCATTCGGCCCCTCGGAATTTGCCATCTCGGTTTTAGCCATCCACTTCCTCGCGAGCTTCCAAGATCGTCGGCGGCCGTTCCGGATCGAGAACGACCAGGGGGCGCGCCGCATGTACCGCGAGCCCGGCGGCGGGCTCGTGCCAGAAACGCTTCAACACCGGACCGGCCGCGGTCGTGGCCAGGTTTTCCACGACCCCCAGGACCCGATCCACCAGCAGATCCCCCCCACCCAACCGGACCCGGAAACCCCGGGGCCGGCGCTCGACTGCGATCACCGCGTCATGGCCCACGGCCCACAGACTGCCGGCGCCGTCGAGCAGCAACCAACGACTCAAGGGCGGGCTCCCAGCTCCTCGGGGTCGAGCACGCGCACGGCTCGTCCACCGAGACTGACATCGCCGCGGAACCAGCCGCCGGCGGCGGGCACGATGGCCTCGGCCAAGACGTTGGCCACCTCGAGCACCGCGTCCACCGCGAACCCCACGAGCTCCCGTCGCTCATCGGGCCCCGCCCAACCGACCACGATCAGCGGGTACGTCGGATTGGCCCCGGGAGCCGCACCCACCAGGCGCACGAGATCGAGCACCGGCATGGGCTCTCCTCCGAATTCGGCAAGTCCCCTTAGCTCCGGTGCCGCACCGGGCAGAGGAGAGACAGGCAATTCACGAACGATGCGTCGGATGCGGTGCACGGGCAGGGCACAGAGGTCCGCACCGGCCCGGACCAAGAGGTGCAACTCGCCCGACTTCTGGGCGCCGTTCACGCGGTGACTCCTTTCCCGTCGTCCACGAAACGACGGACCCTGGTGGTAGAGGCTCCGGAGAATAGGAGATTGCGGGAAATCGACGCAAGGGGGGAGGTTATACTGCCGGCTTCACCTCGAGAGGGTACGTTCGTGATCCCAACCCCCGAAGAGCGACAGGACCTGGCCCGCAAGCGGCAGGGCAGTCTCGCCGAAGTGCCTTTCCCCGCGCTGCTGGCGGCGCTCGCGCTCGAAGAACGCACGGTCGTACTGGAACTCGAACGGCGCCAGTTGCAAAAGAGCGTCACCTTCGAATTCGGCCAAGTCGTCGACGCGCGTTCGAACCTCGCCCACGAAACTCTGGGCCGTTACCTCGTGGCCGAGGGCAAGATCCGCGAGGACGAGTTCACTCCTGCCCTCGCCCTGTCGGCCGCTCGCGGGGTTCCCCTGGGGGAGATCCTGGTCGAAAAGAAGCTCCTGACCCACGAGGAGCTGTTCCGCTCGCTGCAACAAAATCTCGCCAAGAAGCTGCTCGACCTGTTCACGTGGACGGACGGCACCTATCACCTCGTCTTCGACGCCCCGGAGACCGGCTCACCGCTCAAGGTCAACGCCCCGCAGCTGCTGCTGACCGGGGTCACCAAGTTCTCGCCCCAGGCGCAGGTGGACTTGGCCGTCGGCGCACTCGTGGGCAAGAGTCTCGGGGTCGACGCCGAGGGCCCCGTGCGCTTGTCCGATCTGAAGCTGAGTCCGGCACAGTCGGCCGTGGTCCAGGCGCTCGAAAAGGGCCGACGCATCGATGAACTGGCGATGGAAACGGCCCTGCCCTTCCCGGAGATCACGCGCGCCCTCTGGGCGTTGGCGCTGCTCGGGGTCGCGGTGCCCGCGGACCGTTTGCCCAAGCGGCCGAAGCCGCCCCCGGCACCGGTCCCGACGGCCACTCCGGCACCGGTACCCCCGCCGGTCGAGCGCGGCACGCGCCTCGACCCCATCGAACGCGATCTGCTGCGCAACCGGATCGTCGAGGAGTACCTCTCCTATCGCCGGCAGGATCCGTTCGACCTGCTCCAGCTTCCCGAGGACGCCGGACTGCCGCTCATCGAGCGCCGGTTCCTGTTCTACTGCCGGACCCACGCCCCCTGGGAGTTCGAGGGGCCGGAGCTTGGGGACTTGGCCGAGAAGGCGCGAGACCTGTTCCTGGCCGGGGTGCGGGCCTACTCCCAACTGTCGAATGCCCAGGAGCGGGCGACGCTGCTCACAAGGCGCCGCACGTTGCGCGAGGAGAAGTCCCGCCTGCCGCCGTCGATGGTCATCAAGACCGACCTGCTCGACTCCGAGCTCCAGTTCAAGAAGGGCCTCCAGCTGAAGGCCGCGGGCCGCTACCCGGAAGCGCTCTTGCAGCTCGAGTTCGCCGCCGACTGCGACCCGGGCAACGCGCTCTACCGCGCCGAACTCGCCGACTGCCGCTACCGTTCGATGCCCGAGGTCCACGCCAAACAGGCCCTGTCCGAGCTCAAGGAAGCGATTCGCCTCGACGCCAACTGCGGCCTCGCCCATTACTACCTCGGCGAGATCGAGCGCCTCCACGGCAGCCCCACCGCCGCCGAAGAGGCCTACCGCAAGGCCATGCGGCTGCTGGCCCCGGACCGGCGGCCGATCGAAGGGCTGAAGGCGCTGAAAGTGAAGCTGTAGAAAAGGACACCAAGGACGAGAACGACACCAACGACCCTGGTCCCTGCCGTCCACTTCGTCCATTTCGTCCACTGCGTCCACTGCGTCCTTCTGAACCATGACTTTCCTCTGGCCCAACCGACCGCTCAAAGACCTCGTGACCGCCCTGGCCACCCGGGGGCCTTTGCGCCGGGTGGGCCGGCGCACCTTCACGCGGTCCTACCTCGACACCTTCGACGGCCGGTTGTATGCCGCGGGCTGGACCTTGACCCTGGTCGAAGAGCCGGCGGGCCGTTTTCTCGAGGGGCGGGACTTGTTGGGGGCGCTGCGCTGCCGAGTGGCCGCGGGAGAGGTGCCGAGCTTCGCCGAGGAGCTACCCGCGGGCGGTTTGGCCGAGGCCCTGGGCCCCGAGATCACGCCGCGACGGCTTCTGACTCAGGCGACCGTCGAGGTGCGCGCCACGCGCTTCGAAGCCCTGGACGACCGGGAGAAGACCGTCGCGCGTTTTCACGTCGAGCGGCGGCGGGCGCGCTTCCCGGGGAATCGGCAAGCGCACGGGCTGCCGGCGCGGGTGGTGGTCGAAGCCCTGCGCGGCTTCGAGGACGCCGCCATCGAGCGGGCAGCGGCCTGTGGCGAGTTGGGCCTCGAGCCGATGACCGCCGACGAGTTGACCGAGGTGCTGGCTCGGGTCGATCGCCGTCCGGGTGAGGACCCGGCGCGGCTCGCTCTCCGGCTCGACGCCGCGGGCTCCGCGGGCGACGCCGTGGTCCACATCCACACCGCCCTCCTGGCCGTCCTGCGGGCCACCGAAGACGGCGTCCGTCAGGAGTTCGACCCCGAGTTCCTCCACGACTACCGGGTGGCCCTGCGGCGTACTCGCTCGCTGCTCGGCCAGTTGCCCGGAGTGTTCGACGAGGAAGCGACCGAGCGCTTCCGCCGGGATCTCGGCCGGTTGGCGAGGGAAACCGGCCCGGCGCGGGATCTCGACGTGTTTCTGGCCGAACTCACCCAGGAGGTCGCCGACGAACCCGCGCTCCGCCGCGACTTGGCGCCCGTCATCGCGCTCGTGGGGCGCCACCGCCGCCGGGCCGGGCGCCGGTTGCGCCAGGTGCTCGAAGGCCCAAGAACGGCGCGCGTGTTGAGCGACTGGCAGGCGTTTCTCGCCACTCCCACCTTCGGCCCCGCCGCCGCCCAGCCCGTCCGGGCGCTCTTCGGCGAAGCCCTCGAGCGTGCGCGGGCGCGCCTCCTGCGCCGCGGTTCCCGTCTCGATGCCGGCAGTGCGCCGGAGGACTACCATCGCCTGCGCATCGACGCCAAGAAGCTGCGCTATGTGCTCGAAACCGGCGCCAGCCTGTGGGACAAAGAGGACGTCGCAAAACGCCTGGCCCCACTGAAGGCCCTCCAGGAGCTGCTCGGCGGCGCTCAGGACTTGGCCGTCCGCGAGGCCCGGCTGATCGATGCTGCCGCCGAGCTTGCGACCACGGCGGGGCCGGCGGCGCTCGTGGCCATCGGTCGGCTCGTGGAGCGCGCCCACCGGCGGCGGTTCGAGCTCTATCAGGAATTTCCCGACGCCTTCGCGGGATTTGCGAGCCCCGCGGAACAGAAACGCTGGTCGCGCTTGTTACGACCGTCGCGATGAAGGTCCTGGCCACCTACAACCTCAAAGGCGGCGTCGGCAAAACGGCCTCCGCGGTCAATCTGGCCTATTTTTCCGCCCGCGACGGCTTCCGCACCCTGGTGTGGGACTTGGACCCGCAGGGCGCCGCGAGCTTCTACTTCCGCGTCCAGGCCAAGGTCAAAGGCGGCGCCAAGGGCCTGCTGGCCGGGCAACGCGAGCTGTCCGAGGTGGTCCGAGCCACGGACTACGACAATCTCGACCTGTTGCCCGCCGACTTCTCCTATCGCAATTTGGACCTGACGCTCGACGGCGCCAAGAAGCCCACCAAGCTCCTGGCGAAACGGCTGCTGCCCCTGTCCCAGGCCTACGACCGGGTGTTTCTGGATTGCCCACCGTCGATCTCGCTGGTGTCCGAAAGTGTCTTCGTGGCGGCGGACGTGCTGCTCGTGCCGACCATCCCCACCGTGTTGTCCCTGCGCACCCTCGACCGGCTGGCCCGTTACCTCGAAAAGACCGAGAATCGGCGCTTGCAGGTGCTGCCCTTCTTCTGCCTGGTCGACCGCCGCCGGGCGCTCCACCGCGAGATTCTGGAGGCCGCAGCGAGCGGCCCCTTCCCCTTCCTCGAGAGCCAAATTCCGAGCTCGGCAATCGTCGAGCAGATGGGCCGCTTCCGGGCACCCCTGCCGGTGTACGCCCGCTCGAGCCCCCCGGCCCTCGCCTACGAAGCCCTCTGGCGCGAAATCGAAGCGCGCTCCCGAAAAGGACCTGCCGTTGAGTGAGACCGCCCCACCGAAGCCGAAGAAGAAGAGGCGCGAGAAGATGGGCACCGCCTGGCGCGAGGCCCGAGAGCTCGTCTGGGCCAGCCGCGGGCGGCTCTCCGTGGGCCTTGGGGTGATGCTGGTATCACGGCTCGCCGGGCTGGTCCTGCCGGCGAGTTCGAAGGTGCTGATCGACGAGGTGGTGGGCAAGGGCCGCGCCGAGCTCCTGCTGCCCTTGGCCCTGGGCGCCGGGGCGGCGACCCTGGTGCAGGCCGGTACCAGCTTCGGGTTGTCCCGGCTGCTCGGCATCACCGCCCAACGCACGATCACGGAGATGCGCCGCCGGGTGGAAGCCCACGTGGCGCGGCTACCCGTGCGTTATTTCGACTCCCAGAAGAGCGGCGCCCTCGTGGCGCGGGTGATGAACGATGCCGAAGGCGTCCGCAACCTCGTCGGCACCGGGTTGGTGAACCTGGTCGGCGGCGTGGTGACGGCGATCATCGCGCTGTCCGTGTTGTTCTGGATCTCCTGGCAGCTGACCTCGGCCACGCTTTCCGTGTTGGTCGTCTTCGGTGGCCTGATGGCCTGGTTCTTCAAGCGGCTGCGGCCGATCTTCCGGGAACGCGGCGAGATCTACTCCCAGGTCACCGGCCGCTTGTCCGAGGCCCTCGGTGGCATTCGCATCGTCAAGACCTACACCGCCGAGAAGCGAGAGGACCTGGTCTTCACCCAAGGGGTCCACCGCCTGTTCCGCAACGTCGCCAAGTCGATGACGGCGGTTTCCGGCTTCGAAGCCATCGCCACGGTGATCTTCGGCCTCGTGGGCGTCGTCATGATGCTCGTGGGCGGCAAACTGATCCTCTCCGGCGCCATGACGCTCGGCGACTTCGTCATGTACATCTTCTTCACCGGCCTGGTGGTAGCGCCGGTCGTCCAGATCGCCTCGATCGGCACCCAGATCACCGAAGCCTTCGCGGGGCTCGACCGCATTCGCGAGCTGCTGGCAGTCCCCACCGAGGACGCCGATGCCGACTCGCGCGCGCCGCTCCGCGACGTCAAGGGTGCCGTCGAGTTCCGGGACGTGTGGTTCGAGTACGAGCCGGACAAGCCGGTACTGAAGGGCGTCTCGTTCCGCGCCGAGGAAGGCTCCACCACCGCCCTCGTGGGCTCCTCCGGCTCGGGCAAGAGCACGCTCATCGGCCTCGTGACGACGTTCCACCAACCCACCCGCGGCACCATCACGATCGACGGGCGGGACCTCGCCACCGTGCGGCTGGTCGACTACCGCTCGCACCTCGGGGTCGTACTCCAGGACAACTTCCTGTTCGACGGCACGATTGCCCAGAACATCGCCTACGGCCGCCCCGGCGCCAGCCGCGAGGAAATCGTGGCGGCGGCCCAGGTCGCCCACTGCGACGCCTTCGTGGCCGGCTTCGCGGATGGTTACGAAACGGTCGTCGGCGAGCGGGGCGTGAAGCTTTCGGGCGGCCAGAAGCAACGCGTAGCGATCGCCCGGGCCATTCTCGCGGACCCCGCCATCCTGATCCTCGACGAAGCCACCTCGTCGCTCGACAGCGAAAGCGAGAGCCTGATCCAGGAGGCCCTGGCCCACCTGCGAGCGGGCCGCACCACCTTCGTCATCGCCCACCGCCTGTCGACCATCCGCAGCGCCGATCAGATCCTGGTCGTCGAAGACGGCCAGATCGTCGAAAGCGGCAACCACGCCGAGCTACTCGCCCGCGCCGGGCGCTACAAGGAACTCCACGACCGCCAGTACCGACACGAAGCGGACCGCTTCCTGAACCCGGGGGACGTGTTGCTCTCGGTGGAGGATCTCGAGCGGCTGAAGAGCGAAGCGGCCGTGCCGGTCACGGCCCGGCCGCCGGGGGGGGATTGATTCGGCCGGCATCGTGAACGGCCGGGACAAGCCCGGCCGTTCGTCGACTCAAGGCTTCCAAGCCAAAATCGGATTCCGCGCCGCTCGGGCCTCGTCACACCGGCCCACGGGCGTCGTGTACGGGGCCCCGCGCACGAGATCCGGGTCGGTCTCCGCTTCGTGGGCGATGGCCCGCATGGCGGTGATGAAGTCGTCGAGCTCTTCCTTGCCGGAGGTCTCGGTGGGCTCGATCATCAGGGCGCCCGAGACGATCAGCGGGAAGTAGATGGTCGGCGGGTGGAAGCCGTAATCCATCAGGCGTTTGGCGATGTCCAGGGTGGACACGTGGTGGACCTGCTGGTGCTTGTCCGAGAACACCACCTCGTGCAGCGAGGGGGTCTGGTAGGGCAGGTGGTAAAGATCCTCGAGCCCCTTGCGGATGTAGTTGGCATTCAGCACGGCGTTTTCCGCCACCCGCATCAGCCCCTCACCGCCCATGGCGTAGATGTACGTCAAGGCACGCACCAGCACGCCGAACTGACCCTGGAACGACCGCACCCGGCCGATCGACCCGGGCCGATCGTGATCGAGATAGAAGCCGTTCTCGTTCTTCTCGACCGTCGGAGCCGGCATAAACGGCACCAACTCGGCACACACCGCCACCGGGCCGGCCCCCGGGCCGCCGCCGCCGTGGGGGGTGGTGAACGTCTTGTGCAGGTTCATGTGCAAGACGTCGATTCCCATGTCCCCGGGGCGCGCCTTGCCGACGTAGGCGTTGAAGTTGGCGCCATCGCCGTAGAGGAAACCGCCCTTCTTGTGCACGATCGCGGCGATCTCGCGGATGTGGTCTTCGAACACGCCGAGCGTGTTCGGCACCGTCATCATGAGCGCCGCGACCTCGTCGGTCATGGCGCGCTCGAGGTCCTCGAGATCGAGCGTTCCCTGGGCGTTCGACAACAGCTCCTTGACCTCGAAGCCCGCGAAGTGAGCCGTGGCCGGATTGGTGCCGTGGGCGGAGTCCGGGATCAGTACGTACTTGCGCTTCTCGCCGCGCGCTTCGAGCGCCGCCTTGACCATCAACATGCCGGCGAACTCGCCCTGAGCACCGGCCGCGGGCTGGAGGGAGACGCGGGCCAAGCCGGTCAGGTCGACGAGGGCGCGTTCGAGCTCCCACAGCAGTTCGAGGTTGCCCTGGACGGTCGAGTCCGGCTGCATGGGGTGGCTGCCGGCGAACCCGGGGAGCCGCGCCATCTCCTCGTTGATGCGCGGGTTGTACTTCATGGTGCAGCTGCCGAGCGGGTACAAACCGAGGTCGAGGGCGTAGTTCTTCCGCGAGATGCGCGTGAAGTGGCGAATGACGTCGACTTCGGAGAGTTCCGGCATGCCGTCGATTTCGCCGCGTAGGAGCTCCGCGGGCAACAGGTCCGCGGTCGCCGGTTCGCCCGGCTCGGACGGCGGCAGAGTGACGCCGATGCGGCCCGGGCGGCTGCGCTCGAAGAGCAGTGCTTCGTGTTGCCAAGCCACCCGCGGAGTCCGCAGATCGTTTTCGGTAGGGGTCGGTGCGGGAGTGGGGGCACTCATGATTCGCTCGTCTCCTACCGCGCGGTGGGGAAAGGCATGCCGATGCGCGCGGCCATGCGCTGTTCGAGGGTCGCGATGAAGCGTTCGATGTCCGCCATCGGGTTGCACTCGGTGACCGCCATCAACAGGCAGTCCTCGAGCTCCGGATAATCGGAACCGAGGGCGATGCCGGCGAGGATGCCTTGCGCCTCGAGATCGCGCAGCAACGGCTGCACCGGCTCGCCGGCGCGCACGGTGAACTCGTTGAAGGACGGCGCCCGGAAGCGCGGCGCGAAGCCGACGCCCGTGGCCACCAGACTTTGGCGCAGCTGGGCGGCACGCTTCAAGTTCGACTCCGCCAATTGACGCAGACCGACCTTGCCGTACAACGACAGATACATGGTGGCGGCCAAAGCGCACAGGGCCTGGTTGGTACAGATGTTCGAGGTCGCCTTCTCGCGCCGGATGTGCTGCTCGCGGGTCGAGAGCGTCAGTACCCAGGCCCGTTGGCCCTTGGAGTCGACCGTCTCACCGGCCAGACGCCCGGGCATGGCGCGCTTGTGCTCGTCCTTGCCGGCCAGGAAGCCGACGTAGGGGCCGCCGTAGGCCAGGCTGAGGCCGAAGGACTGGGCTTCGCCGCAGGCGATGTCGCAGCCGCCCGCTCCGGGGCTTTGCAGGAGCGCCAACGACAACGCTTCGGTGACCACGCCGATCGACAGCGCACCCTGGGCGTGGGCGATGTCCGAGGCCACCGACCACGCCTCGACGACGCCGAAGTAGTTGGGCGACTGCACGGCGACACAGATCGTCTGGTCGTCCACGGCAGCGGCGAGGGCCGCCGCGTCGGTCCGGCCGGATTCGTCCCAACCCACTTCCACGAGGTCGAAGTCGAGGTTCTGGGCGTAGGTCGCGAGGGTCGCCCGGTAATGCGGGTGAATGCCGCGCGAGAGCACCACTTTGCGGCGCTTCTTCTGCAGGCGGTCGGCCATGAGCACGGCCTCGGCGAAAGCCGAAGCGCCCTCGTACATCGAAGCGTTGGCCACCGGCAAACCGGTCAGGAGCGTCAGGAAGGTCTGGAACTCGAAGATCGCCTGGAGCGTGCCCTGGCTGAACTCGGGCTGATACGGCGTGTAGACGGTCAGGAACTCGCCGCGCAGCAAGAGGTGGTCGATGACCGTGGGCACCTCGTGACGGTAAGCACCACCGCCTAGGAAGCTCACGAAGTCGCGACCGGCGACCTGGTTCTTGGCGGCGAGAGCGCCTAAGTGGTGCCGCAGGGCGCCGTCGCCCATGGGGCCGGCGATCGCCACCGGCTCGTCGAGCACGAGGTCGCCGAGGGTCGAAAACAGGGCGTCGACGGACTCGACGCCAACGGCGGCGAGCAGCTCGCGGCGATCCTGCTCTCCGGTGGGGAGGTAGCGGTGCGCCACCATCGGAGGTTTACTCGCCGCCACTTTTCACGTACTCCTCGTACTGTTCGGCGTTCATGAGAGCCTTCAAGTCGTCCGCGGACGAAAAACGCATCTTGACCAGCCAGCCGTCGCCGTGGGGGTCCTCGTTGAGCAACTCGGGGTCGTCCACCAAGGCCTCGTTGATCTCGACGATCTCGCCGGCCAGCGGCGTGTAGACCTCGGCGACCGCTTTGACGGATTCGATCGTGCCGATCTCGTCCCCCGTGTCGAAGGCCTGACCCATCTCGGGCAGCTCCACGAAGACCACCTCGCCGAGCTCGTGCTGGGCGAACTCGGTGATGCCCAGCACGCAGATGTCGTCTTCGATACGGACCCATTCGTGCTCGCGCGAGTACAGGTTCTCACTGGGATACATGGGTCGATCTCCTCCTTGGCGTCGGTCGAATTGTCGTGATCATAACGGGCAATGGTCGAGAAAGTACTGCGTTCTACTGCTCAACGCGGCCGGCGGTAGAACGGCAACGGCACCACCACCGCGGCCACCCGCTTGCCGCGGATGTCGAGTTCGAGCGGGCTGCCCGGCTCGACCGAGCCCAGCGGCACGTAGGCCATGCCGAGAGCTTTTTCGAAAGTCGGGCTGTAGGTGCCGCTGGTGACGACGCCCACGGTGTCGTCACCCGACACGATGGCGTGGCCCTGACGGGCGATGCCTTTGCCCACGACTTCGAAGCCCACGAGGCGACGGGCGATGCCGCCCTCCCGGGCTGAGACGAGGGCGTCGCGGCCCACGAAGTCACCCTTGTCGAGTTTCACCGCCCACATCAGGTTGGCTTCGAGGGGCGTCGTCTGGTCGTCGATCTCGTGGCCGTAGAGCGCCATGGCGGCTTCGAGCCGCAACGTGTCGCGGGCGCCCAGGCCGGCCGGGATCAGGCCGTGGGGTGCACCAACCTCGAGCAAGCGGTCCCACAGCCGCGGGGCTTCCTCGGGGTCGACATAGAGCTCGAAGCCGTCTTCGCCGGTGTAACCGGTGCGCGACAGGATGGCCCGGGCACCGTCCACTTGGCCGTGGGCGAAGCCGTAGTACTTGATCGCCGAAAGGTCCGTCGTCGTCAGCGGCGCCAGGATTTCGATCGCCCGCGGCCCCTGGAGGGCGAGCAAGGCATAGCGGTGGGAGACGTTGTCGATCTCGACGTCGAAGCCCGCCGTGCGCGCCTGGGCCCAGGCGAAGTCCTTGTCGGCGTTCGAGGCGTTGACCACGATCAGGAACTCGGCCGGCCCCAGGCGGTAGACCAGCAAGTCGTCGACGTAGGTGCCGCGCTCGGTCAGAAACGCACTGTAGTGGGCACGACCCTCGGCGAGCTTGCCGAGGTCGTTGGGGGTCAGCCACTGGAGGTACGCCTCGGCCTGCGGGCCGCGGACGTGGATCTGCCCCATGTGGGAGACGTCGAACAGGCCCGCCGCCGTGCGCACCGCCCGGTGCTCGTCGATCACGCCCGAGTACTGCACCGGCATTTCCCAGCCGGCGAAATCCACCAAGCGGGCGCCGGCCTTCTGGTGGCAGGCGTACAGAGGGGTACGCAGAAGATTCGCATCGTTCATGGTGTGGAAGCTCCCCTCGGAAGCGGGTTCGAAGACGGGCCTGAAAACTATCACACCGACCCCGCAGGAAAGGCCCCCGGATGGGGGTTCCAAAGCGCGAGGCGGGCGCGGGGGACAGCTCCCCGGCCCCTTCGAAGGAGATGAGATGAACATGTACCGTAAGCCCATCCACGTCCTCCTCGCCGCGGCCGTCCTCGTGGCGCTCACCTGGCCCCTCGCCGCCCACCCTCGCCAAGGTCCCGGGGACCTCGGTCTCCACGCCCGCAAGCTGGCCCGGGTGCTCGAGCTGAGCGAGGAGCAGCGGGAACGCTCCCGCGCCCTCTTCCGCGCCACCCTAGAAGACACCAAGCCCTTGCGCGAACAAATGCACCAGCTGCGCGGCGAACTGCGCCAGCAACTGACCGCCGACCCGGTCGACGACGCCGCGATCAGCCGGCTGGTGCGCGAGCTCCACGGCCTACGCAGCCAAATGAGGGAAAAGAAAGTCGCGCTCCGTGAGGGATTCGAGGCCTTGTTGACGCCTCGTCAGAAAGAACGGTTCGAGACCCTGCGCGCGTTGCGCGAAACGCTCCACGGCCCCCGGCACGGCGCCGGCCGGCCGGCAGAGGGTCCCTAGAACCCAGTCTCGAGCCCGCGTCGGTCCTCCGTAAGCGGGTGGTTGGACGGCGGCGGCCGGGTCCTTCTGGTCGCCGCCCTTTTTTTATCTCCCGTCAAAGGGAGCGACCGGTAGCCCATCAAATTACTGCTACCAAAAGACTTCCGCGACACCAAACTGTGGAAAACACACCCCGAAGAACCCCGTTGGGTTCCAAGTTGGGTTCCAAATTCGCCGCGGTAAGCCCGTCACCCACCGAAGGCCTCGTCACCCGATCGGCGGGGTAAGCCATCGCTCAGCGACCCTCCGCGGGGTGGTGTCGTGAAGGGACCGGTTCGGATGACAGAGCCGAAGCGGCGGTTCTTGGACCAGGTCGAGGTGATCCGCCAGGAGCCGGCGGCGGAGGTGGGCAGTGTCGCCTTCCTGAGCCGGCTGCTGGTCCAAGCCAATCTCCCCTACCGCGAGCCGACCGAGCCGTGCTTCGTGCGACGGAACGGCGCTCTGACCCTCACTCTTCGGGCGCCACCGCAGATCGGGTTGCCGTACGGCCGGTACCCGCGGCTGCTGCTCGCCTGGTTGGGCACGGAGGTCGTACGCACCCGCAGCCCGGAGCTCGAGCTTGGCGAATCGCTGTCGGCGACCATGCGCGCGATGGGCCTCACGCCAAGTGGCGGGGACCACGGCAACTTCGAGCGCTTCCGGGACCAGATGCGGCGGTTGCTCAACACCACGATCACCTATTCCTGGGACGTGCGTCGCCCACGGGAGCGAATCCAGGCCGACGCCGACTACCAGATCACGGAGGCCGTGTTGTGGTGGGAGCCGAAGGAAGAGCCGGGCGGCCGGCTACGGCTTTCGGAGCCGTTCTTCCAAGAGCTGATCCGCCACCCCGTACCGGTCGATTTCCGCGTTCTCCGCGCCCTCGC
Source organism: Thermoanaerobaculia bacterium (assembly GCA_033762835.1). Taxonomy (GTDB): domain Bacteria; phylum Acidobacteriota; class Thermoanaerobaculia; order Multivoradales; family DATKCC01; genus JANRLG01. Next base: position 31,250 of record JANRLG010000091.1, read on the forward strand.
ATCGCCGCTCGCGATCGACATCTACGCCTGGCTCAGCTACCGGTCGTTCACGAGCTCGAGCACGCCCTTGACGGTCTCGTGGCCCCAGCTGGCAGACCAGTTCGGCACCACCGGCAGCATCCCCAAGTTCCGGGAGAACTTCGAACGCGCCATCGGCGCAGTGCTGGCCGTCTACCCCTCCTCCGCCATCGACATGGACGCCCTCGGGCTCCATGTCATCCCCGGGACTCCC